>NC_004193.1:1706149-2026878 GCF_000011245.1 Oceanobacillus iheyensis HTE831
TAAAACATTTGTCTTGGGGTGAATCTAAATATTTAGAAGGGATACTTTATGTCCCTAATCCGACAGCTAACCTCGTAAGCGTCATAGGGAGAAAAGGTCTTATTTCTAGACCATTTCTTTGTAATGGTTTTTTAATGTCAAAGGAGTGGTGAAAATGCCAAGAAGAATTAGTGGGAAGAAGAAACAATTTATTGTCATTGGATTAGGTAGTTTTGGAGGAAGTATTACCAGAGAGCTTTATTATTTAGGGTGTGATGTTTTAGCTATTGATAAAGACATCGAAAAAGTTAAAAAGTATATGCCGTATACGATCCATGCTGTCCAATTAGATAGTACAGACGAAGAAGCGTTAAATAGTCTTGGAGTATCCAATTTTGACCATGTTGTTGTAGCAATTGGAGATAATATTCAATCAAGTGTACTAACCACTTTAATCCTTAAAGAATTAGGGACAGATAAAGTATGGGTTAAAGCTGAGAATAGACATCATCAAAATGTCCTTACTAAAATCGGAGCAGATTTAGTTATACACCCTGAATCAGATATGGGTTTAAGAGTAGCACATAACATGGCGTCGGAGAAAATTGTTGATTATATAAATTTATCAAATGAATATAGTATTGTAGAATTAGTTGCTTCTAAAAAAATTCACAATAAAAGTCTATTAGAATTAGATTTAAGAGCAAAATTCGGTGTGACTATCCTAGCAATAAAAACAAAGGAGGGAATTAATGTCTCTCCGCATCCTGATGAGATTATTCCAGAGGGATCTATTCTAGTAACTATGGGAAGTAATCAATCTATACGAAAATTTGAGGAAAAGGGGATATAAATGATGAGTCGCTTTCCAATATTTTGGAAACTTTCACTAAATCCTCCTCAGATTTTAACATTAGGGTTTATAGCAGTAATAATAGTAGGTACATTTTTATTAACCTTGCCGATTTCAACTTCGGAACCAATCAGTGTAATCGATGCTTTATTTACAGCGACTTCAGCAACCACTGTAACAGGGTTAGTCGTACTCGACACAGGTACGGAATTTACACTTTTTGGTCAGATTGTGATAATGATTCTGATACAACTAGGTGGTCTGGGGTTAATGACATTTGCAATAATGATTGTCTTGATCCTAGGTAAGAAAATAGGACTACGTGAAAGAATACTCGTGCAGGAATCCTTTAATCAATCAACACTTGGTGGGTTAGTAAGACTTGTTAAATCACTTTTAATATTTACATTTTCTATGGAAATAATTGCAACAGTCTTGTTATCTATTCGTTGGGTACCAGAATATGGATTTGGTGGGCATATTTACAAGTTTGTTTCATGTAGTTTCTGCCTTTAATAATGCTGGATTCTCGCTTTGGTCAGATAGTCTAATGGGCTACGTCGGCGACCCGGTAGTAAATATAATCATAACTTTTCTTTTTATCGTCGGAGGAATAGGTTTTACAGTTATTTCTGATCTGATGATGACGAGAAAGTATCACCAATTATCATTACACACAAAATTAATGATAATTGGTACATTATCGATTAATATAATAGCTACTATTGTAATTTTTTTACTTGAATATACAAATTCTGAAACATTGGCTAATTTAGCGTTGGATGAGAAATTATGGGCTTCTTATTTTCAAGCAGTAACACCTAGAACTGCTGGATTTAACAGTCTTGATATAGGAAGTATGAATCCTGCTACCTTAACTTTAACAATGTTTCTTATGTTTATTGGTGCTGGAAGTGCTTCTACAGGTAGTGGTATCAAATTAACTACTTTTATCGTTATTGTATTAGCTGTAAATGCTTACCTAAGAGGAAAAAAAGAAGCTGTAATATTCAAACGGTCCATACCAGGTCAAGTAGTTCATCGTGCTTTAGCTATCACAGTTATTAGTTTGTTAATGGTAATTACTGTGATTTTTTTACTAACCATAACGGAGGACGCTCCTTACCTTCACATCATTTTTGAGGCGTTTTCTGCATTCGGTACAGTAGGTTTATCGATGGGGCTAACTGCTGAACTTAGTGAAAGCGGGAAATTGCTACTATGTATATTAATGCTAGCAGGAAGAATAGGTCCGATTACCTTAGCCTTTGCTTTAGCGAGAACTTCCAAAGGGAATATAGGCTATCCAAAGGATGATGTATTTACTGGATAACAAGAAAATAGACGATTTACTTAGGTGGCTAGTCCTGTCGGGCTGGTCACTTTTTTCATATAAATACTAGAAAAGGGAGGAGAATTATATGCCATTTCGAGATTACCGGGTAACATCTCCATTTGGATTTAGAAGAGACGTGTGGTCAGGAATTGGATTTACTTTTCATACAGGAATAGACTTAGTTAAATCTCATAAAGCAAATATTCAAGCATTTACAGAAGGAAAAGTCATTTTTGCTGGTATGGGTAGGACTGGTACTGGCTTAGGTGGATTTGGAATTGTTGTACTTCTTCAAGATAAAAATAACCGAGGCCAATTATATGCTCATTTGGATAGTGTCTCCGTACAGCCTGGTCAGTTTGTGAAAAAAGGGCAAGTAATAGGTAAACAAGGTGATACAGGAAATGTAACCGGTTCCCATTTGCACTATGAAGTACGTAAAAAAGCCGAGAGTCAACCACCTTATGGTTGGACATCTGATAGAGTAAATAATTGTTTAGACCCTACGAAATATTTACAAAAATTTAGTGATAACAAGACAATTATGGAAGATATTCAAACTGGATTGAATCGGAAATATGATACAGGTTTAGCGGTTGATGGAATAGCTGGTCCATTAACAATTAAAGCAGCAATCAAAGGTTATCAAATAGAATTAAATAAGCAATTCAATGCAAATTTAACAGTTGATGGTATATGGGGACAGAAAACTAAATCTGCTACAGTAACAATAGCAAGTGGTGCTAAAGGAAATATTACATGGATACTTCAAGCAATGCTTTATATTAATGGAGAAGATCCTAAAGGGTTAGATGGTATTTTTGGCGATAATACAAATAATGCAGTGAGATCTTTTCAACAAAAAGAAAGTATTTTAGTTGACGGGAAAGCAGGAAAAGTAACTTGGGAGAAATTATTCCTGTAACTTTAATATAAATCAATAAACATCAAAGTTAAGGGGATTTTAACTTTGATGTTTATTGATTTCGTGATTTCGTATAAACATTGAATACTATACTTAAGGAGGTTTTTACATTTTAGATGGTGGAGTATTGTAATATAGTGGGGGAGCTGGTGGTAATTTAGGTGCACCTCCCCAAAAAACTGGTTCGCTTACATATTTATATTCTCCTCTTCCATCAAAACTTGGGCCATGTGCCCATCTACCTTTTTTACTTTCTTCGCCTTCTGAGAAATTAAATAGTGTATACGACACTTCTTGAAACTCTTTTGATCTAGAGAAAGTTGAAGGGACAACAATATCATTCTCCCTTTCTTCAAGTTCTCGTATTGCAGCAAACCATTGATTTTGATGATAAGTATCTCTTGCAATTAGGAAGGATAACAAATCTCTTACACCTGGATCATCTGTCATATTATATAAACGAGTAACTTGTAATCTTCCCTGTGACTCGGCTGTAAGGTTAGCACGAAAGTCCGCTAGTAAATTCCCGCTGGAAATAATGAAATTTGCAGACCAGCGATTTCCATTACTATCAGCTGGCATAGCGCCAAGTCAACTAACAATAGCATGTTGTGGGTTGGAACCACCTAATATAGCTGCTAAAGCAGGATCTGTGTCATAAGCATTTTTCTGCGTTTCAAATGGTGCATCGTTTAATAATCGAGCAATCATTGTAGCTAACATTTCTACGTGCCCAATTTCTTCTGTTCCAATATCAAATAACAAATCGCGATATTTTGGTTCTGCTCTAGAGTTAAACCCCTGGAATAAATATTGCATCATTACACTAATTTCCCCATATTGTCCACCGAGTACTTCTTGTAATTTTCTAGCAAATACAGGATCAGGTTTGCTTGGTTTTGCTTCGAATTGCAATTCTTTAAAATGATAAAACAAAGATTATTCCTCCCTCCATGTAATAACCAATTAAGTATATGCAGATAAAAAGTCTGACATTCTTATACTAAACAGATTCTTACACTATTTGATTTATGTATTAGAGAGAGGTTGAATAAGATATATAATATAAGTATATTTTTTATAAAATGAAGACAGTGATCTGGTACCATAAAGCAAGCACGATTAATAATCCGGATGACCCTAACTTAAGTATATTTTCTTTTGACTTTATATTTTTTGTTTCTAATACTTCTAACGTTGTAACAATAATTAAGATAATACATAAGAAAGGTAATGTTAAGAAATCGATATATTTGGTTAAATAATAAATACCTAGTACCATTGCTATGACAGCAGTGGGAATATAAAACCATCTTCGTTGGTAGAATTTATCTGACATTTGATCTCACTCCTCCTATTCTCTAATATTAGGATATTAGTTTGATTGCAAATTTATGTACAAACTATGTAGATGAATAATTCTTTGCATATAAAAAAAGAGTTTAGCTATAGAATTTTAGCTAAACTCTTTTTTTTAATGTATATTTCGATATAATCCAATCACTTTTCCAAGGATTGTTACATTATCATAAAATAATGGTTCCATTGTGGCATTTTCTGGTTGAAGTCGAATACGATTTTCTTCTTTAAAGAATCGTTTTACTGTTGCTTCATTCTCCTCGGTCATCGCTACAACTATTTCTCCATTCACTGCTGTGTTCTGTTGTTTAACAATTACCATGTCTCCATCTAATATGCCTGCCTCAATCATACTTTCACCATCAATTACAAGTACAAATACATTATCGTCAGGACCGGCACTTGAACTTGGAATTGGGACGAACTCTTCAATATTTTCAACAGCTGTAATTGGTATCCCTGCCGTTACTTTACCAATTACAGGTGCATACCGTGCCTCATCTTTTGGTAGTTGTTGCTCCATTTCTAAATCAATAATTTCAATTGCTCTTGGTTTAGTAGGATCTCTTCTTATATATCCTTTATTTTCCAATCTCTCTAAATGTCCGTGGACAGTTGAACTGGAAGCGAGTCCGACTGCTACGGCAATTTCTCGAACTGATGGTGGATATCCTTTTAACTTAACTTCGCTTTTAATGAAGTCAAAGATCATTTGTTGTCTTTTTGATAGTTTTGTCATCAAACGTTCACCTCTAGCATAGGTTTTTATTAATGATAGTTTATCATTTTACTATAAAATAAGCAAACACTCGTTCTAATTTTTTGTTGACAAGATCATATGTTCGGTATATACTTTTAATCAAATAAGAACAATTGTTCTGCAAACGGAGGAAAGGGGCTTTGAAATCATGCTAAAGAAAATTTACTAGAACCGATGCTTTCTATGTGGTAGCATTTGCCTTTAGCGCTCGCTTTTTTATATTTCTCTATGGTAACGAGCGGTTAATTGAAACAGGAGGAAGTTAGGATTGAAAGCAGTAGTATATTGTCGAGTTAGTACGGATAAACATACCCAAGAGTCATCCCTAATACGCCAACGAGAGGAATTGCAAACATTAGCAAGTAAGCTAGACTTTACGATTGTTGATTGTATCGAAGAACAAGCAAGCGGATACGATATCGAACGGGAAGGACTTTTTCAACTTCTTGAATATTTTTCCAGTAAAGAAGCGGATTGTTTATGTATTCAAGATGAAACTCGATTAGGGAGAGGGAATACAAAAATTGCACTTTTTCATCAATTAGGCAAACTGAATATTCCTATCTACACAGTTGCTCACGAAGGTGAGTTAGTATTAAATGAAGCGGATTCGATGGTATTACAAATTGTGGGTATTGTAGAAGAATACCAGAGAAAAATACAAAATATGAAAATAAAAAGAGGAATGCGAAGAGCGGTACGCGAGGGATATCGGCCGGAAAAAAATCTGAAACAAATCGACCAGTCTCCCGGTAGAGATCGATCCGAACTACCTATAGAAGAAATTGTTCGATTAAGACAAAACGAGCTAACATTTAATGAAATTACAAAGGTACTAAATGGTTTAGGTTACAACGTTTCGAAAGCTACTGTACACCGTAGATACCAAGAATATCAAAATACTTGAATCTGAAATCCAGGTAGAGTACGATAAAAGTCAGGATGTGAAATCCTGTCTTTTTTTATTTTAATTGCGGGGAGGTAGACACCATGTTATCTAAGGATAAGTTAGATAGAATTAATGTTTTGTCTAAAAAGTCCAAAGAAGAAGGATTAACAACTGAAGAAAAAGCAGAGCAGAAAAAACTTCGTGAAGAATATTTAAAGAATGTACGAAGCTCTTTCAAAAACCAGTTAAGTACAGTGACCGTTTTAGATCCAGAAGGTAAAGACGTTACTCCCCAAAAGCTTCGTGATTACCAAGATCGAAACAAAAAACATTAAATTCTATTAGTCATGCTTGTTGTCATGATAAATTCAATATAGAATGGATAAGTAAAGGCTTTATTTTGAAAGGGGTAGGCAAAATGTCAGGCAAGGTAGAACAATTATCAATAAATACAATTCGTACTTTATCTATTGACGCAATTGAAAATGCGAACTCAGGACACCCTGGTTTACCAATGGGTGCAGCGCCAATGGCGTACACATTATGGACAGACTTTATGAATCATCATCCAAAAAACTCTAAATGGTTTAACCGTGATCGCTTTGTATTATCAGCGGGACACGGATCAATGTTACTATATAGTTTATTGCACCTTTCTGGATACGATGTATCTATTGAAGACCTTAAAGGATTTCGTCAGTGGGATTCCAAAACTCCTGGACATCCGGAAGTACATCATACCGATGGTGTAGAAGCAACTACTGGACCTTTAGGACAAGGTATTGCGATGTCAGTGGGTATGGCTATGGCAGAAGCTCATTTAGGCGCAACGTTTAATAAAGATAAATATTCTGTAGTGGATCACTATACGTATGCCTTAGTAAGTGACGGTGATTTAATGGAAGGGATTTCTCATGAATCCGCTTCTTTAGCAGGTCACTTAGGTCTAGGTAAACTTATTGCTCTATATGATTCTAATGATATTTCATTAGATGGAGATCTAGATCGTTCTTTCTCAGAGGAAACGGAAAAACGTTTTGAAGCTTATGGTTGGCAAGTATTGCGAGTGGAAGATGGAAACGATGTAAATGCTATTCGTGAAGCAATTAAAGAAGCTCAACGTAATACGAAGCAACCAACACTTATTGAAGTGAAGACAATTATAGGTTATGGTTCTCCAAATAAATCAGCTTCTGCTGCTTCGCATGGTGCGCCACTAGGTGAAGATGAAATAATATTAACAAAAGAATATTATGAGTGGGAACATGAACCATTCCATGTACCAGATGAAGTATATGCTGATTTCCAAGAAAAAATCGTTAACGATGGTGAAAAGAAAGAAGCTGCTTGGAATCAACTGGTTGAAGAATATAAAAAATCTTATCCAGAATTAGGAGAGCAATTCGATTTAGCAATCAAAGGTCAACTTCCAGAAGGTTGGGAAAAAGAACTTCCAATATATGAGCCTGGAAGCAGCATTGCAACTCGTGCATCTTCAGGTGAAGTGTTAAATGCAGTAGCTAAAGCAGTTCCTAACTTCTTTGGTGGAAGTGCAGATCTAGCTGGATCTAACAAAACAACCATAAAAGAAGAAGGCGACTTTACAAAAGAAGATTATTCTGGACGTAATGTATGGTTTGGCGTACGTGAACACGCTATGGGAGCGGCATTAAATGGAATGGCCTTGCATGGAGGTTTACAAGTATTTGCTGGAACGTTCTTCGTGTTTAGTGATTACCTTCGCCCTGCTGTTCGTTTAGCAGCAATTATGAATATGCCAGTAAACTTTGTGTTTACTCATGATTCTATTGCGGTTGGTGAAGATGGTCCGACTCATGAACCAATTGAACAATTAGCATCTTTAAGAGCAGTTCCAAACTTATCACTTATTCGTCCTGCGGATGCGAATGAAGTACAAGCTGCATGGAGACTAGCTCTTGAATCTGAACATCAGCCAACAGCGCTTGTTCTTACTCGTCAAAACTTACCAACACTAGAAGGTACGAAGGAAAATGCGTACGAAGGTGTGAAAAAAGGTGCCTATGTAATTAGTAAATCTGAGAAAGAAACTCCAGATGCACTATTACTAGCTACTGGTTCAGAAGTTCAATTAGCAGTGCGTGCACAAGAAACATTAAAAGAAAAAGGTATCGATGTTCAAGTCGTTAGCATGCCTTCATGGGATCGTTTTGAAGCTCAAGAGGATGCATACAAGAATGAAGTACTACCAAAAGAAGTGAAAGCTAGAGTAGGAATCGAAATGGCTGCTTCATTTGGATGGGAACGTTATGTAGGTCTTGATGGCAAAGTAATCGGTATTAATCGCTTTGGTGCATCTGCAAAAGGTGATAAAGTTATTGAAGAGTATGGATTCACAGTAGAAAATGTTGTAAAACATGTGGAAGACTTATTAAAATAATAGGTCCATATAGAAGAAAGGCGATTCCATTAAGGTTTCGTCTTTCTTTTTATATTTTTAGTTGGATTCGACAAAAGAAGAAGTTATTTGCGAACTAATTTGACAACATTTGAAAGTCTACCTTTCTATAATAGTTAATAGAAGGGGGAATACGGTATGAATGCATACTCTATTTATTGGATCAAAGAACCAGTCGCTAAAAGCTATTTTCATAAAAGTGATTTATTGCATCGTTTTTTTAATGAATATGAGAACGACCCCGAAAGAAATTATTTGATTAAACAGTTTACATTTATAACTCAGAAGTTTCATTTGTATAAATTTGCTATGCATCTAAAACAATTTTCATCACCGAATATTTATGTGAAGCGAATAGGCAACCGAATTCAAATAAAACGAGATCAAGAAGTACTGTTTCTATATGTAGAAAATGGAGGGTTATCGCTACGATGTTCCAATCTCGAAGCGGCCGTATCGATTTTATTCCCTGTATTAGAAGACATTCATCCTTACTTTTTCGTACAAGGGCAAGATAACAAGCATTTTGGTTGGATTTCTCCAATGTCTTACGAGGATAAAAATGAATTACAACAAGTATTATATTCTTATTTTTAAAGATATAGTGGGTTAAAGATATAGTTAAGGGGAACGGAATTACAATCTATGTAATTTAGATTGTAATTCCGTTTTTTAGTGCTAGTAAAGAAGGGTTACTCCAAGTTATGTAGAATAATACCTATTATAATTAGTAGAAGGTAGGTTAGTTTTGTGAAAAACGAGCATGAAGTATTGTTTAATCAATTAAAGACGTATCGCAATGAAATTCTATTAGCGGTAGAAGAGGTATCATCGATTGAAGCGGAAATCATACCGGAATATTTTAATAACAATATTCGTTGGAATTTAGGCCATATCTTTTTAGATCAACTTTTATGGTTAGAAGCATTAACGAAAGAATCTTCAAGTACTACTAAAGCGTTTATGGAATGGTTTGGATATGGAACTTCACCAGATAATTTCACCTCGAAAACACCGAGTTTTGAAGAATTAAAAGATTTGCTAAGGCAACAACCTACAGAAATTGAAAATTGTTATGGACACTTACTCAAAAAAGAATTTCCTCCGATTGAAATGGGGATGTATACAATTGAACAAGTATTAATTCGAACGATTTTTCACGAAGGAATGCATCTACAAGCAATAATGGATATTAAGAAACATATCCGTAGTAATTAACTAGAAATACTCATCCATTTTACTTATATTGTTTTATAAACCAAATATTAACATTATATTAATATTAAATTGGTACAATACGTAAGTATCAGGACTATAGAACTATTGAGAGAGTGGGATGAGCTACATGATTTTATATTTAAAAAAATTTTTTTCAAAGACATCATTTAGGTTAAGATTACTTATATTATTCATAAGTTTAACGGTATTTTCCATTTCTATGGTTGGGATTATCTCTTATTATCAAGCAAAAAATATTACCTTAGATACTATAGAAGAGCGATTAGTAAGTGAAACAGAACTCATGGGGTATATCTCTGAAAATTTACACTTTACATACATAAGTGACCCCGAATACTTTATGCAACAATTGAATTCCAATATACGAACACAGAAAGAAAGGCTAGAGTCAGATGGAATTGATTCAGAATATGTGTATATTCGTAATGGAGATGTTACTGCTTTTCCAGTTAGTGAAGGTGAAATACCGTCCATACCTACTTCACTTATAGCTGAAATAGAGGAGAACGGAGATGGGCAAGTTACTAGAAGTATTGATGGAGAAGAATATACAATTTCTTTTCAAACAATGGATGAAGTGAGCGGAACTTATGTTGTATTTGTACGTAATGCTTCTTTTATGTCTCCAATTACAAACATGGGAAATATCATAGTGTTAATAATTATTGCTAGTGTTCTTGTTTCTGTGATTCTATTAATAAAGTTTATCAAATCATTAACGACTCCTTTAACTGATTTACAGGCAACGATGAAGGAAGTGAAGAAAGGGAATTTCTTCATTTCTTCTCCTAAGACAACGATTCCTGAAATTATGTCCTTACATAATAGTTATAATATTATGATGAATTACATTCAACAGGTGCTTCAAGAAATGAAAAATAGTACAACCTCATTGCAAGCTACCGGAAATCAATTGAAAAGTTCATCTACACTTACATTACAATCGAGTGAAGAACTAACCAACTCCATATCTATTGTTAACGATGGAGCAAAACAAACAGCTAATAGTTCAGAAAACAATTTGAGAACTACCGTGGAAATGAAAGGTAAAATCGAAGAACTAATAAATAATATGAACAATATACTTCATACATCTAAAAAAATGAATAGCACTGCAAATAGAGGAGAAAAAAGCATTAAGAAGTTAATCTCTACCTTTGAAGACTATGAAAGAGATGTTGATGAATTAACAAAGAGTGTAGAAGGGGTATTCCGTCAATCATTGTATATTTCAGAACTAGTACAACTTATACAAAAAGTGTCGGAACAAACAAAATTACTTTCATTAAATGCTTCTATTGAAGCCGCTCGAGCTGGAGATAAAGGTAAAGGATTTGCAGTAGTAGCCAACGAGATTGGGAAATTAGCTGAACAATCATCAGAAGCTGCCAATAAGATCACTAATTCAATAGTTCATATGGAAGAATTAACGGCAAATGCATCTGATGAATGTAAACAAATGCTGGTAAATTCAAAAAATAACTTAGATATTGCTACTGGATCAAAAAGTGAATTGAATTATTTGATGTCGGAAATCGCTGATACGATAACTACTATTGTAGATATTCAGCAAGAACTTCATTCTTTAGAATCTTACTTACCCGTACAAAAAGAATCCTCAGAACAACTTGTGGCACTATCACAGCAAACATTAGCAAGCACAGAAGAAATGCTTACTAGTAATAAATTACAGAATGAACAAACAAATAGTACACTTAATACAGGAATGAATCTCATACAATTGTCTACATCGTTAACCAAAATAATAAATCAATTTAAATTTGAAAGTGACAATAATAAGTAATCGTTAATATATACCACTAAAAAGTATTATGGAATAGCCTAGTTAGGATATAATAGTAAATGGTATTTTTTAAGAGCATTCTTTGCGAAACCGTTGTATTCTTAACTGTAATCTAATATACTGTATTAGAGACAACACGAAGGAGGAAATTCAGTAACATGAGTACTATATGGGTAGTATTAATTGCAATCGCAGCATTGGTTGCAGGTGTTGCTCTAGGAT
Source organism: Oceanobacillus iheyensis HTE831 (assembly GCF_000011245.1). Classification (NCBI taxonomy): domain Bacteria; kingdom Bacillati; phylum Bacillota; class Bacilli; order Caryophanales; family Bacillaceae; genus Oceanobacillus; species Oceanobacillus iheyensis. The sequence goes on from NC_004193.1 coordinate 1,717,953, forward strand.
TTTTTATTGCTAGAAAATATATGATGAGCTATCTTAAAAAGAATCCACCAATTAATGAGCAAATGCTTCGTACTTTAATGATGCAAATGGGTCAAAAGCCATCACAGAAGAAAATCAATCAAATGATGCGTGCCATGAATAACCAATCTGGTAAAGAATAAATTCACTTACCGTGTAAGTGAATGATTACATAGAGTTCATTTGGTAATATGTGATCAAGACTCGCAGAAAGCCACTTTTAATAAGTGGTTTTTTTATTTTGTTTGAGAAAAATGGAAGATATAGCATGTCTTAGTAAAAAATGAATAAAATGTATAGATATTGTCATAATATCTTCTTTTATTTAATAATACATCTGTTAAAATAGAAATTGACTTGTTAGGGGGCAGTTAGCTTATGTCAGAAATTAATATTTTTCTTGCCTTTAGTGCAGGATTTCTATCGTTTATATCGCCTTGTGTGTTACCGCTTTATCCAATTTTTCTTTCATATATCACTGGTATGAGTATGAATGAAATTACAGATGACAATAAACGAATGGATAAAAAAGCAATACTACATACACTTTGTTTTCTAATCGGATTTTCTAGTATTTTCATTATGATTGGTTTTACCACAACGTTTATTTCTGAGTTTTTAATGACCTATCAGGCAACAATCAGACAAGTTGGGGCTATATTAATAATATTTTTTGGCCTTGTCATTGTCGGAGTATTGAATTTTGAATTTCTGATGAAAGATCGAAAAATTCATTTTAAAAATCGTCCCGCAGGATATATTGGATCTCTATTAATAGGGATGGCTTTTTCATTGGGATGGACTCCATGTACTGGACCAATATTAGCAATTGTCTTGTCACTAGCAGCTACACAACCGGATATTGGTATGATTATGATGATAAGTTACATATTAGGTTTTTCTATTCCATTCTTCGTACTCGCATTTTTCATTGGAAAATTAACCTGGTTTAAAAAACATAGTCAGTTGTTAGTAAAAATAGGTGGCTGGGTGATGATTTTGATGGGAATCGCATTATTTTTTGATTGGATGACGAAGCTAACTTCTTATCTAGCATCCTTATTTGGTTTTTCGGGTTTCTAATTATACTATATAATGTATAATAGACTGTAGAATAATTCATAGTAATCATTTTAGTTCAGCTTAGGGAAAGAGTGATACCATGTATTGGGCAATAGCAAGTACTGTCGTATTTGCTTTCATGGCAATTACGATGATTTTCGTAAGAATGCGTGCGTCAAAAAAACCTGCAACAGCAAAAAAAATCATCTTACCTCCGATTTTTATGAGTACTGGGGCCTTAATGTTTGTACTACCCATCTTTCATATTTCTTGGTTGCAGGTGTTAGAAGCACTCGCAGTAGGTATGATATTTTCGATATTTTTAATTAAAACATCACGACTTGAAATAATTGGTGAAGATATTTATGTGAAACCGTCTAAAGTCTTTCCTTTTATTTTAATAGGTTTATTAGTGATAAGACTAACGAGTAAAATTATTATAGGTAGTACGATTTCTGTAGGAGAAACTACAGGGATGTTCTTCTTGTTAGCACTTGGAATGATAGGAACCTGGAGACTTGCAATGCTATATCAATATTTGCAGCTTAATAAAAAACAATGTGCTTAAGTAATACTTCATAGCACATTGTTTTTTATTTTTGGTATTTTTGTTCCCAATCGACTTCATAATTATCTTTTGATTGTTGGAAAAGTGGTTCATATGGAGTAGTGTCAATGTTTTTTTGTTTTAATTTTTTTCTTAAAAATTTATGATCACGTTTTGGTGTTGCAATAATATATCCTTCGATTACAGTAGAACGTTGAATAATATTTTCTTGTTTATTGATTGAAAGTTCCCCTATTTTACTGGCAATTCTTTGTCTAGCTACATCTCTAAAAAGCTCAGGTACTGGAGAAACAAGTTCTTCCAAAAAACTTTTTTCTTCATCATTCCATTTATGTCTTGTCTCTTCTAAATAATGTTCTTCCCAGTCCATAATAGACCTTCCGTCTTCTTTAGGAAGGCGTTTTAAAAACTTGCGGAACATAAAGTAACCACCTATAGCCATTAGGCTAATTAGCAAAAATCCCCATAAAACTAAAATAATAGACATCATAAAAATGCACCCTGTTCTCAAATAAAAAAACTTATGAATATTGTTTAATATTATAATAATTAATTTATTTTTTAATGTTTTTGTAGTAACATAAACTTAATCATTGGATAAAATTGTCTATGGTTTCATTATAATGTCAATTTATCTTAATAACAAGTATCATATTTCAATCGTCATAATCATACATATTATGTAAAAGGTAATTCTGGAAGGAGCACAGTTATGAAAAATAAAAAAGATAACTATGTAACAGAGCGGAACTCGAAAACTCCTGAAAGTCTTAAAAATATACAGCATGCGACAGACTTGCCTGACGAAATTATAAATTGGATAGATAAGAAAAGTGATGGAATCTTTGTTTTATTAGATATAGTAGGAGAAATTTTATATATCACAGAATCTATTAAACGAATTTTAGGTTTTTCTCCATCAAAAGTTGTAGGATTGAATTGGGATGAGATGGTTTCCAGTAAAGATGTAGAACTTGCTAGAAGAAAAGCGGAGCTAACTGATAAAACATTGAGAAAATTCAATCTAAATGTTCTTAATAACGATGGAAATTATGTTCCGTTAACTTGTGAATTCGAATATTATCGAACTGTTGATAAACAAATTTATGTATTAGTTTATTTGAAAGACCTTACAGTAAAAAAGGAATTAGAAGATATGATGGTTCGTTCAGAAAAAATGAATGTAGCAGGCCAATTAGCTGCAGGCATTGCGCATGAAATTAGAAATCCACTAACATCATTAAAGGGTTTTTTACAATTACTTCAAGCAGGGGTCAACCATAAAGAAGAATACTTCAAGATAATGATAGAAGAAATAGAAAAGATAGAATCGATAACCTCGGAATTATTATTTATTTCGAAACCACTAACAGATAACCGCACGGATGAGATTATAAGTGATATGATTAATGACGTTATTATGTTATTAAGTCCACAAGCAAAACAAAAAAACATCAGAATTGTTAAGTTAGGTGTATGTAACCAAACTATTGTTTGCGATCGTTCGCAAATTAAACAAGTACTCATTAATTTAGTAAAAAATGCAATTGAAGCCATGGACAACGGTGGGGAAATAATCATAACCAGTGAAGACGTAGAGGATAATGTTATTGTATCGGTTATTGATGAGGGTATTGGTATTCCTGAAGGGATACTGCACAAACTAGGAGAACCATTTTTCACTACAAAACAAACTGGTACAGGCTTAGGCTTATTAATCACAAAGCAAATCTTAGAAGCACATAACGCTAATTTCGAAGTATCTAATAACCATGATAAAGGAAGTACTTTTAAACTGGTATTCTGATAAATTATGATATTCTTAATTATACTAATATAAGATTTTGTTATAGGGTTACATAACTAATTCGAATATAGTTTTCAAGGTTTTATAATTGTTTTATTGTTAAAATTCCTATATTATAAGTATGTAAGGTTGACTAACTTATAATATGTGTTTGATTAAAAAAAGTAATACCTCATTAAATTTAAATTATTTTTAATGAGGCTGAACAAATGAAAGGGGTAACATATATGACTGACAACAATGCGTTTAACGCAAAGAAGCAGTTCGAATTAAACGGTAAAAAGTATAACTATTATCGTTTAAGAAACTTAGAAGAGGCTGGTAAGGGCAAGTTAGATCGTTTACCATTTTCTGTTCGTGTTCTTTTAGAATCATTGCTTCGTCAACATGATGGGCATCAAATTAAGGACGAACACGTAGAGTCTTTAGCGAACTGGGGAACAAAAAAGGCAAACGGGGCAGATGTTCCTTTTAAACCCTCACGTGTAATATTGCAAGATTTCACAGGTGTTCCAGCAGTGGTAGACCTTGCTTCTTTACGTAAAGCAATGGTAGATCTTGGTGGTGAGCCAAACAAAATCAATCCGGAAGTTCCAGTAGATCTAGTTATTGACCACTCGGTGCAAGTAGACCAATACGGAACTCAAAATGCATTAAAAGCAAATATGGATCTTGAGTTTGAGCGTAATGCAGAGCGTTATGAATTTCTTAACTGGGCACAAAAAGCATTTAATAACTACCGTGCAGTTCCACCTGCAACAGGTATTGTCCACCAGGTTAACTTAGAGTATATCGCTAACGTTGTGCATGCTTTAGAAACGGAAGATGGTACGTATGATGCATTTCCAGATACTTTAGTTGGTACCGATTCGCACACAACAATGATCAATGGTCTTGGTATTCTTGGTTGGGGTGTAGGTGGTATCGAAGCGGAAGCTGGCATGCTAGGGCAACCTTCTTACTTCCCAGCACCAGAGGTTATTGGTGTTAAATTTACAGGGACATTCCCTAACGGTACAACTGCTACAGACCTTGCTTTAAAAGTAACTCAAGTATTACGTGAGCAAAATGTAGTTGGTAAATTTGTGGAATACTTCGGACCTGGGTTAAAGGATATGCCACTTGCAGATCGTGCGACTATTTCTAACATGGCTCCAGAATATGGTGCAACTTGTGGTTTCTTCCCAATCGACCAAGAATCATTAGATTATTTGAAGCTTACTGGCCGTGACGATGAGCTAATCGCACTTGTCGAAAAGTATTGTAAAGAAAATGATTTATGGTATGATGCAGATCAAAAAGACCCTGAGTATACAAAAGTCATTGAAATTGACCTTTCTGATCTTGAACCAAATCTTTCTGGACCAAAACGTCCACAAGATTTGATTGCATTATCTGATATGAAAAAAGAATTTAATAAAGCGATTACTGCTCCAGAAGGTAATCAAGGCTTCGGCATGGAAAAATCTGAGTTCGACAAAGAAGTTACTGTAAATCATCCAAATGGTAAAGAATCTGTAATGAAAACAGGAGCACTTGCTATTGCTGCGATTACTTCTTGTACAAATACTTCTAATCCTTATGTAATGTTAGGTGCGGGATTAGTTGCGAAAAAAGCCGTAGAAAAAGGTCTAGAAGTGCCGGAATATGTAAAAACTTCGTTGGCGCCTGGTTCGAAAGTCGTTACGCGCTATCTTGAAGATGCTGGATTACAAAACTACCTAGACCAACTAGGATTTAACTTAGTAGGTTACGGTTGTACAACTTGTATCGGTAATTCTGGTCCATTACGAGAAGAAATTGAGCAAGCTATTATGGATAGTGATTTAATTGCTTCTTCTGTACTATCTGGTAACCGTAACTTTGAGGGGCGTATTCACCCACTTGTAAAAGCAAACTATTTAGCATCACCACCATTAGTGGTTGCATATGCTCTTGCTGGAACAGTGGATATCGATTTATCGAAAGAACCTCTTGCAAAAGACAAAGATGGTAATGATGTCTACATGAATGATATCTGGCCAACGTTAACTGAAATTAAAGAAGAGGTCCAAAAAGTAGTTACGCCAGAAATTTTCCGTAAAGAATATGAAGATGTATTCACTTCTAACGATAAGTGGAATGAGATTGATACAACGGATGAACCATTATTCGAATGGGATGATGATTCTACGTATATTCAAAATCCTCCATTCTTTGAAGGATTATCTGCGGAAGCTGGTAAAGTGGAGGCTTTAAATAATTTACGTGCTGTTGGATTATTTGGAGATTCTGTAACAACTGACCATATTTCTCCTGCTGGTGCAATTGCAAAAGATATGCCTGCAGGTAAGTTCTTGCAAGATAAAGGTGTATCTCCAAGAAACTTTAACTCCTATGGTTCTCGTCGTGGTAACCATGAGATTATGATGAGAGGTACATTTGCAAATATCCGTATTCGTAACCTTTTAGCTCCTGGTACAGAAGGTGGTTATACTACTTACTGGCCAACTGGAGAGATTATGCCAATTTATGATGCTGCGATGAAGTATCAAGAAGATGGTACAGGACTTGTAGTAATTGGTGGAAAAGACTACGGTATGGGATCATCTCGTGACTGGGCAGCAAAAGGTACAAATCTATTAGGTATTAAAACGGTTATAGCGGAAAGTTTCGAACGTATTCACCGTTCAAATCTAGTAATGATGGGCGTACTACCATTACAATTTGATAAAGGTGATAGTGCGAAGAAATTAGGTCTAACTGGTAAAGAATCATTTGATGTACAAATCGATGAGTCCGTAAAACCAGGTGATCTTGTGGAAGTAACTGCGACAGATGAAGATGGAAAAGTAACGAAATTTAACGCAGTTGCTCGTTTCGATAGTGACGTAGAAATTGATTACTACCGTCACGGTGGTATCTTAAGAATGGTACTTCGTGATAAAGTTCAAGTATAACTGAATAAATACTAAAAAGGAGTCCTAGCATTGATATGCGGGGCTCTTTTTTTATGTCGTAAGGAAGTATGTGGAAACAGTTGTGACCTTTCTAAACAAGGAAGCATTCCCTACATTTTCTAATTGCAAGTTTTTGTTCTATGAATATGTTATTTTTCACTGTATTGTTAATAAAATTTGTCTATTTTTTAAACTGCTATGTAATTGCTTTACAAAGCGTAATAACCAACTTACGATAGAAATAGAAGGAAATTAAGGTGGAGGCGGCAAACTTGTTTAAGAAAATTTTTGGATTTATGCTTCTATTAGTATTAGTAGGGTTATTACTTGGTAATATTATTCAAAGTAATTACGAGGATAACCATTCCGATACCGATTATCATGTAACGGGTGATGATAATATGGAGGGTGGTTCTATTGCACCAGTGGATAGTGTCGGTCTTGAGCCGGGAGATAAAGCTCCTGATTTCGAGTTAGAAACATTAGAAGGGGAATCATTTCGTTTATCAGATTATCAGGGGAAAAAGGTAATCCTTAATTTTTGGTATACATGGTGCCCACCGTGCAAAGAAGAGATGCCAGAAATGCAAGAGTTTTATGATGATTATAAGGAAGAAGTCGAAATAGTAACGGTAAACATGACAGAATATGAAAAAACTCAACAAAACGTTCAAGATTTTATTGATGAGTATGATTTTACTTTTACGGTTCCATTAGATAAGAATTCAGAGGTGTCTGATTTATATACCATATACGCAGCACCGTCTACATACTTTATCGGGACGGATGGTATCGTTCAACAAGAAAGAAAAATTGGACCAATGGATTATGAATTTATGCAAGAAATGGTTGAGGGCATAAATTGACAATATGATTATAATTGTTTGAATAATTGGTAATACTTCACAAAAAGGAGGTATTGCCATGTCTTTAAAGAAGAAACTGAATTTTGAAGAATTGGTAGCAGAAAATAGAAAGCAAATATTAGCTGATCGTTTAATAATGGAGAAAATTGAGCAATCAATGGATCAACGAATGGAGCAATCCATCAAGAAGGTCCAAGATCAATAAAAGGAGGGCTTCCGACATAATTATTGTTGGAGCCTTTTTATTTTTAGATTATACAGATAGACTATCACCGAACAATAATATTTATTTGTAATTAATTATAATTTTTAATAAAAATCGGTAATAGTAACAATGAAATCCTCGAGTATAATTATTTCATCTTCGAAACCCGTTGTGATAGGATAATAACAGAATGAATAGGGGGAAGTGCATTGTTAACAGTAAAAACACCAATAGAAGTACGTTATCAGGAAACCGATCAAATGGGAGTCGTATATCATGCAAACTATTTGGTTTGGTTTGAAATAGGAAGAACCAAGTATATAGAAGCGATAGGGTTAAAATACAATGATATGGAAAAACACGGGGTGGTTTCACCTGTTATTGATGCAAATATATCTTTTAAAAGACCAATTCGCTATGCAGAAGAAACTCATGTTGAAACGTGGTTAGAATCTTATGATGGGATTCGAACAGTTTATGGATATAAAATCATTAATGAACAAGGGAAAGTAGCTGTAGAAGGTACAACTACACATACAATTGTTAATAAAGAAACGTTCCGACCATTATCCGTTCGTAGGACTTTCCCAGAATGGCATAAAGCATATCAAGAACAGTTAGAAGGGGAATAGTTAATGGCATTTGGCTTAAAAAAAGAAGAATTACAAAGTTGGAAAGAAAATGTCCGGTCTGGAAAAATTGATTTTCTAACACATTATTGGTTAGATGATCGTTTCCCCGGATGTAATACCGTGACAAAAGTAGGTTGCAGTGATCTAAACAAGCTAAAAGCATGGGGAAGACAGTATGGTCTACAAGATAACTGGATCGATATGAATGAAGAATATCCTCATTATGACTTGTTTGGAGATTATCAAATTAAAATTCTGAAAGAAGAAGAACAATGGACTCAAATCCAGAGGTTTAAATTAGAAAAGTAGTCGAGTCATATTGAAAGGTTGAGATACAATAAAAAGGAACGATAATTAGAATAAGCGTCAGAAATATTCGGAGACCACTGGGGAGGCTCGCCGCTGGATAAAGCGGAGATATTTCTGACGCGTTTCTAAAAACCAAATCATAGTTATCTTTTTTCACTACTACAATTAGAATCAAGGTGTTCTTATAAATTAGGCTTCTGAATACTCTATTTTCGGTTCTCCGTGTTTAGTATCAAAGGAAACGGATAGATCACTATCTTCAAAATACCATGCATCCGTTTCTTCAACAAAGAATTGAATATCATCCACTGTTGTAGATGCATGTGCATGGATAGGAGATTCTTCTTTAACACCTAATGAGAAACCAGAAATTCGTCCGCCGACACCCCCGTACCTAACAAAAAATCGCAAGGAGGACTCTTTTGTTAAATTTAATTCTTCTTTGTACCAACTTGCTGCTTCTTCCGTTACATTAATCTTCATTTCGAATAACTCCTTTTTCTAGATGTTTTTCATTGTTGATATTTTTTACTTTATCTGGAACAACATCTACGCCACCAGGGTGAAAAGGATGGCATTTGCTAATTCTTTTTATAGTTAATATACCACCTTTGAACGCACCAAAACGTTTAATTGCTTCTAATCCATACTCAGAACAAGTTGGATAAAAACGACAACTAGAAGGAGTGAAGGGGCTAATAGCGCTTCGATAAAATTTTATTAGTCCGATAAAAATAAATTTCATGAAATAATCTCCTTTATTCGGAGCTTTTATCGTATGTTATTGATGCAATTGCGTCATGCATATGAATGGATTCTTCGTTACGACAAGAAACGTGAAATTTACTCACAAATGGCATTTCATATAAATCTGCTGCAATGAGACGAACCATATCTTCAACAAAACGTGGATTTTCATATGCTTGTTCTGTTACCATTTTTTCATCGGTCCTTTTAAGCACAGGATGGAGTCTTGCACTTGCATTACTTTCTGCAGCTTCTAATAATGCCAATTTCCAATCAATTTTAGCTTCGTCAAAATCTTCTACTAAAGTAGCTTCTAGCGTAACATTACCTCTTTGGTTATGCGCGCTATATTCACTAATTTCCTTTGAACATGGACATAATGTTGTAATCCAAGCTGATAAAGAAACGTCTATACTGAATCCAGAATTACTATCATAGGTCACGGATAATTTTGCATCTGCGTGATTCATACCAGCGGATTGGGATTCTGGACCTTTACGTTCAAAAAACCATGGGAAGCTAACTTCTATAGTTGCGTCTTTCTGTTCTAATTTCCCAGAAAGCTCTTTTGTGAATCGTTTTAATTCTGATATAGAAACATTCATCCCACTAGAACTATATTCTTGAAGTAACTCCATGAAACGACTCATATTCGTACCCTTGGACATTGTAGGAATACTAGATGAAAATTCAAATGTACCAATACTTGTTTGTTCTTTTGGTGCTAAATCACTGTGAATAATAACAGGATATTTAACATTTGAAATTCCAACTGCATCTAATTTAAATAAAAAGTCTCTTTTGGTATTTTGTAGATCTGCCATTTTATTTTTTTCAATTGGTTTCGTTCTTTCTTTTGGTGGCACAGAACCGAATAATTTATGTCGTTCTTCCTTAGGCGGAAGTTGTTTTTTCGGCATTGATTTCATTTGTTGCATGGTGAAACACCCTTTCCTAGCAAAGAAGTGCTGTTTTTATCGTATGAAGTCAAACATATTGACTAGGGTTTAGTATACTGAATAGAAAACAATTATTCAATTTATCGGTCTTCTATTGCTTTTTACATCCAGCTAATTTTAGGCTCCGTACCGTTCTTAATTCGCTTAATATTTTCTCGATGTCGGTAACAGACGATAGCTGATAATAGGAATACTACGATAGAAAGTCCTAAATCCTGGTAAAAGATAGTAATAAGTAGAGACACTAGTCCTGTGATAATAGAAGAAAGTGATACATACTTCGATATATATAAGGTTAGTAAAAATGTAGTGACCATAATTACAAATAATAAAGGATACATTCCAAGAATCATTCCTCCAGAAGTAGCTACGGCTTTACCACCTCTAAATTTGGCAAAGATAGGATACATATGCCCAACTACCGCTAATAGACCAATTGCTAATACATATACATTGGCATCAAATAGTTGTGGCAAAACTGTTGCAAGGGTACCTTTTAATATGTCTGCCAATGTAACAATTGACCCGGCCTTTGTCCCTAAAATTCGGAAGGTATTCGTTGCACCTAAATTGCCACTTCCATGTTCGCGAATATCTATGTTATAGCCCACTTTTCCAACAATTAATGCGGATGGAATAGAGCCTAATAAATATGCAACTAGTCCAAAGATAACATAATCCATTCCTTTTCCTACTTTCTTCAATCAAAGTTAATTTGCAAACGCTCTACCGCTATTTTAGCACGAACTACTAAGATTAAGAACAATAAAATTAAAATAAATAGTGGATTACAGTGTTTATATTAATTTTAATGGGGGAATATCTAATCGAAGGAGGAAAGAGATGATTACTTTTAAAGATATAAAGAAAACATATCCAGATGGAACAACTGCTGTACGTAATTTTAATTTAGAGATTAAACAAGGGGAACTTGTTACTTTAATTGGACCAAGTGGTTGCGGTAAAACAACTACCATGAAAATGATTAATCGACTAATCGATCCTACGGAAGGTTACATATACATAAATGATAAGCCAGTGTCGGATTATTCAATTCATGAACTACGTTGGAATATTGGCTATGTATTACAACAAATTGCATTATTCCCACATATGACAGTTCGAGAAAATGTAGCCATAGTACCGGAATTAAGAAAATGGAAAAGTAAGGATATTGATGAACGAATTGATGAATTATTAGCAATGGTAGGTATGGAACCTTCCACATTCAGAGATAGGTATCCAAGTGAACTGTCTGGCGGACAACAACAACGTATTGGTGTTATCAGAGCGCTTGCTGCCGATCCAGAGATTATTCTGATGGACGAGCCATTTAGTGCCCTAGATCCAATTAGTAGAGAACAGTTACAAGAGGATATACTAAAATTACAAAAAGAAATCAAAAAAACGATTGTTTTTGTTACGCATGATATAGATGAAGCTATAAAACTTGCGGATCGTATTTGTTTAATGAAGGACGGAGAAATTGTTCAAGTTGGCACTCCGCAACAATTGATGAATTCACATGAAGATTCGTTTGTTCAGGAATTTATGGGAGATTATCAGTCTCCATGGAAAATAAATGTAAAAGAACTTGTGTCACAAGACTCTAAATACAGAATGATATCCGCTCCAACAAACGACTACTCTGAAGTGTTGGGTTTTAAAGCCCTGATAAATGAAGATTCTATTTTTCAAGGTATTATCCAAAATGGAATGGTACTAGAGGAAACGATTACCATTCCAGAAAATGCGACGATAGAAGAAGCATCTGCATTAATGCAAAGTCAAGATCAAACGAGATTTCCTGTACTTGATGAGAATGAAAAACTAATCGGCACTATTGGTACTCAAGAGATTGTTCACTATTTTTATGAACAAGATAAAGGTCGGGGAGGAATTCCATCATGAATGCGTTTATTGAGGTATTCCAGAATCGACAAGATATGTTTTATCAAGCTGTTTGGCAACATTTACAAATATCCTTATTGTCTTTAGCAATTGCAATTATACTTGCGGTTCCTATAGGAATTATATTAACCAGATATAAACGGTTAGCAGAACCAATTATTGGTGTGTCTGCGATTTTACAAACTATTCCGAGCCTTGCTGTATTAGCGTTTTTAATTCCTTTTTACGGTATTGGTACTACCCCAGCAATTATAGCATTAGTACTTTACGGTCTATTACCGATATTAAGAAATACGTACACGGGAATTGTTGAAGTCGACCCTGCACTACGTGAGGCTGCTAGAGGAATGGGAATGAATACAGTAAAGCGCCTGCTGAAGGTCGAACTACCATTAGCAATGCCAGTAATAATGGCAGGAATACGAACGTCAATGGTATTAATTGTTGGTACAACGACCATTGCAGCTTTAATAGGTGCTGGAGGACTTGGAGATTTAATTTTACTAGGGCTTGATCGAGGTGGAGATATTCCGTTAGTACTATTAGGAGCAATCCCTGCAGCCTTATTAGCAATTATTTTGGATGTCATATTGCGATTGTTTGAGAAACTATCAAAGAAATACGGAATACAGGCATTTTTGGTTATGCTTGCAGGAGTATTAATTATTTCAGTAGCTCCTTTCATCCTACAACAAGAAAGAGAACCTGATATAGTAATAGGCGGAAAGTTAGGTGCGGAGCCGGAAATTCTGATGAATATGTATAAATTACTAATAGAAGAAGAGACAAACCTTCAAGTTGGATTAGAACCGAACTTAGGGAAGACTCCGATGGTATTTAATGCCTTACAAGAGGGTAGTATTGATATATATCCTGAATTTACAGGAACAGTAATTGTTTCTCTATTAGATGAACAAGCGGAATCGAATGATTCCCAAGCAGTATATGAACAAGCAAGAGATAGTATAAAGGAAGAATTCAACCTAGAATTACTAGAACCAATGGAATTTAATAATACGTATGCAGTTGCAGTTACTCAGGAATTAGCTGAACAGTATGATTTACAAACGATTGGCGACTTAGAAGCATATCAAGATAATTTGACAGCAGGCTTTACACTGGAGTTTAATGATCGATATGATGGATATGTAGGTATGCAAGAAGTATACGATATTAACTTCTCTGATGTTAAAACAATGGACCCAGGTTTAAGACAAGGTGCAATAGAAAGTGGAGAAGTAGATGTGATAGATGCTTATGCTACCGATAGTTATATGGTAGAATTAGAATTAGTTACACTAGAAGATCCCGAGAATCTATTTCCGCCGTATCAAGGTGCGCCGCTGATGAGAGAGGATACATTGGAACAATATCCAGAATTAGAAGCTATCTTAAATCAACTAAGTGGAAAAATCACTGATCAAGAGATGAGAGAAATGAATTATTTAGTTGATTACGAAGATGCTGCGGCAGAAGCTGTAGCGAGAGATTATCTAGTAAAAGAAGGCTTATTATCTGAATAGGAGGAGGAATAGTCATGGCTTGGCAAAATCCATCCAATGAAAAATTAAGCAATATTTTACAGACTGCAGAAACGATTGCGGTAGTAGGGTTGTCCAATAATCAAGATAAGACAGCATATCAAATTTCACAGCGAATGCAACAACTAGGGTATAAAATTATTCCAATAAACCCAACTGTTGATGAAGTGTTAGGCGAAAAAGCTTATCCGACTTTAGCTGAAGTTCCAGAGAAAATTGATATTATTAATGTCTTTCGGAGACCGGAACATTTGCCAGATGTAGCTAAGGATGCGGTAAACACAGACTGTCGGATGTTTTGGTCACAACAAGGAATCGTAAATGAAGATGCTTATCATTTTCTGAAAGATCATGGATTCGAGGTTGTGATGGATCTTTGTATAAAGGTTGTCCATTCTGTTTTGGTTAAGTAAAATAATTCGTTAAAAGACTGCTTTCCGTTCTAGTTAAAATTTCTAGTAACGGTGAGCAGTTTTCTGTTCAATGATAATTTTACTTATTGTTTTAAAATGTTATGTGATATGGTTATTCATGCATGAATTTGCCAATTATAGTATACTAAGTAGCATCGTTTACGGTAATATTAATGTAAAAGTAAAATTACATCGAGAGATATTTACAAAAAAGAACAGTTGTTCTATGATGATTGTTAAGGTAAGTTGGGGAAGGAGAAGATGGCACGTGACGAGTGATTATCAATATTCAGACAGCTCCATACAAGTATTAGAGGGGTTAGATGCTGTTCGTAAAAGGCCAGGTATGTATATTGGAAGTACAGATATACGAGGACTTCATCACTTAGTGTATGAGATAGTAGATAATGCAGTAGATGAAGCACTTGCTGGTTATGGTAAAGAAATTCAAGTAACTATACATAAAGATGAAAGTGTATCAGTAAAAGATAGTGGGCGAGGAATGCCTACAGGGATGCACCAAACCGGGAAGCCAACTACGGAAGTAATCTTCACAGTACTGCACGCTGGTGGCAAGTTTGGACAAGGAAGTTATAAAACAAGTGGAGGACTTCATGGTGTTGGTGCTTCTGTCGTAAATGCATTATCTGAGTGGTTAGAAGTTACCACATTTCGTGATGGTTTCCAATATCAACAACGTTTTGAAAATGGTGGGAGACCGGTAACTACATTAGAAAAAAAAGGTCCTACTCGAAAAAAAGGATCAGTTATTCGCTTTAAGCCAGATCCAACTATTTTCTCAACAATTGTTTACAATTATGAAACGATATCTGAACGACTACGTGAATCTGCCTTTTTATTAAAAGGTCTTAAAATAGAATTGATTGATGAAAGACATGATAAGCATGATGTATATGAGTATCCAGAAGGGCTAAAGTCTTTCGTAGATTATCTGAATGAAGAAAAAGATGCTTTACACTCCATTGTCTTTATGGAAGGTGAACAACAAGAAATTGAAGTAGAGTTTGCTTTTCAATTTAATGATGGTTTTGCAGAAAATATGCTGTCATTTGTTAACCATGTGCGTACTCGAGATGGAGGAACGCATGAATCGGGAGCACGTACAGCAATTACTCGTACGGTTAATGATTATGCGAGAAGGCAAGGTCTATTAAAAGAAAAAGAGAAAAATCTAGAAGGTACAGATATACGAGAAGGATTAACAGGAGTTGTATCTGTTCGAGTTCCAGAAGATAAACTTCAATTTGAAGGGCAAACAAAAGGAAAGCTCGGTACAACTGAAGCGAGATCAGCTGTAGATTCTGTCATCTCGGAACATCTAAATTATTTCTTAGAAGAAAATCCCGATATCTCTGGAATGCTAATTAAAAAGTCAATAAAGGCAAAAGAAGCTAGAGAAGCAGCCAGAAAAGCAAGAGAAGAAGCAAGGACAGGAAAAAAACGGAAACGTAAAGATGCTTTACTAAGTGGAAAGCTTACGCCAGCACAATCCAGAAACCCGGAAAAAAATGAATTATACCTAGTGGAGGGGGATTCTGCTGGAGGATCAGCCAAACAAGGAAGAGATCGTAAATTTCAAGCAGTATTACCACTAAGAGGTAAAGTAATCAATACAGAAAAAGCAAAATTACAAGATGTATTTAAGAATGAAGAAATTTCAACAATTATCCATACGATTGGCGCTGGTGTTGGTGGCGATTTTAATCTTGATGATGTTCAATATGACAAAATAATCATCATGACTGATGCTGATACAGATGGGGCGCACATTCAAGTGTTATTACTTACCTTCTTTTATCGTTATATGCGTCCACTAGTAGAAGCAGGAAAAATCTTTATTGCATTACCTCCTTTATTTAAAGTATCAAAAGGAAAAGGCAAGCAAGAAAAGCTTCGTTATGCATGGGATGAACAAGAATTAAAAGTTGCTATTCAAGAATTAAAACAAGGTTATACAATTCAACGTTATAAAGGTCTCGGTGAGATGAATGCGGACCAATTATGGGAAACTACGATGAATCCAAGTTCTAGAACGCTCATTCGTGTATCCATTGATGACATTGCACGTGCAGAACGTAGGGTAACTACTTTAATGGGTGATAAAGTCGAGCCCCGCAGAAAGTGGATCGAAGGACATGTGAAATTTGGCCTTGAAGAGGATGCAACTATACTTGAGAACGAAAATATTCACACAGAAGAGTAAAGTGACTAATAGATGTTGTTCTTTTAGGTCCTTTTGAACACGCAATTATAGGGGGGATTCAATTTGTCACAAACAGAAAAATATCTCGATCTACCTCTAGAAGAAGTAATCGGAGATCGATTTGGTAGATATAGTAAATACATTATTCAAGACCGTGCCCTTCCCGATGCAAGGGATGGCTTGAAACCTGTACAACGACGTATTTTATATGCAATGCACATGGAGAGAAATACTCATGATAAGCACTTTCGTAAATCAGCTAAGACTGTAGGTACCGTAATTGGTAATTATCATCCGCATGGTGATTCTTCCGTTTACGATGCGATGGTTCGATTAAGTCAAGACTGGAAAGTAAGAAATGGACTTATTGAAATGCACGGAAATAATGGGAGTATAGATGGTGACCCACCTGCAGCTATGCGTTACACTGAAGCACGTTTATCCAGTATTTCTGCAGAGCTTTTACGAGATATTGACAAACAAACAGTTGATTATATACCTAACTTTGATGAAACAACAGATGAACCAGTTGTATTACCCGCAAAATTCCCAAATTTACTTGTGAATGGATCTACGGGTATTTCAGCAGGTTATGCTACGGACATCCCACCTCATAATCTTGAGGAAGTGATGGACGCGGTAATTTTGAAAATTGATAAACCAGAAGCTTCGATAGATGATTTAATGAAGTTGATGAAAGGACCAGACTTTCCTACTGGTGGTATAATTCAAGGAGTAGAAGGTATTCGCAAAGCATATGAAACAGGAAGAGGAAAAATTATTGTTCGAGGAAAAGCCGTGGTTGAAACTATGAAAGGCGGCCGAGAGCAAATTGTTGTCACCGAAGTACCTTTTGAAGTAAATAAGGCAACAATGGTTAAGAAAATGGATGAATTACGTATTGATCGTAAAGTAGAAGGAATTGCTGAAGTACGTGATGAGACTGATCGAACTGGGTTAAGAGTGGTAATTGAACTCAAAAAAGATGCCAATAGTGAAGGTGTACTAAACTATTTATATAAAAATACGGATTTGCAAATCACGTATCACTTTAACATGGTCGCGATTCAAGATAAAACACCAAAACTATTATCTTTACCTTCGTTACTTGACGCTTATATTGCACATCAAAAAGAAGTTGTAACAAGGCAGATCACCTATGATCTAAACAAAGCAAATGCACGCGCGCATATCGTAGAAGGGTTAATTAAAGCCATCTCCATACTTGATGAATTGATCGCTACCATTCGTGCATCAAAAGATAAAGGTGATGCGAAAGCACAGATTAAAGCGAAATACGGCTTTACAGAAGAACAAGCAGAAGCAATCGTTATGCTCCAATTATATCGCTTGACGAATACAGATATCGTGGAATTAGAAAAAGAAGCAGCTGAATTAAAAGAAAAAATTAAAGAGTACGAGTCGATTTTAAGCAGTGACAAGAAGCTTTTCCAAACAATCAAAAAAGAGTTACGACAGATTAAAAAGAAATTTGCAGATCCTCGTAGAACAGTCATCGAAGAGAAAATTGAGGAACTAAAAATAAATATTGAAGTAACTGTCGCTAGTGAGGATGTACTTGTTTCAGTCACGCGGGACGGTTATCTAAAAAGGACTAGCTTACGTTCTTATGCTGCTTCAAATGAGGAAGAGTTACCAGTAAAGGACGATGATTACCCTATATCATTACTGGAAGTAAATACAACGGACAATTTATTATTATTTACAAATAAAGGTAAATATATTTTATGTCCTGTTCATGAATTACCAGATATTCGTTGGAAGGATATGGGACAGCATATTTCTAATATCGTTCCGTTGGATAAAGAAGAATACCTCATTCAGTGTATGCCAGTTCGTGATTTTAAATCAGCCGAAGGATATCTGATCTTCTTTACGAAAAACGGTATGGTTAAACGAAGTGAATTCCAGTTATACGATGCCCAGCGGAGGTCAAAAGCATTAATTGCTCTTAATCTCAAAGGGGACGATGAAGTTGTTCATGTTAGCCATACAAATGGAAATATGGATGTTTTTATCGCTACGTATAAAGGGTACGGATTATGGTACCATGAGTCGGAAATCTCTGTGGTCGGTCAACGAGCTGCTGGAGTTAAATCAGTTTCGTTAAAAGACGATGATGAAGTAGTAAATGGACAAGTATTCGACGATCTATCAGAACCATCTTTAGCATTAATTACACAACGCGGATCTTGCAAACGGATGAAATTGAAAGATTTTGAAAAAACTACCCGTGCAAAACGTGGGGTAATAATGCTTCGTGAGTTAAAAAACAAAGCTCATCGTGTAAAAGGCTTTTTCGCTTTACAAGACCATGATGGACAACAAATTTGTTTCCAGACAGCAAATGGAAATACCCATGAAATTGTACCACTAACATTAAAGGCAACAGATCGATATAACAATGGATCATTTGTTATTGACACGGATCATGAAGGTGAAGTCATCCATGTTTGGAAGCAAGCAAATTATGAAAAACCGTTCGATGAATAATTAAATAACTACAAATTTTAGGCAAATGTAGGAAATCTACATTTGCCTATTTCATTCCTTTTGATAAAATAGAAAGTATAATCGAATGTATGATAATTCATAACCATTTGATTTTTATGACTGAGTAACATATGTTGCTTGAAAAAAGGGAGGATGTACATGAACTTTGAGCTTACGAAAGAGCAGATTATGATTCGAAAGATGGTTCGTGATTTTGCAGAAACCGTGATCCAACCAAGAGCTATCGAAATTGATACGAAAGCTGAATTTCCAGAAGATATTTTTAAACAAATGGGAGAGCTAGGATTACTTGGTCTCCCCTTTCCAGAAGAGTACGGTGGATCAGGCGGAGATACAGTATCATATGCACTTGCGGTAGAAGAGATTGGTCGTATTTGTGGAAGCACAGGACTCAGTTATGCTGCAGCAGTATCCTTAGGTGCTAGTCCAATTTATTATTTTGGAACAGAACAACAGAAATTGGATTTTTTGAAACCGCTTGCATCAGGTGAAGGACTTGGAGCGTTTGGATTAACTGAACCAAATGCCGGATCTGACTCTGGTGGTACAAAAACAACAGCTAAAGTGGATGGTGATGACTATATCATCAATGGTGAAAAATGTTTTATTACAAATGCCAGTTATGCAAAATTCATCACTGTTACTGCAGTAACTGAAATAAATAAGGATGGTCGAAATCGAATATCGGCAATCTTGGTACCAACAGATACACCGGGGTTAACTATTACAAGTAATTACGACAAAATGGGGGTTAGAGGATCTGATACAGCAGAAATCGTACTAAATGATGTACGTGTACCACGCAGTAATTTATTGGGTACAGAGCATAAAGGACATCCTCAATTTCTTCAAACGCTAGATGGAGGAAGAATTTCGATAGCAGCATTAGGGGTTGGTATTGCTCAGGCTGCATTAGATAAAGCTTTAGCATATGCAAAAGAGCGTAAGCAATTTGGAAAATCTATATCTAACTTTCAAGCGATTCAGTTTAAATTAGCAGATATGGCTATGGAAGTAGAACTGGCTCGTAATATGGTATTAAAGGCAGCTTGGTTGAAGGATGAAGGAAAGAATTTCTCTAAAGAAGCTGCGTATGCTAAGCTTTTTGCTACAGAAACGGCTACTCGCTCGGCTAATCAAGCAATTCAGATTCATGGTGGTTACGGATATATGCGTGAATATGAAGTAGAAAGATACTTACGTGATGCAAAATTGCTAGAGATTGGCGAAGGAACATCAGAGATTCAAAGGCTTGTAATTGCTAGACAGTTAGGATGTTAATGTGAGGAGGATTCTATGATTAAGAGAATGTTGATTGCTAATCGAGGTGAAATTGCTCGGAGAATCATTCGTACATGTAGACAATTAAATATTGAAACAATTGCCATATACTCAGATGCCGATAAAGATGCTTTATTTGTAAAAGAAGCAGACGAATCTTATTTAGTTGGTGGAAATCGAGTACAGGAAAGTTATTTGAATGTAGATAAAATCTTTGAAATAGCGAAACAGGCAAACATAGATGCTATTCACCCTGGTTATGGATTCCTTAGCGAGAATGCTAGTTTTGCTAATCGTTGCTTGAAAGAAAAGATTACGTTTATAGGACCATCTCCTGAAATAATTGAACTAATGGGGGACAAAATAGCAGCTAGAAGAACGATGAAACAGGCAGGTGTACCCATTGTTCCGGGTACAGAAGAAGCGATTTCTTCGGTTGAAGAAGCTGTGAAGTATGCATCTGAGATTGGTTATCCTATTATGCTTAAAGCAGCTGCTGGAGGCGGCGGTATCGGAATGCAAATTGTTCATAACGATGATGAATTAGTGAAAGCATTTGATAGCAATTCAAAAAGAGCAGCTAATTTTTTTGGTAACGGTTCCATGTTTTTAGAGAAAAAAATAGAAGAAACAAGACATATTGAATTTCAAGTTTTGGCTGACCATCATGGGAATGTTGTTCATTTATTCGAAAGAGAGTGTTCCATTCAGAGAAGGAATCAAAAAGTAATAGAAGAAGCTCCATCTCCATTCGTATCAGATAGATTGCGCAAAGATATGGGAGAAGCATCCATTCGAGCAACAAAACAAATAAACTATACGAATGCTGGAACGATTGAATTTCTTGTTGATAAGGAAGAAAACTACTACTTTTTAGAAATGAATACACGTATACAAGTGGAACACCCCATAACAGAGGAAACCACAGGTATCGATATTGTTGAACATCAAATTAAAATAGCACAAGGGGAATCACTGCAAATAACACAAAATGACATACGACAAACTGGTCATGCTATTGAAGCTAGAATCTATGCAGAAGACCCGATAACATTTTTCCCTTCACCCGGTAAAATTACTCAATTCTCTTTACCAAAAGGAGAGTGTATTCGAAATGAATGTGCAGTTAAAGAAGGAGATCAAGTCACACCATTTTACGATCCAATGATAGCAAAGCTCATTGTTACGGGCGATACAAGGTCTGAAGCGATTGCTAATTTAAAAGTTGCGATGAATCAATTTATAGTAGAAGGAATTAAGACAAATATCACAATGATAAAAGAAATTATCGATTACCCCGCTTATGTGAATGGGGATACGACGACAACATTTATCCAAGATTATTATCAAAAATAAGGAGGAATTATCAATGGAAGTAAAAGCAAGTATGGCAGGAAATGTATGGAAGATTACGGTAGAACAAGGAAATAAAGTAGAGTCTGGACAGGATATCGTTATTCTAGAATCAATGAAAATGGAAATTCCTATTGCTGTTGAATCTGCGGGCACATTGAAGCAATGGAAAGTAAACGAAGGAGATTTTGTAAACGAAGGTGACGTTCTAGCAATCATAGAGTAATCGTTATTAGGAGGATTCGATGGACTATTTAAACTATGAAATAGTGGAGAAGTATACTGGAATCATAACTTTACAGCGTCTTCAAGCGGCAAATGCGTTATCTGAAAGTCTCTTAAATGAATTAAATCAACTACTCGATGAAATCCAACAAAATGACACTATTCGTTGTGTGATTGTAACAGGCGCAGGAACAAAGGCTTTTTGTGCTGGTGCAGACTTAAAAGAGCGAAAAGGTATGAGTGATGATCAAGTGATTCACGCCGTTAAACAAATCGGTGAGACGATTAATCGAATAGAGAAGTTACAAGTACCAGTAATTGCTGCTATAAATGGGGTTGCTCTCGGTGGTGGGTTAGAACTAGCGTTAGCATGCGACATTCGGATAGCCGTGAATAATACTAAGTTAGGATTAACAGAAACATCTTTAGCAATTATACCCGGAGCCGGAGGAACACAACGATTACCAAGGACAATTGGTGTCGGTCATGCTAAAAGACTTATATACTCTGCTGTTCCAGTAAATACCGAAGAAGCTTTACGTCTTCATTTGATTGAGCGATCGGTCAGCCAAGAGGAATTATTAGATGAAGCTGTTCAATTAGCAAAAAGAATTGCATCTAATGGACCGCTTGCTGTGCAGTTAGCAAAGGGTGTTATCAACAATGGATTAGATACAACCTTAGAAAATGGATTAGAAATAGAACATTTATCTTACCAGAAAGTAATACCTACTCATGATAGGCGAGAAGGTCTTCAAGCTTTTGCAGAAAAGAGAAAACCAGATTACCAAGGTAGATAACAGTAAAGGGAGGAGCGAGTCTATGGATTATATTCAGGAATTACAACAACGAATAGAAAAAATAGAAAAAGGCGGAAAGCAAAAGTATCATGACAGTAACACGGATAAAGGTAAACTATTTGCTCGAAAACGAATCGAACTTTTATTCGATCAAGATATTAATGTAGAAGATGCGTTATTTGCCAATCATTCAGCAGAGGATTTACCTGCTGATGGAGTGATTACTGCTATAGGAAAAATTAATGGTCAGACTGTATGTGTGATGGCAAATGACTCGACTGTAAAAGCAGGGTCTTGGGGTAAACGCACAGTGGAAAAAATATTGCGTATTCAGGAAACGGCAGAGAAAATGGAAGTTCCGATCCTTTATCTAGTAGATTCAGCTGGTGCTAGAATTACCGATCAGGTAGAAATGTTCCCAGGCCGAAGAGGAGCAGGGCGTATCTTCTATAATCAAATAAAACTTTCCGGTAGAGTACCACAAATTTGTTTATTGTTTGGTCCTTCTGCTGCAGGAGGGGCATACATTCCTGCTTTTTGTGATATTGTCGTGATGGTAGATGGCAATGCTTCTATGTATTTAGGGTCACCGCGGATGGCGGAAAAAGTAATAGGCGAAAAAGTTACATTGGAAGAAATGGGCGGAGCTAATATGCATTGTTCTGTTTCTGGTGTTGGCGATGTACTAGTCGAATCTGAGGAAGAGGCTATTGCTTTTGCAAGAACGTATTTAGATTATTTTCCTGCAAATTTCCGTCAAAAACCATTGCCGAAAGAAGCAAGATTACCTAAACAGCAAGATAAAACTATTGAAGAAATAATACCAACGAACCAGAATGCTGCATTTGATATGTATGAACTCATTAATCGAACGATTGATGAAGATAGCTTTTGTGAAATCAAGAAAAAGTTTGCACCAGAATTAATAACTGGTCTTGCAAGATTAAATGGAAAGAGTGTAGGTATTATCGCTAATCAACCAAGGGTAAAAGGCGGAGTTCTTTTTACTGATTCAGCGGATAAAGCAGCAAAATTCATTCAACTTTGTGATGCATTTGAAATACCTTTACTATTTTTGACAGATGTTCCAGGATTTATGATTGGTACAGGTGTAGAAAAGCAAGGAATTATTCGGCATGGTGCAAAAATGTTATTTGCAATGAGTGAAGTTACCGTTCCAAAAATATCGGTAATCGTTCGGAAAGCATATGGTGCGGGTCTTTATGCAATGTCGGGACCAGCATTTGAACCAGACTGTTGCCTCGCATTTCCTAACGCACAAATCGCAGTTATGGGGCCTGAAGCTGCAGTTAATGCTGTAGAAGCAAATAAAATTGCTAAATTACCGGAAGAAGAAAGAGCTGCATTTATTAAACAAAAACAAGATGAATATAAGGAAAATATTGATGTGTATCGACTGGCTTCTGAGATGGTAATTGATGATATTATCAATCCAAATGAACTGCGCCAGGAATTAATACAACGCTTCAGTATTTACGAAAATAAAAAAATGACATTCACAGAAAGAAAACATGGTGTTTATCCTGTTTAATCAATATGGTATATACGTATCCCGAATGAAGTAGTTTACATTCGGGATATTTTTTTATAAGGAGATAGAATGTTTGTTGTATTAATTTGCATTACAAACGTAGGCTATGTAGCTAAGTTGAAAAATAATCTTTTCCAACTGCGTCATCGATTGCATTACTATCATATTCTGGTTATTACTAAAACCCAAACAGTAATTTATGGCTAGACCTATAATTAACTATAATATTATTATGTAAACTAATAGCATTTCGATTTTTGGTGGCGTATGTTCTTATAATTACGTATAATAGGGGTAAATTGTGGGCAGGGAAAAGGAAGGGAAGTCAGTCATGGTCGTTCAACATCAACATACGATTAATCAAAATCAAATTATTGCACTATATGAAAAAATGCGTGAATATGGTGATGTTATTCATGCAAATCGAATGCTAGACGTATTAGAAAAATACCAAAACCAAGAGTTAATTATCGCATTAGTGGGGCACTTTTCAGCTGGAAAGTCATCGATGATTAATCATTTAATGGGCTCAGAATTACTAGCGAATAGTCCAATACCAACAAGTGCAAACATAGTTAAAATCACGTCTGGCCAAGGGGTTGCCAACGTTTATTTCCATAATGGTGATAAGAGAGTGTATAGAGAACCATATGATTTACAGGAAATTAAGAAATATTCAACAGACAAACAACAAATTAGTAGGATTGATATCAGTACGAGCACAACCATCTTACCTGAAGGAACAGCGATATTGGATACCCCGGGAATCGATGCTGCAGATGATGCGGATCGGATGCTTACAGAATCTGCATTACACTTAGCGGATTATATGCTGTATATAACGGATTATAACCATGTCCAATCAGAAGTTAATTTACAATTTTTACAAACAATGGAGGATAAACAGCTTCCCTATGTTGTGATTGTTAATCAAATCGACAAACATGACGATGAAGAATTAACATTTGACGAATTCCAACAAAAAATCAAACAAACATTTGATCAATGGAATTTACATCCTTCGAAGGTTTTCTACACATCTCTTAAAGAACCACAAGCAAACTATAACCAATGGAATGAGCTATACTCATTTGTTTATCAGATGCTTACTAATAAAAGTGACTATCTTAATACATCAACTAGCATGATGCATATATTAGAAGATCATAAATCTTATGTACAAACTAACATCGATAAGAAGTTGGATTTATTTGATGCGGATACTGACTGGTCGGAAAAAGAAGAAAAATGGAATGAATTGTCGGATCGTATGCAACAACTTACACATCAAGGAACCGAATTAAAAGAGTCTTTTAAAAGGGAACTTCAACAAACTTTAAAGAATGCTTATTTAATGCCTGCTGAACTTAGAGAAAAAGCAAAATTGTATCTGGAATCGCAGCAAACTGGTTTTAAAGTTGGTGGTATATTTAAATCTCAGAAAAAGACAGAGGAAGCCAAACAAGAACGCAAGCGACAATTCCTAGATGGGATAAACGAAACCATCCAAACAGCTTTAAAATGGAGAATACGTGATAAATGGTATGAAGAGGTAAATAATCAACAATTACCTAGTAGTCTTCGAGAGCAGATTCTTCCTTATTTAGAAATACAATTAGGTGAAGAAGACTTAACTAAATCTATACGCAAAGGTGCAGAAGTAAATGGTGATTTTGTATTAATTTACACGAATGATTTGGTAGAGCAGGTAAAAGGTCAATTTAGGCGTCAAATGAGCGCCATGCTTGATGAGGCATCTAAACAATTACAGGAATTTAATACCCAAGAAATTTCTAACTTGGAAATGGAGTTAAATCAGTTAAATCAGATAAAAGAAACAGCAGAAAATAAAGCATTAATTATCCAAGAGAAAAATGATTATCTTCACCTGTTAGAAGATACGTTAATGGATCCTAATCCTTCTGATGAAACATTGCAAGAAATGCAAAACCAAATTCAAGAGCGTAAACCAAATGGGATGTATAACGAAGAAGACACTCCTGAGCAAATGACGGATAATACATCAGAAATACAAAATATTGATGAGTATGTGGAACAAAATAGTGTTCAGCTTTCTCAAATTAATACACGGACATTACAAAGGTCGATGATTGAAGCAAGTTCAATTTTGGATCTGTCAGGTTTTGAAAGTTACCAACATGATTTAAATAAACGTGAATCTAGCTTAAAAAACCGTTCTTATACGATCGCATTATTCGGTGCGTTTAGTGCGGGAAAATCATCATTTGCAAATGCGTTAATTGGTGAAGAAGTTTTACCTGTGTCACCTAATCCTACTACAGCAGCTGTAAATCGAATTCGTCCTGTACAAGAGCCTTATGAGCATGGTCAAGTAGTTGTATCAGTTAAAAGTGAGGCTGCGATGATAGAAGACATACAGCGAATAACGAAAGCCTACCGTCCTCCAGAAGGGACTCTGGAAGAGCTTATGGAGTGGGTGGACAAAAAAGCAATTACGAAAGACGAAAATCTTCAGCGCATGTATCGTTCTTATTTAGCGGCAATCGAAAGTGGTTACCAGCAAATGAAAGATTATCTTGGTAGTGAGAAGATGATCACTTTACAGGAGTTTTCATCTTTTGTAACAGAGGAATCGAAAGCATGTTTTATTAAAGAAATGGATCTTTATTACGATTGTGGAATTACGCAACAAGGAATAACTTTAGTGGATACTCCTGGTGCCGATTCCATAAATGCTCGCCATACAAATGTATCATTTGAATACATAAAGCATGCAGATGCGATTCTTTATGTTACGTATTATAACCATGCTTTATCGCGAGCAGACAAAGATTTTCTGATGCAGTTAGGTAGGGTGAAGGATGTCTTTGAATTAGATAAGATGTTTTTCATTGTGAATGCTAGTGATCTAGCTGTCGATCAAACAGAACTTGCATTAGTGACGAATTATGTAGAAGAACAACTACTTCAATTAGGAATTCGTCACCCACGTTTATATCCTGTTTCGAGCAAATTGTCATTAAAGGAAAAAAGAGCGAAAGAACCGTTAAATGATGAAATGATGAAGTTAGAGGAGTCGTTTTATAGTTTTATTCATAATGACCTTACTTCATTAACAAAACAGGCTGCTGTGAGAGATTTAGAAAGAGCTTACCATGCTTTAACAGAATATATTCGATCATTACAAATGGATGCGTCTGGTAAAGAGCAGCGTAAAAAAGATATAAATGATATTAAAAATGAAACAATTCAATATGTCTCAACGTTTAAAGATGATTCGTATATTACTCGAATGAAGCAGAAATTAGAAAAACAAACTTTTTATGTCGCCCAACGTTTTGGGATACGATTCCATGATTTATTTAAAGAAATTTATAACCCGACAACCATTACGGAATCCGGTTCTGCAGGGAGGGATCAACTTTTTAGTCAATTTGATGAGTTGTCCATCTATATTGGTCAAGAATTAAAACAAGAATTACAAGCAATCTCCCTACGGCTGGAGCATTTAATTCATGAATGTATGAAGGAGATTCATGATGAAATTACTTCTTTTGCTTTCCGTAATGATGGTATTTTCGAATTAGCTAGCTTAGATCTACCGGAGTTGCGTACACCCGATCATTATCCATCTATAAAGTTAGAAAAGGATGCAAGTTTGAAGAAAGTAATTTCTAACTATAAAGATACGAGGAGCTTCTTTGTTAAAAATCAAAAAGAGACGATAAAAGATCAAATGTATGCTATAATTGAACCTTCTGTAAAAGATTATGTAGATGAAGGAAATAGACTTTTATATAAAGATTACAAAGAGCAATGGACAACAAAATTTAATCAACTGAAAAGTCAGTGGCAATCGGAAATTGAAGAAATTGCAGAACAATATATTAATCGTATGTTTGTTTCAGTTGATATGGAAATGATTATAGAGCGTTCTAAGCAGCTCGAAAAGTTATTGCTTGAATTAAAAGGGAAGGATTGATCGTACATGGCTTCAAATAAAGTGTTGCTTGTAGACGGTATGGCATTATTGTTTAGAGGATTTTTTGCAACGTCATTCCGCGGTAATTTTATGTATACATCAAAAGGAGTTCCTACGAATGGTGTGTATCAGTTCTTACGTTATCTAATGGATTCCGTACAGAAATTTGAGCCAACACATGTAATCTGTTGTTGGGATATGGGGAGCAAAACTTTCCGAACAGAGTTATTTGCAGGCTATAAAGCAAATCGTGATGAACCACCGAAAGAGTTGATACCACAATTTGATTTAGTAAAAGAAGTAGTAGAAGCCTTTAATATGCCGAATATCGGCTTAGAAAACTTTGAAGCAGATGATTGTATTGGAACTTTAGCACATGCGTATAGTTTGGAGAATGAAGTTACTGTACTAACTGGTGATCAAGACCTTTTGCAATTAGTAAAAGAGAATATTCGAATTGCTATTATGCGTAAAGGTCAAGGAAATTACGAGGTGTTCGACCAAGATAACTTTTACGAGAAAAAAGGTTTATCACCAAAACAAATTATAGATTTAAAAGGATTGATGGGAGATTCTTCGGATAACTATCCAGGAGTGAAAGGGATAGGAGAAAAAACAGCAATTAAACTGCTACAAGAATATGAAACCATTGATGACTTGCTAAACAATATAGAAAAATTACCAAAAGGTGTACAAGCTAAAATAAATGCTAATTTAGATATGCTTCATCTTTCTAGATCGTTGGCAGAAATTAAATGTGATGTCCCTATCAGTTGTTCGTTAGATACATCTGAATGGAATGTAAATCTTGAAACTGCAACAAATAAATTGAATGAGTTAGAATTTAAAAATATCGATCGTTGGTTTGCAACTTCTTAACATATTCTAAAACAGATTTACCTTAAAAAGACTGTACCTTTCTACTTGGTGCAGTCTTTTTTTGTTGGGGATCGTGGGGGTATCCTATATACGGTGTAGGGGTATAAACGATACCCCTGATACGCTTTGGATTTTATACAAGAGATTGTAAAGAAACTGTACAATCTCTGTTCTTTATAACGATCTTCAGTGGAGTGAGACTGCGACCACATAATGAAAGTTTTGCTAAAATTGACTATTCAAGTCTATAATAAACTTATTGGATACAAGTAAAGAGGAGGAGCTACATTGTATTTTCGGTCAAAAAGAGATAAATGGTTAACGATTATATTGTGGACAGTGGTATTACTAGGAGTTATTGCTCCTCTATTAAATGGTCAATGGTTCGCTTCTTTGTTAATGATTATAATTGGACTTTTTCTACTGTGGTTTTGGTTCCGTACAGGCTATCGAATTGACAATGATAAAATACTTATTTATTATGGTCCCGTTAAGCAAACTGTAAAAATCAAAGATATAGAAGTTATTTTTAAGACAAAATTTCCGTTGACTTCTCCAGCTCTTTCATTTGATCGAATGCAAATTAAGAGTGGAAAGTATGATATTGTTACGATCTCACCTGAAGAGAAAGAATCATTCTTACAGCAGTTAATGGATATCAATCCTGACATATCTATTGATAAGCGATTATTAGAAAGTATTGAAAGAAAGTAGGGATATCACATGCGTGTAGTCAATGATGTAACTGAATTAATTGGTCAAACACCAATGGTTAAGTTAAATCGTCTCCAACCAGAAAATGCAGCTGACATATATGTAAAGTTAGAGATGTTTAATCCGAGCGGTAGTGTAAAAGACCGAGCTGCATCCCATATGATACGTGTAGCAGAAGAACAAGGGTTAATAAAACAAGGAGCCACTATTATAGAACCTACAAGTGGAAATACAGGCATCGGTTTGGCAATGGCGGCATCTGCTAAAGGATATAAAGCAATTATGATTATGCCGGATAATAGTACGATGGAACGTCGAAATATATTAAAGGCGTATGGAGCAGAAGTCGTACTTACGCCAAGTGAGGAAAAAATGCCTGGATCCATACGTAAAGCGCTAGAACTTCAAAAATCCATTCCTAACAGTTTTATACCTCAACAATTTGAAAATGTAGCTAACCCAGATGTTCATCGTATTAGCACTGCTTTAGAAATCTTGGAACAGATGGATAATCAATTAGATGCGTTTGTCTGTACTGCAGGAACTGGTGGTACGGTAACAGGTACAGGAGAAACATTAAAGGAAAAGTTACCACATGTGCATGTGGCGGTTGTGGAACCAGAAGGATCACCCGTCTTATCAGGAGGAAAGCCGGGACCGCATAAACTCGTTGGCACAAGTCCGGGATTCGTACCTGATATTTTAAATACGGATGTATACGATGAAATCATTCAAATTAAAGATGAACAAGCTGTCACTTTATTAAAAGACCTTGCTCAAAAAGAAGGGATTTTTCTTGGTCCATCTGGAGCAGCTGCTGTATATGCGGCAATGGAAGTAGCGAAGAAGCTTGGCCCAAACAAAAAGCTTGTATGTATAGCACCAGATACAGGAGAACGTTATCTATCCATGGATATGTTTGATGAAAAGTAAAATAAAACTTTTACCGTAATAGTGAGAAAGGTCATGAACAAATGATCTTTCTCACTATTTTTCTATTTGAATGGAGAACGAAGGTTTAGTCGCGAGTGATTATTCTTTCAAAGTCATCCGAAGTGAAATATAGGTGTTAGATTTCATTATTCCGGGTAAAAACTATATTAAACACACCAGTGTAAAACAAAATAGAGGAGAAAAGGATATGCTTGTAAAATTATTACCACCTTCGATCAGTAAGTATTTGCAAATGTCCAAGCCGGAACGACAATATGAACTTCGTTTAACACTATGGCGGACACCGTTGCTTTATATTATTGCAACATTCTTATTTGCAGCTATAACGTTGT
This sequence comes from Oceanobacillus iheyensis HTE831, assembly GCF_000011245.1. Taxonomy (NCBI): domain Bacteria; kingdom Bacillati; phylum Bacillota; class Bacilli; order Caryophanales; family Bacillaceae; genus Oceanobacillus; species Oceanobacillus iheyensis. The sequence continues at coordinate 1,748,743 of NC_004193.1, forward strand.
ATCTTGATGTCGGTATAGGAATAGCCCAATATATGCCTGTTTTTTTTAAGGCGGAATTTGAAACTACGCGTCTACTTATTAGCTCCTTAATTGGAGGCGTCTTAACATTAAGTGCTTTTACATTGAACTCTTTACTAGTTGTCCTTACTACGTTTAGTGGACAATTCTCACCAAGATTATTGCAGAATTTTGTGAAAGACAAACATACACAACATATTCTTGGAGTGTTTAATGGTAGTTTTGTCTATGTTTTAATTATGTTTTTATTTATTAGCAGCAGACCAGTAGATTATTTTAGTGCCGTACCATTTGTAACAGTTGTAATTGCCTTCTTCACAGCCATTGTCTTTATTTATTTTATAAATCATGCAACATCATGGATGCAGGTTCACAATATTACCGATATGATGAAGGATGTTTCTGAAGGAATAATAGACAGTGCTTTTTCGCAAGAACTAGAAGAAATACGAAGAGATCAACCAGGAGATTTATTAGATAAAAATAATACGCAAAATAAAACGGTAATGTCACCAAAGTCTGGTTATATTCAATTAATTTTATTTAAGGAGCTAATTAAAGAGGCAAAAAAAGATAATATAGTTATTGAAATGGAAGTGCGAGTGGGCAGTTTTGTTTTAAATGGAAATAAACTATTTACCTATTGGGGTCCGGGTGCGGATAAAGTGGATGAATCGAAGTATATCCAATTTATCCGAATTGGACATAAGGAAACAGAGATTCAGGATTTAAAATTTGGATTAAATAAACTTGGAGAAATCGCAATAAAAGCGATGGGGAATGATGATCCTAAAACTGCATCCAATACCATTTTTCAAGTGACAGATTTGTTATTGACCTTAGAAGAGAAGATGACGTTTTCTCCCTATTTAGTTGACGAGAATAATCAGGTTCGTCTGATCTTAGAGGTGGATAATTTTGAATATCACTTATATCAAGGTATAGGTGTTATAAGGCACTATGCTCAGAAGAATTATCCAATTATCACTGATATAATTGCTGCACTCACCAGGTTGGCAGGATCAGTTTCTGAAAAACACCATGATGTCATTTGGGAATTTGCTAGTAATACGCTTGATCATATTTACACCGAGTTTATTTTTGATATTGATCGCAAATTATTACTAAGAAACCTGCACAAGCTCGCTGAAATAACAGGCAATATCGAACACTACAAATATATTGAACAACATTTTAAAGGGAATGCACAGTAGAGGTTATGTGTATAAGAATTCATGAGAAAGGAATAGTAATTTTAAGTACAAGCCTACAAAGGAGTGATTAAATTGAGTCAGGAAAATGTAAAACATCAAATCGAGCAAATATTAGAGAATAATTTTGTAGGAACGATGGCAACGGTAAAGAAGCAAATGCCTCATTCAAGGTATATGACTTTCTTTCATGAAAACGTAACACTTTACACACCAACAAATAAAGAAACTGATAAAGCAGAAGACATTGAAGCCAATCCTTATACTCATATTATTTTGGGTTATGATGGTGAAGGGTTTGGTGACAAATATGTAGAATATGAAGGAAAGGTTTCGTTTAATGATTCGCAAGAACTTAAAAATAAACTTTGGAATGATCGCATGAAGTTGTATTTTGACGGACCGAATGACCCGAACCTTACTATTTTAGAAATAAAACCTTTGCATATTCGTTTAATGAATAAAAATGGAGAAAGTCCACAAGAATTAAATTTTAATTAACCAATTGAGGCTGAGACAAAACAAAAATTTTGATCAAAAGACGGATGAAAACTAGAATAAGCGGAAGAAATATACGGAGACTCATGGAAAATTACAAAATTGATTTTCTGCGTGCGATGTAATGCTGTTGAGGTCTTCCTTGTCCAAAGAGGGATCCCGGCCTAGGCGAGACCTCGATGCATAATCATCCAGGAGGCTCACCGGCAACCTATGAAAAGTACAGTATATTTCTGAAGCGGATTTTTGAATTTTTTCTTTTGATTAAATACTTTTGTCTCAGCTTCTTTGAATGGTCAATGTAGTCAGATTTAATCATTTTTCCTACTTATATAATATTAGTAATAATTATACGTAATCTTCGTTCGTTTATCTCTTCCATCCATACCATTTACATGAAGTAGAAATAAGACTAACAATGCTACGAAAAAAGTGAAGCATGCTACAGATAAGAATAATCCCGTTCTAGACCAATCCATTAACCAGCCAAACAATAAAGGTCCAAGGGCAACACCGATATATCTTACAGAACCGTATAGTGAAGTAATAAATCCTCGCTTTTCTTTACCAACTGCACCAGCAATCATTGTATTGACACAAGGCAAGACTAGGCCAGCTCCTATACTGCTAAAGCATAGTGCAAAAATAAACCATACTAAGGGTTCTATCCATATGAGTGATAAATAGGAGAGCGTCATAAGTAAAAAACCAAATACTGCTAATCGTTTCATTTTCACGAAATTCTTACCGATTCTACTACCGGTTCTATACGATGTTGCTACTAAAATAAGGAGTGGAATAGCTAAAATAAGTCCTTTCCATACACCAATAATATGATTTTCCGTTTCTAATTTGTCAGATAAATAAAAAAGAATTCCAAAAATGGTTAATAAACACGTACCACCAGCCAAATAGACAGTGAATAACCATCGTCCTTCTTGTTTAAACACTAAAAACAGTCCTTTAACGTATTGATAAAAGGGAGGTGGAGTTTGTCTATTTCTTCTTTCTTTTATAAAAAAGAAAACTAGTATTGCACAGAGAAAACTAATCACAGGAAATGTAAAAAATACAAAATACCATGTAATAAGTGCAAAGGCAGCACCAATAATAGGTGATAATACCTTTCCAAGTTCATTAGAAGCTTCATAAATTCCTAACATTTTGCTCTGCTCGCTACCTTTAAAAAGATCTCCGATTAGTGCCATAGCAATCGGAAATGTCCCCGCAGCTCCTATACCTTGAATAATTCTACCGATTAATAACCATATAAATGCAGATGAAAAAAACGCAGCTCCAATTCCGGCTAACAATCCACCAGCACCAAAAATAACTAAGGAAGGTACGATAATCGCCTTTCGAGAAAAGCGATCAGATAGATAACCTGCTACAGGAATACAAATAGCGGCTGCTATAGAAAAAAGAGTGATGGTTAAGCTAACTTGGATATTACTTATACCTAATGCTTCTTTCATTTCAGGAAGAATTGGAATTAATGTTGAATTACCGAGAGTGGTAATAAAAGGTATAGAACCAAGTGATAGGATCGCAGTACTTGTATGATTCTTTCCCATGCTATGTGTACCCCTTTATTTTATATTAATTGGTGGTATTGCGAGCCATCCTTTTTGTTTCATTACATGAAGTATTTTTTGTTCATATTCTAACCGTTGATTAATACATTCCATAAATAAATCGCGAATATCTTCTCTCAAAGCAACTGCAATAATATTATTAGCGGCAAGCCTTCCTGACAACAACTCATTTTGAACAAGTAACGCTAGCTCATTGTCATTGAATTTTGCTCCGGCTGGGATATCATGTTGATCTACATTTGGACGATCAGGAGGTGAAGGAGGTAATCGGATACCTGCTTCTTTTAAAATACCTTCGATTTGTTCACTTTCTTGAGTGAAACAACTTTCTAATAAATCTTCTACTAATATCCGGAAGTCATGGTCGACACTATGGTTTATAAAAACTTGCAGTGTCACTAAGGATGTTTTTACTTGATATAAGTAACTCCATAAATGATATACTTCACCTGAATGGAATGGTTCATCTTTTTCTTTAAAACGATGCATAACCATATGAATTCTCCTTTTGACATAATAAGTACAATATAGGTTTTCCTTTTTATACGAACTTATGCTTAATAAATGAAACGATTTCGCACGACTAGTGATTTTTCGCATAAGTTATACTAAAAAGAAATCTAGATAATTTTATGATTTTATTTGAGTATAGTAATGTAGCTTATTTGTCAGGTTATGTCTATGTTTACCTAAATAATAATTGTCCGATGTAATTTTACATTATAAAAAATGTTTGTCTTTCATGATGGTTCCTGCTATAATACACGTACCAAGTGAATCATATTCATAGGTTTTGGATAGAGGTGCGGAGACCATCAGTATATACGCGGAAGGGAAATGAGCCCTAGTGAAGCGTATGGAAAGGGGAATCTGCCGAAGCGAGTGAAATACTCATTCATTAACTCGTTGGTGCTGCTATTGAACAAATAACAGTGCTGTCATATAGGAGACTATATGGAGGGCTATCGAGCTGGGAACTTATATGTTCAGCAGCAACGGGCTTCCGTTGGTGCTTTTTAATTTGGCCCAACCCTCTTAAAGCAAGTTTGTTCAAATTATAAAAAGGGTGTGTTTACATGAATTTTGGAAAAGTATTAACAGCGATGGTGACGCCTTTCGATAAACATGAAGAAATCGATTTTCAAGCATTGGATCATTTAATTGACCATCTAATTAATAATGGGTCAGATGGTTTGGTAGTAGCTGGTACCACAGGTGAATCTCCAACGTTAACACATGAAGAGAGAATAAAATTATTCGAATATGTCGTGAAAAAAGTAAATGGAGCAGTACCCGTAATTGCCGGAACGGGCTCTAATTATACGAAAGCATCGATTGAATTGACAAAAGAAGTAGCAAAAACAGGTGTTGATGGAGTAATGCTTGTTGCACCATATTATAATAAACCGTCACAGGATAGCATGTATGAACATTTTAAGGTAATTGCAGAAAGCACAGAATTACCAGTAATGCTTTATAATGTTCCAGGACGCACAGGTGTTGATATGGATGTATCTACTGTTGTACGTTTATCTCAAATAGATAATATTGTGTCCATCAAAGATGCAAGCGGGAATTTAGAAAAAATGACAAATATTATTCGCCTTACAGATGATAATTTTTCTGTGTATAGTGGGGAAGACAGCTTAACTTTACCAGCACTAGCTATCGGTGCTGATGGCATCGTTTCTGTATCCTCTCATATTATTGGGAATGATATGCAAGAAATGATTCAACGTTTTGAACAAGGTCAAGTAGCAGAAGCAGCTAATATACATCAGCGAGTACTACCTGTCATGCAAGAAATGTTTGCAAATCCAAGTCCTGTTCCAGTTAAAACAGCACTGAATCTTCAATCTGTGCCTGTGGGAAAGGTTCGATTACCATTAATCGAGCTAACCGATGAACAGTTGCAAAATTTACAGTCCGTATTATCGGATTTCGAACATTCTAAAATGATATAATATAAAAATTAAGAAGTCCATGAACATTATATTTTGTGTTTATGGGCTTTTTTTTATTACCTATTGACGGTTTCCGTCACAATAATTTATCCAGAATTGTTTTCCCGGAGAATGCACAGGAAATCCATTCGGATGCGTTTGGTGATAACGCCCTCACTGAATTAGTTTTCGAAGGGGGGCCGACCATATACATAGACATGCATTTAACATTGGTGCAAAGGATATGGCGCATGTGACCTTGAAAGCTGTAGATACCGACAACTTGCGCGGGCTTTTGGGTCACCATGCTTAATACATCGATAGTTACCGAGCTTTATTTGATGAAAACTCTAAATAAGAAGGGTACAATATGCCTTAATGAAACATAAGCTGTTTTATTTTTCACGAAAATGTGGTATGATATATATAGATAATCATATAATAAAAAACGACCACAGTTACCGCTGTGGCCGCTAGATACCCATCCTTATGATAGGGGATTGGCGTTATCTAATTCTGAATAGAAAAAAATAGCCCTTACCCATTTGTCGAATAGGGGGCTATTTTTTTATGTTAAAAATAGCGACAACGACTGCAATTAGCGCTACGACCATCGTAGAAAACGAAATTATAAGCGTAAGTGCTTCGAATGTTGTCATGAAACCACCCCCTCTCGGGGATAACTCCAACCACCCTATCCTTTATCATAGATGATAAATCGAATGAATATCTGTCTCTATTATACCATAAATATCCAACAAATTCCTCCGAGATATTTAAAGAACCCTTATACATCAAGGTTTTCTTTGCTTCAAACCATCACTTTAGAAATACGGTTTATCCCAAATACAAAAAAATTGAATAAATGATTGATGAAAATCCTGTTTTTTTCTCTTTCTTATATAGCAATTCAATAATAAGAAAGGAGTATAAAACGCATGATGAGGAACTTCAAGGTCCACGACCACGCATACACAAATGTGGCGCTCATGAAATTTTCATGAGATGTACGGATGGATTAACGGCGCAGGTGATTTTACGATACGCAATGGTATCGCGGTAAAGCTATTTTGGATAATCCAACTATTTATATTTATCTTTTGCTGGAATCCTATTGTTCCAACCCTTCTTCACAATTCTTTTTTCAAAACCAATGTGTAACTCAAAAAAACAACTGTACAACACAGGGAATGAGAATATAAAGGTATTAAAGAAACTAGTTAATTAGTCATCTTTACTTGAATGATAAGATATACTAGTTTTATAAATACATAACTAGGGGGAGTGTAATGGAAGCAAACGTTATTGTTGTTGGGGCAGGGATTGCAGGTCTAGTTGCAACGGTAGAGATAGCGCAATCTGGAAAGAAAGTGATTCTGATTGATCAGGAGCCAGAATCATCTCTTGGAGGACAAGCCTGGTGGTCATTTGGGGGCTTGTTTTTAGTAGATTCTAAAGAACAACGAAGACTTAACATAAAAGATTCTTATGAACTCGCATGGAATGATTGGAAATCTACTGCAGGCTTTGATCGTAAAGACGATGATTGGGGGAGGAAATGGGCAGAGGCATACGTTCAATTTGCTGCTTCCGAAAAAAGAGAGTGGTTACGTAGTTATGGAATACGTTTCTTTCCTGTTGTCGGTTGGGCAGAAAGAGGTGGTAGTCTAGCTTCTGGACATGGAAATTCAGTACCTCGATTTCATATTGTATGGGGAACAGGTCCAGGTATTGTAACTCCATTCGTAGAACGTATGCAATCTTATGTAAAACAAGGGTTAGTCACTTACCTACCACGTCATCGTGCGGAGCACCTACTCGTTCAAAATGAAACCGTTTACGGTGTTGAGGGCTCCATTTTAAAAGGTTCTACAGCAAAGCGAGGAGAGGCTAGTAACAGAATTGTAGTAGATAGCTTTTCATTCAAAGCAGAAAATGTGGTGGTTACATCTGGAGGAATTGGAGCAAACCATGAACTAATACGAAAAAATTGGCCGGAGCGGCTAGGAAAGCCACCAAAAAATATGTTGAGCGGAGTTCCTGAGCATGTAGATGGAAAAATGTTAGAAGTAGCGGAACATGCTGGAGCGAGAATTGTTCATCGTGATCGTATGTGGCATTATACAGAAGGTATTAAGAATTGGAATTCGGTCTGGGAAAACCATGGAATTCGTATTTTACCAGGTCCATCGTCGATTTGGTTAGATGCAGAAGGAAATCGATTCCATGCACCAAACTATCCAGGATTTGATACATTAAGCACGTTAGAAGCCATACAAAATACAGGATACGATTATTCATGGTTTATATTAACACAAAAGATTATTGAGAAAGAATTTGCCTTGTCTGGCTCAGAGCAAAATCCAGACTTAACCAACAAACGAATAAGTGAAGTTTTAAAAAGAGCACAATCGGGTGCTCCAGAACCAGTTCAAAAATTCTTAAATCATGGAGAAGATTTTGTAACGGCTTCTAATCTAGAAGACCTCGTTGAAAAAATGAATCAACTGACGGAAAGTCCGTTATTAAAAGTAGAGCATGTAACATCTCAAATCGAAGCAAGAGATCTTCAATTAGCTAATAAATTCACCAAAGATTTACAGTTAGCTGCTATGTACAATTCTCGTAAATTCCTAGGTGATAAATTAATCCGTACTGCAAAACCACATCCGATATTAAAAGCTGAAAATGGTCCATTAATTGGTGTAAAACTGCATATACTTAGCCGAAAAACGCTTGGAGGAATACAGACGGATTTATCTGGAAGAGTATTTAATCAACAAAACGTTCTCATCAAAGGATTATATGCTGCAGGTGAAGTTGCGGGTTTTGGTGGTGGTGGAATGCATGGTTATAGGGCATTAGAAGGAACGTTTGTTGGCGGGTGCTTATTTAGTGGAAGAACCGTAGGAAGGTCTATTGCAAGAGGAGAGTGAATAAGAAAAATTCATTTACTTCTATTTGAAAAATGTGTACTATCAGAATAAATCGTCTTTATTTTGACTAGGTCTCGTTCATAAAAAAATCTTCACGTTAGAATGTAAGAATGGATGCTATTGACTAGATTAATATCGCTAACCGTCAGTGGAGTGTATTAATCGAAGTACTAAAAGTGGAAGGTGGCCAACATGGATTGGAAAGCAATCATTAAAAATGTACCATTAGATGCCAAACCTCAATTATTATTAGATCAAAATGCGCTTGAATCAAATATAGCTAACATTGCAAAACAAGCAAACGATAAAAAAATTCGTTTAGCTACCAAGTCAATTCGCTCGATCCCTGTTTTACACAAAATCCTATCATCCAGTTCAACATTTAAAGGACTAATGTGTTTTACCGCTTCAGAAGCTTTATTTTTAGTTAAACAAGGGTTTGATGATATTTTAATCGGATATCCAACATTCGACAAGAAATCTCTCCAAGAAATCGCAACGTTAAATCTTCAAGGGAAAACAATCACATGTATGGTAGATAGTAAAGAACATATTGAATTATTAGCAACAATTCAAAAGGAAAATGACGGTCAATTTTACACTTGTATTGAAATGGATATGAGTAATGATTGGGCGGGATTTCATTTTGGTGTACGACGATCTCCATTAAAGTCATCGAAAGAAGTAGTTCAACTCGCAAAATTTATTGATGCTCAAGATGGTATATTTCTAAAAGGATTAATGGGATATGAGGCACAAATTGCTGGTGTTACAGACAGTAACTCAGAAGAGAAAATGAAAAGTAACGTTGTTAAGCAGTTAAAGAAAAAATCAATTCCTACAATAGCTAAGCGTAGAGAACAGGTGTACAAATTACTGCAGAAAAATAATATACAAATTGAATTTTTTAATGGTGGTGGAACAGGAAGTCTACAAACAACTTCACAGGAAAAAGCTGTAACCGAAGTAACAGTAGGTTCAGGTTTTTATGCACCATTATTATTTGATCACTATCGCGATTTCCAATATGAACCCGCATTATTTTTCTCGCTTCCTGTTGTTAGAAGACCGAAGAAGCATATTTATACATGTTTAGGTGGTGGCTATATAGCATCTGGTAGCATTGGAGAAGATAGGCAACCGCAACCGGTGTATCCATCTGATTCTACATTGATTTCTTTGGAAGGAGCAGGAGAGGTACAAACACCTATCCAAACAAAAGCTAACTTATCAATTGGTAATGCAGTTATTTTTCGAGCTGCAAAGGCAGGGGAAATATGTGAACGTTTTTCTGAAATATTAGTAATTGATAACGGCAAGTGGGTACAGACATACCCAACTTATCGTGGGGGAGGAGAATGTTTTTTATGAAACACTTCCAAAATTTCAAGTGGCATAATTGGTCTTCTACCTCCAACTGCTCACCAGAACGGATGTATTATCCTCGTTCTATCGAAGATGTAATTGAAATTGTAAAAGCAGCAACAGAAAATCAACAGAAAATACGAGTAGTTGGTGCAGGTCATTCTTTTACAAATTTAGTAATGACTGAAGATTGGCTTGTATCTCTAGACTATCTATCTGGTGTTAAGGAAGTCGATCATAAAAATCATACTGTAACTGTCTACGGAGGAACTCGGCTTTATGATTTAAGTAAAGCGCTAGAAAAGCTTGGATACGCCCAGGAAAACTTAGGAGATATCAATGTACAAAGTATCGCAGGAGCAATTTCTACGGGAACGCATGGCACAGGAATTCAGTTCGGGAGCATTTCTACACAGGTGAAGGAAATAACCTTTGTAACAGCTGGTGGTAACCTTCTGAGACTTAATGAGGAGAATAACGTAGAAGAATTCAAAGCAAGTCTAATTTCATTAGGAATGTTCGGTATAATTATTGAAGCGAAAATCCGCGTTGTACCTAGCCCTGTCTATCGTTACATCAGTAACCATGTTTATTACCCGACTCTATTAAACAATTTAGAAACGTATATCCAAGATAACCAGCATTTTGAATTTTTTATGTTTCCTTATGCCGATCAAGTCCAAACAAAAACAATGAATCCTACAAACACATCTCCAAAAAGCATAAAACGACATCAGTGGAATAACCTCATCGTGGAAAATTATATGTATCAAGCAGTATCTCATCTTTGTCTATTATACCCCAGTTTAACTAGGTCAGTAAGTCGTCTCTCTGCAAAACTTGTCAGTAAATCTACTATCGATGCGAAGAGTTATCAATTATTTGCTACTCCTCGTAAAGTTCGGTTCTTAGAAATGGAATATGGAATACCGATAGAGTACTTTCATGATGCTATCCAAGAAATACGAGAGACAATCGTGAAAAATCAGTATAAGGTTCATTTTCCGATAGAGTGTCGTACGGTAAAACAGGATGATATATGGCTAAGTCCATCATACAAGAGAGACTCTGCCTTTATCGCTTTTCATGTATACAAAGGAATGGAATATCAGACTTACTTTCGTGACATGGAAGCAATCATGAAGAAATATAACGGACGGCCCCATTGGGGGAAATTGCATCAACAGAAAGCAAAAGATTTGTGCGAAATGTATCCGAAATGGGATCAATTTATCCAATTAAGGCAGCAACTTGATCCGGAGAGAATGTTCGTTAATCGCTATTTAGATGAGCTCTTCTATACGGAAGAAAAAGTAAAAGTATAAGTAAATAGATGAACAATGGCAAAAGAGATCGGATTTGAGGAGGAATATTAATGCGTTTATTTAAAGGAATTGGCGATGTAGTTTTACATGTAAATGATTTACAGCAATCTGCTGAATGGTATGCGAAGATTTTAGGAAAGCCTAAGCCAAAAGTAAATACTTCTCACCCCGTGCATTGGTTTGAATCTGGAGGTCGAGGGATGTTATTAGATGATAATCGAAATAATCCCGATTATGTAAGACCTTCGTTTATGTTATTGACAGAAGATATTGATAAAGCTTATGGATGGATTAAAGAAAATGATGGTATCATCGAAAGAGAGATTGCTAGAGATGATATGGTTTCCTTTTTTGTCTTCTCTGATATGGATAAAAATATGGTTATGGTCTGTGAACAACACCAATAATTAACGAAAGTAAAGGTGAGAGAAAACGATGGTGAAAACGATTCTATTTGATTTCGATGGAACAATTGCAAATACACTCCCATTGTGTTTTGAGGCATTCAGAACCGTGTTTAAGGAGTTCGATCAGGTTATTTTGACTAACGATGAAATAAAAGAGATGTTTGGTCCATCTGAAACAGAAATAATTCAATTAAATGTTAAGCATCCAGATAAATTGCAAGCGATTGAACGATTTTATGAAGTATATGAAACATTACATCCGTCATACGTAAAACCAATGGAGGATCTTCATAATTTATTAGATGAACTAGATGGAAATGGTATTAATCTTGGTATTGTTACTGGTAAAGCCAAAAGGAGTTTAGACATATCCTTGCAACAATTGAATATACGATCAAATTTTGCTGTAGTCATAACCGGAGATGACGTAACTAATCCAAAACCGCATGGAGAAGGTGTGATTCTAGCAATGCAAGAATTAAGTGTTACCCCAGAAGAAGTGTTATTTGTTGGAGACAGTGAGGCAGATATATTAGCTGGGAAAGAAGCTAATGTAACAACAGTCGGAGTTCATTGGAGTGAAGAAGTTCAATCTGCTGATTTTAATACGAAACCAGATTATTATCTTACAAGCATTGAGCAGTTTTATGTGGAATTATTACCATAATCCACATAATTAGAAGAAAAAAACCTCTATCAACTTATAAAAGTATGTAGAGGTTTTTTTGATTTTTGAAACTTTATTAATAGTGTTACGTATGAAAGATTGTAGGAAATGTTAGGAGGTATCATTTTGACAAAAGCAGCAATGGAACTAAAGAATCTTTCGAAACAAATTAAGAATAAAGAAATTATCAAAGGGTTGAATTTCTCCATTGAAAGAGGAGAGGTCTTTGGATTCGTAGGACCCAACGGAGCGGGTAAAACGACAACCATACGTATGATGGTTGGTTTGATGAGTATTTCAGAAGGAGAAGTATTGATTCAAGGGAAATCCATACAATCGGATTATAAGGAGGCTATAAAAGAAGTTGGCGCAATTGTAGAAAATCCTGAGATGTATCCATTTCTATCTGGATGGAAGAACCTAAAACAATTTGCTCGGATGATGCCAGACGTAACGGATGAGCGAATAAAAGAAGTGATCCAATTAGTAGGTTTAGAAAAGGCAATTCACGAGAAAGCAGGACGTTATTCTTTAGGTATGCGTCAACGCTTAGGCATCGCACAGGCTTTATTGCATCGACCATCTATTTTAATTTTAGATGAACCTACCAATGGATTAGATCCAGCGGGCATTAGAGAAATAAGACAATACATACGTGCACTTGCTGAAAAAGAAAATGTAGCGGTTATTGTATCTAGTCATCTATTAACTGAAATAGAATTAATGTGTGATCGAATTGGTATTATTAAAAATGGAGAACTAATTGCAGTTGAATCTGTACGAAATGAGTCGAATGAAGAAAATAGTAAACAAGTGATACAAATCACTACAGATAGCCCTGATAAAGCGCAAGAAATTCTTTCCGGTAAAGATTCATTATCACTTCATAAAGAAACAGACTCTATTACAGTTAATTGTGAACGGGATGAAATCCCATCTATTTTAAAGGAACTACTTAATCAAGGAGTACTTGTCTATGAAGTACAACAAGTAAAAGGGTCTCTCGAGGATAAATTCTTTGAACTGATTGGAGAGAATGTCATTGAGTAATTTTATTAATCTAGTGAAAAACGAACAAATCAAACTCTATCATTTAAAATCTACATGGGTAATGTATATTCTCCTTACGATATTTGTTGTCGGAGGAGCATTAATTAGTAAAATTTTTGGTCAAGAAGGTGTAGTTAGCTCGGATTATCAACCAACGTTACACGAATATTATATGAATACACTAGGAGAAGTGCCAGCATATGATGCTTGGGCCTATATGTATGAAAATATGTTTCTTATATCCGTTATAAGCTTATTTACAATCATTATTGCGTCGAGTATTATATCGAACGAGTTTAAATGGGGAACGATTAAACTCTTATTAATACGCCCTAGTACACGTGCGAAAATCTTATTATCTAAGTATGTTTCTGTATTCTTATTTGCTATTACGATTATGGCATTTATGATAATTTCTTCATTTATCATAGGTTTAATTTTGTTTGGAATAAATGGGGCAAATCCTGCTTTAATTGTCGAATCTGGGATGAGTTTCACAGAAACTACCTACTTATCCCAAATACAAAAGGAAATGGTATTAGGTAGTGCTTCGTTTATTCTCATAACTACTTTAGCATTTACGATATCTACTTTGTTCCGAAGTAGTGCAATGGCAATCGGGATCTCAATCTTTTTACTTCTTTCGAATCAAATGATCGCATTCTTTTTAAGCCAATATGATTGGGCGAAATATATTCTCTTCTTAAATATGGATTTAGACCAGTATACCGCAAATGGTACTCCGTATATTGAAGGAATGACGTTAGGCTTTTCGATCACGATGTTAATTATTTACTATATTATTTTTATAGCTATTTCATGGTTTTCATTTACGAAAAGAGATGTTGCAGGGAATTAAACGTTTCTTGCCATGTTGATAGAACAATAACATATTTATAGCAACCACAGAATAATAGTTCAACATTCAAGTTCAATATGTTGAACTATTATTTTTACAATAAATAAGGGGTAGATAAAGGATTTTTAAAATAAAATGTGGTTTTAATCAAAATTTGTTCCCCAAACGGGCACTTAGGACATAGGCAGAAACAGTAGTCATTTAAAGAAATATAAATGGTTTCAAGAGTTGTTAAACGATAAAGAGTATAAACAACTGATTGTTCACGACAAAGATGTACGTGAGGCCATTGGAAAGTTTGATAGTAAGAAAATTGATAATAAGCTTTTCCAAAATAGGTACCGAATAAAGCTACAAAATATTTTACAAAAAAAGTCAAATAATCTTGCCTAGTTTGGATGGTATAGTGCAGCAAACGGATGCAATTTTGGAATAAAGAAGGAGCTCAATTTGCCATTTAGAGCCAGATTGTTGAAGAACATGACCTTTTGTTTTGGTAGAACCTTATCCAGAGAAAACCATAGAAAGTAAAAAGGTATTATAAAAAAATCAAGGGGGGCTAAGTTATCGTGAAGGTTTTCCCCCCACATTTACGTCATTTTTTATACTGGAATTGATACTCATAAGTTGTGAAAATGAAAATAATATAGACCAAAATTAAAAAGAAAAATAATAGTTATTCAGTTCAAGATGGAAACAACGAAGTTCCTTTTCTAAACAGATGAAGGGCAACACTTTCAAATCATATTCCTCTTTGATGAGGTACTTAACTATACTAATCGCGCACAAAAAAACAACAAATCTGCAGATAGAGAATGAGATTATTACGACAGTGTAGTGAAACCTTTTATGGAACAAGCACAGCTAAACTTCTTATGTAAAGGTAGTTGAGTTTTATAACAGGATTATGCAATTAACGCTTTAATAAGTCTAAATTATCGGTCAAAGTGACACTAATTGAATCTATTTTATTCAATTAGTGTCATAACTTATGCAATTTCTTTTGGCATATCTCCAAGCAGTTTTGCTTGTATAAGGCGTCTTCTGACAACAATGCCAATCCAACTGGCTAGAAATGCCTTAATGAATCCTACAGCAAGAAACGGGTATACTCCGGCAGCCAAGGAAGCAGTCCATTCAAGATCCAATACAAGTTTCAATTGAATAGTACCAAAAACTAGTGTTACAAACATTCCCATAATATTTGCGATGACAGCCATGGGGATTGTAAACCTTGTTTTTTCCAAAATGAGACCAGTAACGTATGCTGCGGCTATAAACCCAAAAATATACCCACCTGAAGGGCCTACAAGCACCTGTGATCCCCCGCTGAATCCAGCGAATACAGGAAGGCCGACCATTCCAATCGCCATATAGAGCACCATTGCCAATGAACCCTGACGGCTTCCAAGAATAGTTGCTGCAATCCCTACTGCCAGTGTTTGGCCACTGATTGGAATAAGCGGAAGGGGAATTTCCACCTGTGCAAGTATTGCAGTTATTGCGGCAAATATAGAGATTTTAAGCATAATTCTCAATTTATTACTTTGTCGATTCAATGTAAACGTCCCCCTTCGATTAAAAATTATTCTAATCGTAGAGCGAGTAATTGTCAACCATTACAATTATATAGTTTACAATTTCAATTATAATGTTCTACATATCGATCATTAAAAAAAAGTAACACTTATTTCAAAGTAAAGTTTCAATAGGTATTGTTTCTGATAATGAAAATATAGGAGTTGAAGTTGCACCCCCTTGATATGATACTTCATCAAAGTTATTCAACTGTTTCTCTCGTGGTATGTTATTATAAATTTAATTAATGATTTTGCTAGCTTAAGAACCATTTATTTGATTTATGCAGCAACCGGTCGCCATTCCAGAATAAGACTTGGCGATCGTTCCATACATAAGAGTCAGATTGCGAAACATTTATAGTGGCAAATCCGTAATTAAACGAGGGGGTATAATGTGGAACTTTTATTTTACATTTTTATATTCGGTTTAATCGTATTTTTGAATCTGGGTCTTTATTTGCCGTCTTTAATGGCGGTTAATGAGGAGGACATAGGCAGAAACAGTAGTCATTTAAAGAAATATAAATGGTTTCAAGAGTTGTTAAACGATAAAGAGTATAAACAACTGATTGTTCACGACAAAGATGTACGTGAGGCCATTGGAAAGTTTGATAGTAAGAAAATTGATAAGAAGCTTTTCCAGAATAGGTACCGAAAAAAGCTACAAAATATTATACAAAAAAAGTCAAATAATCTTGACTAGATTGGATGGTATAGTGCGGCAATACCAGCTATTAGTTGTCACCATTTTTCGGTATAACAGTTTGTCAAATTAAGTGCAACAGTTCTTCCTGAAAAGCTTCATGTGTAGTTTTCCAGTTTAAGCATTTTCTTGGTCTATTATTAATCAGTGTAAGTGCATTTTCTAGTTCTTGGTCTGAAACTTTAGCCAGATCGGTTTTCTTAGGAAAAAACTCTCGTAATAACCCATTTGCATTCTCATTATTGCCACGTTGCCATGAAGAATAAGGTTCCGCAAAATACACCTCAATGTCGGTTTCTGCCTCAATCGTTTTATAACAAGCAAATTCCTTACCTCTGTCTACCGTGGCGGTTTGAAAAGCTCCTGATGGTAATCGTTCATTTAACGTTCGGATAGCTTGTTCCATAGAGAGGGAAGTTCGATTAGGCATTTTAAATGCTACGTACCACCTTGTTTTTCGCTCTACAAATGTTGCAAAACATCCTTTGCTTTTTCCGCGGCTTGATACGACGCTATCAAGCTCCCAATGACCAAACGTTTCTCGCTTTCTAACCTCTTTGGGGCGTTTCGTAATCGATGTGCCAATATTAAACCGTCCACGTGTTTCTTGTGGTTTCTGACGCTTTCCTTTATGGCGAAGAACCTGTAATTGATGGTTCACTAACAATCCCTTGTAAATCCAACGATAAATGGTTTTAAAGCTGATAGATCCTTGAAATAGACGACCTACAATTTGTTCTGGTGACCACGTGAGTTCTAACTTTTCATTAATGTGATCTACGATGAATATAGTTATCTTGCGCATGTTCAGATGTATACGAATCATCTTGTAGATTGCGATTTATTTCTCTTGAGATAGTAGATGGTGAACGGTCTAGTTTTTCGGGGATGGTACGGATAGATTTTCCTTGATCATATAACGTTTCTATACGTGCTCGTTCAAATGTGGTAAGATGTTTGTAGCTCATAACAGCCCTCCGTGAATTGTTTGTGTAGTTACTGACATTTTACACGAAGCTGTTATGGGTTGTTTTATTTTAACCACATTTTTTTGGTGTTGCACTTAATATTACAATTCGTCGTATATAAAAATCTTTTCCTCTAGATATTAAAGGAGGAAGAGATTTTTTATTTTGTTTATCAAATACCTGAGTGGGGTATATTGGAGAGTGAGGAGGGATAAATTTGAATCATGAACATAACCATAACCACAGTACAGATGACCATCAAAATTATGGATCCCATGGTCATGAAGATCACCATGAACATATGATTTCAGACTTTAAACGACGATTTTTTATTTCTTTCTTTTTAGCCATTCCAGTCATTATTTTATCTGATATGATTCAAATGTTCTTTGGTTATACATTATCTTTTAGTGGAGATCATTGGGTCGAATTCATTCTTGCAACTGTTATCTTTTTCTACGGAGGATGGCCATTTATAACTGGATTATTTGATGAGATAAAACAAAAATCTCCCGGGATGATGACACTTATTGGCTTTGCCATTTTTGTTGCTTATATTTATAGTGCTGCCACTGTATTTGGTATCGATGGTAACGACTTGTTTTGGGAGCTTGCGACGTTGATTGTGATCATGCTTCTTGGCCATTGGATTGAAATGAAATCTATCAATAAAGCTTCAGAATCTCTAGAAGCGCTCGCAGACTTGATGCCACAAGAAGCAGTGAAAATAGATACAGAAGGTAACACCGAAACGATTTCCATATCTCACTTACAAACGGGAGATCATCTATTAATTAAACCAGGTGAGAAAGTTCCAGCAGATGCTGTGATCATTAAAGGAAAGTCTTCCATAGATGAGTCGATGTTAACAGGAGAATCTGTACCTGTTGAGAAATCTGTTAAAGATGAAGTAATCGGAGGGTCCATTAATACATCAGGTTCGTTAACTGTAGAAGTTACAAAAACGAATGAAGAAGGCTATCTGTCTCAAGTCATTCAATTAGTAAAAGAAGCACAAGAAAGCAAATCCAAAACACAAATGCTATCTGATCGTGCGGCAAAATTGCTATTTTATGTAGCTGTTATTGCTGGTATCCTTACATTTATCATTTGGCTCCTATTAGGATATGGACTTGCAGAAGCAACTACGAGAATGGTTACGGTATTAGTCATTTCATGTCCACACGCATTAGGGTTAGCAATTCCATTAGTTGTAGCTCGATCCACTGTTTTATCTGCTAACAAAGGCTTGTTTATTCGAAATAGAATGGGTTTTGAAGATGCTAGGAATGTTGATACAGTTGTTTTCGATAAAACAGGCACATTAACGAAGGGCGCATTTGGGATCACAGATATCATTCCGGAAGGCGAACAATCCGAAGAAGAATTGTTACGAATCGCAGCTTCGGTAGAATCACAGTCTGAACATCCCATTGCAACAGGGATTTTGAATGAAGCGAAAAATAGGAATATTGATATTCAATCGCCTGATGAATTCGATTCTATTACAGGAGCAGGAATAAAAGCGGTATTAAACAATGAATCAATTCTGGCAGTCAGCCCAGGCTATATGGAAAAGGAAAATATCGCTTTTGATAAACATAAATTTCAATCGTTATCGGAAGCGGGGAAAACAGTTATTTTTATAGTAAAACAGGATTCGTTCATCGGTATGATTGCGTTGGCTGATCAGGTGAAAGACTCGTCCAAAGAAGCGATAAATCGTTTACATGAACTTGGTATCCATGCTCAAATGCTTACAGGTGATAACGAGAAAGTAGCGAAAGGTGTAGCAAACCAAATTGGTATCGATGAAGTAATAGCACAGGTGCTACCACATGAAAAAGCAGATAAGATACAACAGCTGCAGCAGGAAAATAAACGAGTCGCAATGACTGGTGATGGGATTAACGATGCTCCTGCATTAGCGAATGCAGATTTAGGTGTAGCAGTTGGAGCAGGTACAGATGTTGCCATGGAAAGTGCTGATATCGTATTGGTCAACAGTGATCCCAAAGATGTTGTTTCTATCATTGAATTATCTCGATTGACTTACCATAAAATGATTCAAAATTTATGGTGGGCAGCAGGATACAATATCATTGCGATTCCATTAGCTGCAGGTATATTAGCCCCATGGGGGATTGTATTAGATCCTGCTGTTGGAGCGGTACTCATGTCACTAAGTACAATTATTGTAGCGATCAATGCTAGAACGTTAAATATGAAATAATACAAATAGAGAGCTATCTCACAATAGGAGATAGCTCTATTTGTATTATGGTGCAACTTCTTCAATAGCTTTATGCTCCATTCCGAGCTCTTTAATGCTCCAGTCCCATAATTTTTTAGCTTCATCTTCATTCACTTTATTATATTTTGTCGGCTGTAATTTTTTCTTATAAAAGTATCTGCCTGAAAGGTGATCAATTTTCGGTTCTGTGGCAAGATATATAGCAGTTTCCGCACCTTCTTCTGATGTAAGGAAGAAGGGACGAAGTAGAAGATGTACTTTTTCACCAAATCCCGTCTGTCTGTCTACACCGAGACTTGTCGATACCGCTCCAGGATGTAGGGCAAACGTTGATACATTGGTACCTTCTAGGTGTTTATTTAATTCAAGTGTGAAGAGTATATTGCATAATTTAGACTGTCCATAACCTTTAATTACATTAAATGAACGATTGTTAAAATGCATATCATTATAATCTAACGTTCCAGCTTTATAGGCCCCAGAAGCTACATTAATAATTCGAGCTTGTTCCGATTTTTTCAACACATCTAAGAGAAGGTGAGTCAGCAAGAAATGACCGAGGTGATTAACACCAGTCATTGATTCAAATCCATCTTCAGTCTTGGTATGTTTAAGTGAAACAACACCCGCATTATTGATTAAACCATCAATCTTGTCAAAGTCTTCTTTTATTTGATCTGCAAATTTAGATATACTTTCCATAGAACCTAAATCACATTGATATAATGAGATATTCGTTGAGTTGCTTTCCTCCATTGCTTTTTCTTTTGCTTCGTTACCGCGTTTAGTATCTCTACATGCCATAATTACATGAATACCTTTTTTAGCAAGTTCTATCGTTGTTGCTAATCCCATTCCAGTGTTTGCGCCGGTTACTATTATCGTTTTATTTTGCATGCAATTCTCCTTTTGTTTAGTATAAAAGTCTATACCCGTATTATTAAAGTTTCAAAAGGGATAAAATAATATTGGTGAACCATGTTATTATTAATTATAATAGATATGTTGGAATAATTAAAAGATTAAGGAAGTTATTTTACGATGAATGTATATATTGAAGAGGTCACAAAAGAAAACTGGAGAGAGATCGCAACGTTAACAGTTGCATCTCACCAACAACATTTAGTGGAGAGTGTATCATATTGTTTAGCGGAAAGTTTTATTGAACAATATACAATTTCTTTAGGATTGTACGATGATGATACACCTATAGGGTATGCAATGGTAGGATTTCATTCCCAGGAAAAACAAAGCGCATGGTTTGATCGGTTTATGATTGCTGCAGAACACCAAGGGAAAGGGTATGCACATCAATATATACCGTTAATCCTGGATTATATAAAAATGAAATATCAAGTAAAATCGATAAAATTAAGTATTATACCTACGAATGATGTTGCAAAACTATTATACGAGAAGTATGGATTTGTGCTAACAGGGGAGACAGATCCAGAGGGAGAATTAATTATGGAATTATTTGTTGAAGATAGCGGTTACTAATGTAAGTGTGTTATTTGGTTATACAAGTAAACTATAAGGAGTAACCAACTATTGAAAAAGAAAATATTTATAACTTTACTTATTGTTAGTCTTTGTATAAACATTTATTTTTTAGGGAAGCAGTTGTTAATAGATCAATGGTATGTAGCAAATGAAGAAGATGAAACTATTCTTGGAGAAATGGTAGTAAAGGCAATTAATTCGAACGAGTATAGAGATATCAGTGAAAATGAACAAATTATTAGTATTAAAACTTCTGTAGACCGGAATAAGGGAGGAGTATTCCCTTATCATTATAATATATTCGTGTTTACGAATAAAAATAAACATTTATTTAGTTGTGAAGATGATCGTTGTACAAAAGTAGAGAAATACAGTGAAATGTATTCGGATTATCGAGATGAACGTCCGAAATTACCATTTATCAATTAATTGATCATAATTATATTATGTAAACTATAATACGGATGGCAAATGGAAGTAAGCGATTTTATAGAATAGAAAACTGATTGCCATAGCATGTATTGTCCGTATGTAAAGGAATAAATTTAAAATATCACGATGGAATTAACACTAAACTGGACACAAAATTATGAGGTGAATTCAAATGTCAGAGAAAACAGAGTTAATAGATGGCAAAGTATTATACTTTCCAAGAGGATGTAATAACGCACCAAGAAAAGAATTACTCGTTCAATTTTATGCCAATATATTAGAAAGTCGATCTAATAATCTTAACCAAGTCGTATCTCCTGCAATAACATGGAAAGAAATTCAAAATACATCCGTAGAAGGAGCGGAGAGCATATTTGTTTGGCTAATAGAACGACATAAAGATATAGAAGAATTAAATATAGAGTCTGTTATCACACATGGAAAAGAAGCGGCAGTTAAAGGAACGTATACATCGAACAATGAGTTAACCTATTTTTGTGATATATTCAAATTTAAAAGCGCAGGAAAACAAGCACCTATTATAGAAGTAACTTCATATAGAATGAGTGACAAAGTATGAGTTAGGATGTATTGGAGTAATGATGAAACAAAGTATAATAAATATTACTGTATTTATCCTTGTTTTAGCGGTTCTTTGGTACATCATTGGTAGAGCATTTTTGTATTTCACTTTAGGAACACTAACTATTACTACATCGGTATTTTTGTTTATCATCCTGCCAATCATCATTAGTACTTTAATTTTCATTGTATCAAAACAGTTGGATTAGACGGAATATTTCAACAAAGTGCCGATTTTTAGGGATGGGAACGTTTGTTCTGTTTTTGTGGTTAGTAAGGAGGAATTGATAGTATGACAAGGAAAATCATTCTTTTAACCGTATTTTTCTGCATAATGCTATTAATCGGATGCTCTAATAATCTAACAGGTTATATTGTTGGGATAGAAGACAATGATATTTATTTTTCTGATGGTATGACGCAGGAAGAGTATGAGGAATCGCAAGATAAATCAATCCAACAGTTAATAGATGAAAATGTATCATTAATTAGCTTAAGGTATGACGGTGACAAAGAGTTCAAACCTGGTGACTATGTAAAAGTGAAATTAGATGGAGATATTTTGGCATCTTACCCGGAACAAGCTATTGCAAAGGAGATAACAAGCATCAAAAAATAGTATAAGAGGGGATATTATCCTGTCTTAAAAAAAGATTTGTTAAGAAATAGCGAGGAACATTTTAAAAAGTTACTTAACATAATTGAGTCAGTACCTTACAGAAAAAGAAAAATTTCAATTGAAACGGAAGAAAGAGATAAGAATTTCCGGTTATTATTACCATGACGTTCCCTTATTGCGGGTGGTGTCAACTCCGCTGGTACTACCCTGTATAAACACAGAATATATTGTTAGATTGTATATTTTCAGACTACTTAATAAATGATATAATTATGGGAACGTATATTCTTGTTATAGTAGTTGGAAGGAGAGGGTATTGTGAGTAAACGGCCTAGGAAAAGACTTTTAGAAACGGAAGAAATAATAAGGTTATATTTAAAGGGAGAGAGTACTACTGAGATTGCAAAAGCAGCTAATGTTTCATCAAGATATATTAGAATGCTTTTAAAAGATAATAATGTTGAAATGAGACCTATAGGAAGTTGGAAAAGAAAATACAGACTTAACGAAGACTATTTTAAGACATGGTCAAATAATATGGCCTATATTTTAGGGTTCTTTATAGCAGATGGAACTGTAGCGAAAGGTGCTCAGTTTGTTAGTTTAGCTCAGAAGGAGAAATATATTTTAGAACAGATAAGAGATGAATTAGCATCCAATCAACCGATTTATAAAAATGAAAATACAGGAGTATATATTTTAAGTATCAACAGTAGAATACTTAAGAAAGATCTAACCGAGATTCATGGTATTTATCCTAATAAATCAAATACTATCCGATTGTTCTCTGAATGGATGTATAAAAATAAAGGTTTATATTTAGAAAGAAAATATGAAGCGTTTCAAAGAGAAACTTTGCCATTGGATCAGTTAAAAGACATAGGAATTAAACTACATAAAAATGCGCTTAAAGAGAGAAGAAGTAAATCATAAATAAAATAATCAATATTTCGTTTTATTTCTTCTAGTAGACATAATATTTATTATAGGAAGTAAATGAAAAACAACAAAATCTTGTCTCATAATCAAAGTAAACTCTGGATAGTGAGACAAGATTAAAAAATTAACTAGTAGAATTAATAATTTTATTTTTACAGACTTTATTATTGTTTAATCATCTAAGGATACTTTTTTCAATGGTTGTTTTGCTGGGCCTTCAATAACTTCTCCTGTGTAATTAAATCTAGACCCATGACACGGACAATCCCAAGTTCGATCTTCTTGATTCCAATTTACTTCACATCCTAGATGTGTACAAGTTGTATCAACGCTATAAATATTATCTTGTTTATCTTTATATACACCAATTCTAGATCCTTTATTGTGCGTAATCGTTGCTTCATCTTGATTTAATTCGTCAACTTTTGTATCACCAGTAAAATTAAACTTTCCTTTTATGAATTCCTTCGCTGTATTTGCATTTACGGTAAATAACTTCTTTACCATTGGATCAGCCTTAAATCTACTTGGTGATAATAATTCACGGTATCGATTATTTTCATGTTTCATTATATAACTTGCTAATACATGTGCGGCTAATGTTCCATTTGTCATGCCCCATTTACGATAACCGGTTGCTATAAGAATACTTGGGTCCCCGTCTGTAATCGGACCAATATAAGGAAGTTTATCTAGAGTAGTAAGGTCCTGTGCAGACCATCGATAAGCTATATGGCTTACATCAAAATATGTTTTTGCAAACGCTTGCAACTCCTCGTAATGCCCTATAGATGATTTTCCTTGTCCAGCACGATGATTTTCACCAGCAATTAATATATAATCCTCGTTATCAATGGTTACCGATCGTACAGATCGTGTAGCAGATTCAACATTAATATACATTCCTTTTACTTTGGTATCAGTTTTCCCAGCAATTACATAGGAACGTTCTGCGTACATTCGTGTGAAATATAATCCTTCACTATCATGAAATGGAAAGTGGCTTGCAGAAACAACGTAATTGCAAGTAATACGATGGTCATCTTTTGTAATAACTGTTGTGTGCTTATTTCTTTCTACTTCCATAGCAACCGTATGTTCATAAACCTCTAGTCCGTTATTAATTGCATCACGAAGTAAGAAATGTAAGTATTTTAATGGATGAAATTGAGCTTGCCCAGGCATTACTAACCCTTTTTTTATGGGAATTTGAATCGGTAAGGTATCAACTAGCTCAGCGTTAATATTCAATTTGTTATATGCGTTGAATTCATTTTCAATTTTATCTACATAATAATAATCATTCGTATACAAATAGGCGTCTTGTTCCTCATAACCGCAAGATATATCTTGTTGTTGTATCGTATTTTTTATGAAATCATTCGCTTCTTTAGCAGCTTGATAATAGTTTAATGCAACTTCTTTCCCCAGGTTTTTAATCAGTTCATCATATACTAATCCGTGTTGTTCTGTGATTTTTGCTGTTGTATGCCCAGTTGTTCCATTTAATATATTATCTGCGTCAATCAGTGTTACTTTAACTCCCTCTTTTGCTAGTAAATAGGCAGTAGTGATTCCGGTTATTCCACCACCAACTATACAAACATCTGTTTTCACAGATTGCTGCAATTTATCAAATTGAGGAAGCTCAATATTTTTTCTCCATAACGGTTCTGCGGATGACAATGATTGTTCTTTCATTATTGGTCTCCTTATTCAAGAATTTATGTAATATCATTCCCTTCTAATTGTTCTTTACTCAAAAAAAACCCTTTTTCACATGGAAAAAAGGTTTTTTAGTAATATTTATCGATTTTCAAAAAATAGACGGTTTAATGAAATATACTCATTTTCTTCTTCTGGTACTTCATCTTCCATATATATTGCTTCTACAGGACATACTGCTTCGCAAGCACCGCAATCAATGCAGATATCCGGTTCAATGTAGAACATATCTTTGCCTTCTTCTATACAATCAACAGGACAAACTTCGACGCATTCTCCTGCTTTTTCAGTTTTACAAGGTGACGTAATAACAAAAGCCACGAATTATTCCTCCTTCTTGCCGATATTGTCAGATATTATCTATTATACCTTATTATGACTAAAAAATAAATGAATCATTCATTATCCAACCGCATCATAACATATATAAAGCCGTATGAAAGGAGTTTACACATGCAAATTACTGTTCGAGCGGGAGACACTAGCTGGTATTATAGTCAATTATTTCAAGTGCCACTAATACTAATCGAAACATCAAACCCTGATATAAACGTTGCATCTTTAACAATTGGTCAATCACTGGAAATTCCGGGATTTATAATAAATGAATATAATGTACAACCTGGTGACAGTTATTGGTCAATTGCTAGTCGGTATCAACTTCCAATAGATAGTATTGAGATTTTAAATCCCAATGTTAATCCACAAAACCTGCAACCTGGTCAAACCTTATTAATTCCAGTAAAAATACAGGATTTACTTGTAAATGATATCGATCAATATACGTATGAAAAATTTATACAAGATTTAATATTGTTACAACAAGTATATCCATTTATTCAACAGAGATATATAGGAAATTCTGTATTAGGAAAAGATATTATAGAATTGCAGATTGGGGCGGGATCGAAACAAGTGCATATGAATGGCTCATTCCATGCCAACGAATGGATTACAACGCCGGTATTAATGAAGTTCATAAATGAATACGTACTTGCATTAACAAACGGTACAGCAATCCGTGGCTTACCAATGTTGCCGTTTTATCAACAAACGCAATTATCGATTGTGCCGATGGTTAATCCTGATGGTGTAGATCTGGTAGTCTTAGGTGCTGATGCTGCAGGAGAATTTCGAGAGTCTGTATTGGAAATTAATAATCAAAACACTGATTTTTCCGATTGGAAAGCAAATATACGAGGCGTAGATTTAAATAATCAATATCCGGCCTTATGGGATGTGGAAGCAGAAAGAAAACCTACTTCGCCACAACCTAGAGATTTTCCAGGCTATGCCCCACTTACAGAGCCAGAAGCTATCGCTATCGCAGAACTAACTAGGGATCGTGATTTTAGTAGAATAAATGCACTTCATACCCAAGGAGAAGTAATTTTCTGGGGATTTGAAGGGTTAGAACCGCCTGAATCTTTAACGATTGTAACAGAATTTGAAAGAGTAAGTGGATATATCCCGATACAGTATGTAGATAGTTATGCTGGATATAAAGATTGGTTTATACAGGAATACAGGCGTCCTGGTTTTACATTAGAATTAGGTCAAGGAACCAACCCACTACCGATTAGTCAATTTGATGAAATCTATGAGGAAACTTTAGGGATACTAATAGCAAACCTTTATTTATAAATAGGTGTTAATTTCATGTTAGTACTAGAATTAATATCTAATGCATATACATCAGGATTTCCAAGTGTTTTCCAATCTTCGAAACCAAAATCACCATTAAATTGATGAAATAAATGAGATAATATATTGCCATGACTGACGATGATAATATTAGTTAATTTAGGATTGTTTATTAAAGGGGTTAAAACTGCGTTTGCTCTTTGTAAAAGTGTAGATGCGGATTCACCGCCTGGCAAATAGAATTCTGGATCTTCAAAAGACTGTTTTAATGCGTCCATCCAATCCTCTGTTGGCTCTGCGCATAAGACCCGTTCTTTTAAACGATCATCAATATTTATTTCCAAATTTAGATAGTTTGAAAACGGTTTTATTGTGTCTATAGCTCGCAAATAAGGACTTGACCATATGCCGCAGAACGATTCATTCGTATTTTGGAGAAATAATGATAATTCATTTGCTTGTTGCAACCCTAGGTTTGTTAAAGGAGCGTCAGGATGTTGTCCTTCTGCAGAACAGTGTCGAATGAAATATATTCTCTTCATAGCATAGCCACCTCATTATTCTAAATATTACGTTACTTCATCAGTATACCATGAAAAACAAAGAAAGTTTACCATTTATGGAACTACTTATAATAAAAAAACAGGGGTTGTCCCCCTGTTTTACAACTCTTTGAAGTATTCTTTATGAAAACCTGCCATGCGGTTGCTATTATCAATTACAAAATAAAACTCTTCTGTTTCATTTTTCACATCATAACGTTTGCCTGGTGTTAATTTATTATTTACAATAAATTTTTTTGCGTCCGCATGCACACATTCAATTTGTTTCATTGTTGGTCTGTCTTCCCAATTTAAGTGAATCATCAAGTTTCGCCCTCTCTAGTTTACATATTATTATTATGGTTAATTAAATAGATACAGATATTTGCTATAGCCCTCTTCTTCCATTTTTTCTTTTGGAATAAAACGCATCGCGGCAGAGTTCATGCAATATCTAAGTCCACCTTTATCTTGTGGCCCATCTTCAAAAACATGTCCTAAGTGTGAATCTGATTGCTTGCTTCGAATTTCTGTACGTACCATTCCATGTGTTTTATCTACCTTATCTTCTATTTGATAAGGGTCAACGGGTTTCGTGAAGCTTGGCCAACCGCATCCAGCATCATACTGTTCTTTAGATGAGAATAAAACATTTCCTTTTATAATATCAACATAAATACCTTCTTGTGTGTTGTTCCAGTATTCATTGTCAAATGGGCGTTCAGTTC
The DNA here is from genome assembly GCF_000011245.1 of Oceanobacillus iheyensis HTE831. Lineage (NCBI taxonomy): Bacteria > Bacillati > Bacillota > Bacilli > Caryophanales > Bacillaceae > Oceanobacillus > Oceanobacillus iheyensis. The sequence goes on from NC_004193.1 coordinate 1,776,836, forward strand.
CATTTTCCTGAGTAACATGATATTGAATCGGAGTTAGCTTCTCTTTTAATTCATTTTTATCAATTGTATTCTGCCAATTGTTTTTAATAAAATCTTGTCTTCCTGATCCTTTTTTATACATTCTGTAATGAAAGCTCCGTTTTTTATAATAATCTTGGTGACCTTCTTCAGCTTCATAAAAAGGTTTTGCTGGGAGAACCGGAGTCACTATGGGCATCTTAAAACGATTGCTCTCATCTAATGCTTTTTTAGAATCCTCAGCTATCTTTTTCTGTTCTTCTGTATGATAAAAGATAGCTGTTTGGTATGACTCGCCACGGTCATTAAATTGGCCACCAGCATCTGTAGGGTCAATTTGTTGCCAAAATGTCTCTACCAATTCTTTATATGGCATTATTTCAGGATCAAATGTAATTTGTACTGCTTCGACATGACCTGTTGTATTCGTGCACACTTGTTCATAGGTTGGATTTTCTACATGTCCCCCTGTATAACCAGAACGAATATCGATAACACCTGGTCGTTGATCAAATGGCTCTACCATACACCAGAAGCAACCTCCTGCAAATGTAGCTATTTCTGTTTGTTTAGACATGTAATTCCTCCAATCGTATTTAATATATCGATTTATCCCTATTTTTCCCTTTTTGATAAAAAAAATCAAGCACGAAGCATTATATAAATAACTTAGGAGTAGATAAACCTGATTTCTTTCCTTCTTCGGGCTTGGATTGATTGGTATTTGGGTCTTTCTGTTCGTCTTCAAAATGACCTGTACTTTTATCTTCAGTCTTAAGTATGTCCTCTTGTGCATGATGATCTGTATTTTCTAGTGAGTTATTAGAAGTTTCTTCATCTTCATTGGAAAGCTCTTTAAAAGCTTTCATCATTCTATACATACTAGGAAGATTTTTAACCATTGGACCATATTCTTGAATTAATGGTGCTGTGGATTGTAATATTCCTAAAAATTGTTGTACTCCTCCTAAGGTTTTAGATAAAGTTTGTAAACCACCTGAGGAAGCCGCTCCCACTCCACCTACTGATTTTCCTCCACCAAAAGAGGATAATAAACCAGCAATGCCTCTAGAATTATTTCTACCACTCATTTGATTATTGTTTAAAAATGGATTCCTGTTTTGTTGAGGATGCGGATGCATAGGTCCAAAAGGTAGTTGTTGTTGACGTTGTCGTTCTTGTGGTGGAAAAACCATACTTATCCCCCCTTATCATGATGTTCTACCTATAGAATACGCATTTGCACTATATAATGTGTAGGCTTGGATAAGAACATTTCCCGGGAAACCGCATAAAATGGCATAATATACAAAAATTAGCATTTAAAAACAACTTATTTGTCGAAAAAGTGAAAAATTAATCAAACGTTTGTTTGAATTTTGGTCGATGTTATTTAGACAATAAAAAAAGCAGCTATTTAATAAGCTGCTTTTTTCCATTCGTATTCATTCCATAAAGAGTCAAAGGTTACTGTTGCACTTGGAAATGGGCTATTCCATTCTAAATAATTACTAATCTCATCGTAGGTATTGGAATGTTTAGGGAAATTATGATTACGAAATGCCCATTCCGCAAGTTCTGAATTATCATCTTTCTCCAGCTTACCTCGATAGGTCATTAAAAACTGATAGAATGTTTGTTCCATCTATGCTTCCCCCTTATGTTTTAAGATTCATTCATAAAAGCTTCGTGTTTTGCTTGTTTCTTTTTATAAACTATTTTAGATAAATAAATACTAATTTCATAAATCACCATAAGTGGAACGGCAACAACAATTTGTAAAATAAAATCAGGTGGTGTAATTATTACCCCGATTACAATAAGTACAAAATAAGCATATTTACGGTTTTTCGTCATGAAATCTGGTGTTACTATTCCTAAGCTAGTTAAAAACATTGCTATTAATGGTAGTTCAAATAGAAATGCAAAAGGTAAAGTAATTTTCATTAAAAAGGTAAAATATCTGTCCACTGTGAACATGATATTAAACATGTCTTCGTTTAACGATAGTAAGAATGGAAATATTAGATGAATAAAAATGATATATCCAAATACAAGTCCAATAATAAATAATAGGAATAATGCAGGTATATAAGATAACGAAACCTTTTTTTCACGAGAAGTTAAAGCTGGGCTTATAAATGCCCATACTTGATAAGCTAGAATAGGAATAGTACCGATTATGGCAACCAAACCAGCCATTGAAAAATAAACCCAGATAATCTCTGTTGGACTAATTGCTGTTAATTCTAAATCGATGTCATTAACAAAGAACCAGTAGATATCTTTCACATTGAGAAAACCTATTATAAATAGAATGATAAATATTACGGCTGTAACTATTAAACGATTTCGTAATTCGGATAAATGTCCTACGACATTCATTTCTTTTTCTGTACCATCAGTATTACTGGTATATTGATCTTCAGGTGTTGACATGTACAAACACTCCTTATGTACGACATAAAAGAAGATGTAAGGGTATTTCCCCTACACCTCCATTTCGTTGTTATTGTTTCTTTTTATTGTGGTCACTCATAATATCTTGACTCGCATTTTTAAATTCTTTTAGTGTTGTTCCAAAAGCTCGTCCTATTTCAGGTAGCTTGTTTGGTCCGAATACAATTAATGCTACAATTAAAATCAATATTAAGCCTGGAAAGCCGATATTACTAAACATCAAGCATCACTCCACCATCGTAGGTATTTTCATTATTAAATCAGTACTATCTATGCATTATTGAGTAGCTCTTTACTTTATACATATCATAGCACGATTAGAAATAATTAAACAAGTTATTCATAAATCTTCGTTTGTTTATTTTCGATCGTATTGAATGAAGTAATAATCATAAGGGTTTTTTTCATCTTTATCACCTTTAATTTTAGATGATATTATCCAGTCTTCTTGATTAAATTTGGGAAAGAATGTATCTCCGGTAAATGATTCGTCAATCCAAGTTATATACATTCGATCAGCAATATCCATTACTTGTTGAAATAAGTTTGCACCACCGATTACAAAATATTCTTCTTCCGGATTTTCTATATTCCATTGTTTAATCGTGTCTATGTGATGAATTATTTTAGCATTCGGATACTGTACATCGGAACGACTGGTTAAGACAATATTTTTTCGATTTGGTAATGCCCCTCCCATCGATTCAAATGTTTTTCTTCCCATAATAATTGTATTACCTGTTGTCTTTTCTTTAAAAAAACGTAAATCCTTTGGCAAATGCCAAGGCAATTGATTATTAACTCCAATTACATGATTGCGATCCATAGCAAGTAATAACGAAATCATATTATAACCTCAACTTCCTATTTAGATTCGTTGTGTGAGTATCTATTTTGAACTATACAGCAATCGGTGCTTTAATACTTGGATGAGGATTATAATTTTCAATCACTAAATCATCTAAGTCCATTTCAAAAATAGAATTTTTATCTTTGTTTATTATTAGTTGTGGAAAATCGCGGATCTCCCTTTCCAGTTGTGTTTCGACTTGTTCAACATGATTAGAGTAAATATGTGCGTCTCCAAAAGTATGTACGAAATCACCAACTTCTAATCCACACTCATGGGCAATTAAATGCGTGAGTAGGGCATAACTGGCTATATTGAATGGTACCCCTAGGAATACGTCTGCACTTCTTTGGTATAGCTGACAAGAAAGCTTTCCATTTGAAACATAAAATTGGAATAATGTATGACAAGGAGGTAAAGCCATTGTTGGAATATCTTCTGGATTCCACGCAGATACAATATGTCTTCTTGAATTTGGATTCGTTTTAATGGAATGAATCACATCTTTTAATTGATCAATTGTTTCATTCTGAGTAGTCTTCCAATTTCTCCATTGTTTCCCGTATACAGATCCTAAGTCCCCGTATTTGTCAGCAAAAGAATCATCTTCAAGAATTCGCGTTTTAAAGAGCTCCATTTGTTCTTGATATTGTTTATTAAAATTCTCATCTTTTTGACTGCGTAATCCGAAATTCGCCATATCTGGACCTTGATAATCAGCGCTATTTACCCATTTTTCAAATGCCCATTCATTCCAAATATTATTATTATGTTTTAATAAATACCGAATATTGGTATCCCCTTTAATAAACCAAAGTAGTTCACTCGCAACTAGTCGGAATGGAACACGTTTTGTCGTTAGAAGAGGAAATCCTTTATTTAAATCAAAACGAATTTGATGTCCGAATATAGAATGTGTTCCTGTATTGGTTCGATCTCCACGTTGTTCTCCAGTTTTAAATATTTGTTTACACAAATCTAAGTAGGCTTGTTCCCCTAACATATATTAATCTCTCCTGACTATATTTAAAATATAGATTTTGCTTCTCAAATGATTTAATTATAACAGATACTAGTCCTCTTTTGTTACATAATCGTAAAACATAAGCTCACTATTCGAACATAAAACTAGAGTAAAGCTCGGTTTTTCAGAGGAGGTTCACAAATTTGAATACCACGATAGAACAAATAATTAAAAATTCTATTGTATATACATATGTTGCTAGTCAACCATTTGTTGCAATGACTGGATTACCAGTTGATATAGAAGCATCTGAACAAGTAGTACAAAGCGATAATCATATCGAATCTTCAAATGCATTAATAAAAAAGGAAGATGTTTGGTTTGGCGAAAATTGGAATACGGAACAATATAGCATAAGTGAAGAAGAATCAACATTTCAAATAGATGATGAGCAATTTAATGATGCACTTAGTATTTCTCAATTAGAAGAAATAGAAAAAGCCAACTCGATTTCTATAATTGAAGATAAGATCAACTCCATTCATCCAGGAATGAAATCGGATGAAATAAAAGAAGTCCAAAAGGCATTAGTTACTCTGGATTATTATTCAGATGAAATAGATGGTATTTATGGTCCTTTAACCCATGATGCTTTAGTTAGTATAGAGAAAGATTATGACTTATCATTGATAAGTGAGCAACAAGACGAAAGAATTCAAGAGATATATTATGCAGTGGAAGAAGAACCCCAGAATTCAAGTGTAGACACAGTGGAAGGTAATGCATCTTCTACTTCTGAAAATAATGATGATATGAGCGAAGAGCAAAGTAAGGATCCCTACTATTCAAAACAACTCGATGTAAGCGGAAATAAACAGCCTATTATAAAAGCTGCTCGATCATTAGTCGGGACCCCTTATGTGTATGGCGGTGATGGACCAGGAGGTTTTGATTGTAGTGGTTTCATTCAATATGTCTATGAAAGCCATGATATCGTTATCCCTAGAACAGTTAATGAAATATGGAATTTTAGTTCTCCTGTTGATAGTCCTTCGATTGGTGATATCGTATTTTTTTCAACCACACACTCAGGGCCATCCCATGCAGGTATTTATATTGGTAATGGGCAATTTATTCATGCTGGTTCATCTAGTGGTGTCGTTATTACCGAGTTATCCAATCCTTATTGGGAAGAGAGATATTTAGGTGCAAAGCGTATCTAATAGTATAGAGTTATTCCCCTTCCCATTCTTTGTAGAATTGATGTAGAAAGTTTTCGATGTACTGATGACGTTCTGCTGCTATCATTCTACCTGTATTTGTATGCATTGAATCTTGTAATAATAGTAATTTCTCATAAAAATGGTGAATGGTAGAACCGGATGATTTTGTTGGGTCATGAATAGACCGCTGTTTCGAACTCCCATATGCAAATGCTCTAGCTATGCCGATGGCACCAATTGCGTCTAATCGATCAGCATCTTGAACTATTTTTCCTTCTATAGTCGATGGTATAACACCTTTAGAATAAGAAGTAGTATCGATAATCGTTATTATAGCTTCGATTTGAGAATATTGTAATCCTAATGGTTTAAGAAACTGTATAAGCTCATTTTTTTCTTTCTCTGGATTATTAGCTAGTTTATGGTCAGTTATATCATGAAGCCATGCTGCTGCTGTGGTTATAAATAAATCTGCTCCTTCATCTGTAGCTATTTTAATCGCATTTTTCACCACACGCTGCAAATGGTAATAATCATGGCCTGTATAATCATTTGCGAATTTCTGTTGTACATATTCACTAATTTTATCTAATTGGTTGTTTTCTGAATGCATTATTTCCCCCAAGGTTAATAAAATATAGAATTACTTTATCATTCGTTATACTATTTGTAAATTTTAGTTAATTTATCGAAAATTAAAGTTATTTCCTTGACTGATTTGTTTGTATAGGCTAACATTAGTACCAAGCAAAGAAGATGTACGGAATCATTAATTAACGAAGGCAGCTTCTATAGAAGTGGATGATTTATGGTCCGTACTTCTATAGAAGCTGCCCTTTTTTAATATTTCGTTGGTCAACTTTGTAATAACACGCGTTTTACGTGGAAGTATTAGGAGGAAATTTACATGGAAAACGGAGTAGTAAAATGGTTTAATGCTGAAAAAGGTTATGGATTTATCCAACTTGAAGAAGGTAATGATGTATTCGTACACTATTCAGCAATTCAAGAAGAAGGCTTTAAGTCTTTAGAAGAAGGACAAGAAGTTTCCTTTGAAATTGTTGAAGGTGAACGTGGTCCGCAAGCAGCAAACGTTGTAAAAAAATAATATCTTATATATAGAGGCGGAAAGCTTAATTTTAAGCTTTCCGCTTTTTTTGTGTTTTTAATAATGTAGTTATTTATACCGCTCCTCCCTCCTCGTTTTGTCAATAAACTCCCTTATTTGTTCATTAATTGTTCATATACTTTTCTAACTAAAAAGTTAGTAAAATCATTAGAACGCATTGTTTGTGCATAATTGAACAAAGTGTGAAAAGTCTATGGTTTGCACGAATAGGACCTTTGTATTGTGTATGATAAAACTATAGATACAAAAGGGGTGATAATGATGAAAAAACTTTTTCAAAACAAAAATAATGAAACAGAGCCAAACCTTATAGGAACATTTGCTTCAGTTCTACTATTAGGTGGGCTGATCATTATATGCTGGGTATCTGTATTTGCAATTTTTATATCTAGATAGGAAGAAAGGATGAGTGACGTGCATCTGCATAAATTAGAAAAATGGTGGTTAATTCTTGGAGTTAGTGCATTAATAATTTTTTTAATTGTTTTAGGGTTTGGGGCTTTTTATATGGGTACACATCCGCAAAGTCATGGATTAACAATTGATCCAAATAATGTCGAAGCAAATGAAGCTTTTCAACAAGAAAATCTTGGATTAACGAAAGTGGATGAAGATCATTATATTGTTAATGTTGTTGCTAGTGCTTTTAATTATGATCTTGGTGTAGATGAAGACGGAAATTCTGTAAGTCATATTAAGATTCCTAAAGGTGCTTCTGTATTATTTCAAGTAGTCACAACAGACGTCATACATGGATTTAATATTGCTGGAACGAATGTAAATATGATGGTAGAACCAGGCTACGTTAGCAGTATGGAAGTTCAAATGAATAATGTTGGAGAATTTACCTTGTTATGTAATGAGTATTGCGGAGTTGGACATCATATGATGTTTACGACAGTGGAGGTGTATGAATAATGGCACTTGCTAATTTACAAACATTCGAAGATATTTCAACTGAATCTATCGTGATTACAAAAACAGATTCTAAATTATACTTATCATTTATTTATGTAGCAATTATTTCTTTATTCTTAGGTGGACTAATGGGGTTATTGCAAGTATTAGTACGAACAGGTGAATTTACTCTCCCTTTTGGAATTGGTTATTATCAAATTCTTACGTTCCATGGTGTTGTTCTTGCTTTAGTATTAACTACTTTTTTTATTATTGGATTTCAATTTGCTTTAATGGGAAAAACAGTAGGTATTTCTGAAAAACAGCGCAAATTTGCTTGGTTAGCTTTTTGGGTAATGACTATTGGTACATCAATGACTGCTGTTACAATTCTAATAGGGAAAGCAAATGTGCTCTACACCTTTTACGCACCCTTAAAAGCACATCCCCTCTTCTATATTGGATTAGCTCTTGTTGTTGTGGGGACTTGGATTGCAGCAATTGTAAATTGGAGACAACTATTTGTTTGGAAAAAGCAAATTCCAAATCAAAAATCCCCTCTCCTTGCTTTTATGGTTACCATTAATATGATTATGTGGGTTATTGCTTCACTAGGTGTAGCTGTAGCGGTATTAGTTCAATTTATTCCATGGTCATTAGGTTTTGCAGAAACAATCAATGTATTGTTAAGTAGAACGTTATTTTGGTACTTTGGCCATCCTTTAGTTTACTTTTGGTTATTACCTGCTTACATGGCTTGGTATGCCATTATACCGAAGATAATTGGAGGTAAACTATTTAGTGACTCCTTAGCACGATTATCATTTATTTTGTTTTTATTCTTTTCGATTCCAGTTGGTTTTCATCATCAATTAACAGAACCAGGAATAGATCCTACATGGAAGTTTATACAAGTTGTATTAACCTTCATGGTTATTATTCCTAGTTTAATGACAGCATTTTCGATGTTCGCTACGTTTGAAATTACTGGAAGAAAAAAAGGACATAAAGGTTTATTTGGTTGGTTTAAAAACTTACCTTGGCAAGATGTCCGCTTCTTTGCTCCATTTGTAGGTATGCTTGCATTTATACCAGGTGGTATTGGCGGAATCATTAATGCCTCTCATCAAATGAATACAGTAGTCCATAACACAATTTGGGTAACAGGACACTTTCATCTAACTGTTGCGACGACTGTTCTCTTAACGTTTTTTGGGATAGCGTACTGGTTAATTCCTCATTTAACTGGTAGAAAATTAACGAGAAAAATACACCGTTTAGGTATTTATCAAACCGTGGTTTGGGCAATTGGGATGACGATTATGTCTGGCGCTATGCATATCCAAGGTTTGTTAGGTGGTCCGAGAAGATCTTCCTATTCAGAATACGGCGGATCCGAGCAAGCTGTGGACTGGGGTGCATATCAGATGGCTCAAGCGGTTGGTGGTACTATTCTCTTTATTGGGATCATTTTGATGGTATATATTTTTATTTATCTAGTATTTTTTGCACCAGAAGGAAACGAAGAATTCCCTATTGCTGAGGAAGAAAATCATGCACCAGCTACTCCCAAATGGATGGAGAATTGGAAATTATGGATTGGTATAACAATAGCATTAATTTTATTTGCTTATACCATCCCTGTGGTTGATATTATTCAAAACGCACCACCTGGATCACCACCATTTGATGCTATAATCGGTAATTAATTTGTAGAGAATTAGTTGAATCTAACTAGGAAAAGAAGCCCCTCCTTTTCCTAGTGGTTTTCAAGCCCAGATATTCTAAGCAGGAATCGCTGTTCAAAAACCAAGAATTGCATATATATTTTCTTAGATATTCATCTTAATCTACGATATTTTACATAGTGGATTAATCGTTTAAACTAGTGAGCGCTTTTTCTTCAGCTGGAATTCGAATACTCATTAAAATAAGATGAAAAAATGGAAATATAACCGCTGTCCAATATGCTCCAAACATCATTGGGATAACAAATAATTCAATACCAACAATGATATAGTTTGGATGTTTAACATATTTATAAGGACCTCGCTTCACCAATGTACTTCCGGGCAAAATAATTATTTTGGTATTCCAGTACTTTCCTAAGGAAGTAATACTCCATATACGAACGAATTGTGTAGCTATAAACAAACTAAACCATAAGATGAAAAGTTCAGGAATGGAAGCGTTACTTAGAATTAATTCTACTATAATACTTATGAAGAACAATCCATGTACCATGATAAACCACTTATGTTGATGTGGCTCTATTTCAACTCCACCTTTTGCTAGCATCCATTGTTCATTTTTACTAGCGATTATTAGTTCTATAAGTCGTTGCAGGATTATAAATACAAACAATATGGTCAAGAATATTTTCATACATTTTTCCACTCCGCAAACAATAATTCAGAACTAAATCCAGGTCCTAAAGCACTTATTATACTTCGCTCCCCTTCTTCTATTCCTTGCTTCATCCATTCACGAATAACGTAAAATACAGTTACAGATGACATATTACCATGTTTTCTTAACACCTCATAGGAATAATATAGTTTCTCTGAAGTGCATGGAATTACTTCTTCCATCGCCTCCATTACCTTTCTCCCGCCTGGGTGAGCAATAAAGGAATGAATATCTTCACTAGTATATTGAATTGCTTGGAGAAACTCAGCAATATGTCTTTTCCAAAAGGAATGTACTAAGGCAGGTATGCTCTTTTTAAATATGACTTCAAAACCAGTATCTCTTACATTCCAACCCATTATATCTTCACTGTGTTTTTTTAATAAAGAACTCTGTTCGTGCAAATGTAATTTAGTCCCTTTTAACTGATTACAATATGATGAGGTTTCTCCGACCAGAAGTAAAGCACTTGCCCCATCACCGAAAAGAGCGGTACCAACCATATTACTCTTCTTACTATCTTGTTTTTGAAATGTCAGGCTACATAACTCACAGCAAATGATCAAGACGACTTTATCTGGATGAGCTTTTGACCAATTCATTGCATTACTTAACCCTATCGCTCCACCTGCACAACCTAACCCCCATAGAGGCATTCGCTGTACGTTCTCTTTAAACGGACGCTGATTGATACAACTCACATCTAAGGAAGGTGTTGCAATTCCTGTACTGGAAACAAAAACAATCATATCAACCGCTTCATAAGGAATTGGTTGATGTAGGAAATCAGAATCTGTTAAACATGTATCTATTGCATCTAAACAATGTTTGATCGATTCTGTTTGATAAATATGGTTTCTTTCTTCGAAGCTATGATCATCGAAAAACCAAGATGAATCTACCACAAACTGTCTTTCCTCAACTGCTGCATGATCAAAAACAGGAAGCAATCGTTCAATTTGTTTTTCAGAATATGAAAATAACTGCTTAACAATATGTTTTACATCTTGTTGAGGAATTCTATATGATGGTACGCCTATCCCAACGGAACTTATGTATGTCACTATCTTCACCTTGTTTCATAGGAATTTTCTTCAAACAGTATTCCCATTCAAGAATGATTCATACAAACAGTCAAAAGAAAAAACCTCCTTAAGTAGTAATCCCTCAATTGTTAATACTACTGAGAAGGAACACTACCAGGAGGTTTTCGTATATTTATTCTTTTTGTCCAAAATATTGATAATAGTTGGTTTGAATAAATCCATTAAATAGTTTTCTTTTCTTTGTTGCTTTTTTTCCATATGCTTGTTCAAATTTATCAAAAGCGGTAATTGTGTAAACACTCCAAGAAGGATGTTGGTTCATTACCTTACCAAGATCACGATACATTTGCTCTACTTCCTCTTTATCACTAAGTCGCTGTCCATACGGAGGGTTTGTAATAATGTATCCATTTGGTTTTTTAATGGTCATATCCTTTACTTGCATCTGCTTCCAAGTAATTAAATCGCCTAGTCCAGCTTCTAATGCATTAGCTTTAGCTGTTTCAATCATCCGATGGTCAATATCACTTCCAACAATATTTAAAGGTTGGTCGTATTTAGCAAAATCCTCTGCTTCTTGAAAGGCTTGATCCCAATGTTTTTGACGAATCCAATCCCAATCTTCAGCAGCAAACTCACGATTAAAGCCTGGAGCGATGTTCTGTCCAATTAAAGCAGCTTCTATTAATAACGTACCCGATCCACAAAACGGATCGATCAAAGGAAAGTCTGGCTTCCAATTTGTTAGTTGAACAAGTGCAGCAGCTAATGTTTCCTTTAATGGAGCTTCTCCTTGTCCTACTCGATAACCTCTTTTATGTAAACCAGTTCCTGAAGTATCTATTGTTAGTGTTACTTTGTCTTTTAGTATGGATACTTCCGTCTTAAATAAGGCCCCAGTCTCCGTTAATTTATTAATGAGACCATATTTTCGCTTTAGTCGCTCTACAATTGCTTTTTTTACTATTGCTTGACAATCAGAAACACTATATAGCTTTGATTTAACTGATTTTCCGGAAACAGGAACCTGTCCATCTTCTGCTATATAATTTTCCCAAGGTAATGCTTTTGTATTTTCAAATAGCTCATCAAAAGAATATGCTTCAAATTCACCTACAATTATTTTCACTCGATCAGCTGAACGGAGCCATAAATTACAACGAGGAATTGCTTGAATAGGAGCGTCAAAGAGTACTTTTCCATTCTCAACTTGCACATCATATCCTAAATTTCTTACTTCATCTGCAACAATAGATTCTAACCCCATTGCAGTTGTTGCTAATAATCTAACTTGTTTCATACGGGATAAGTCCTTTCCGTTAAAAAAGTAGTATAAGTGTAACATATTTTTAAATGAGGAACCAAGATAACCTATTTCACATAAAAAACCCTTGTATAAATTACTTTCATACAAGGGTGGTTTTCTCATATATACGTGACCATTAATTGCTCGATAAGCCATGTTCTGTACCATTGTACTGCAAACGGTGGTCAACCTTGTACGCCGGTCGTAATCATCTATCTACAGATCATTAATCTGTCCCTTATTCGGTTCTAATTCCCTACTAAAAGGATGCCCCTACCATTAATTTGGGTTGCTCACTCGTGGGGTTTACCGCGTTCCACCTAGAAAGTTTCCGATCTAGCTACGTCACTGTGGCACTTTCAAGAATGAATCCATATTATCTTTAAGATAACTTAGGATATCATATCTGCCGTTAGCATTAAAGCTACCTTGACTTATGACTTCGTCAAGCACGAACACTACGAGCATCGCAGCTCGTGTGAGCATGGACTTTCCTCTACATCCTAAAGGATGCAGCGATTACATGAGCAATTAATTGACTTTAAATATCTTATCACGGCTGTTTCATTAAATCAATATAATATTATTTCCAATTAAGATTCTTCCTGCTCCGTATAACGCTTGCCAAACACAGCTTTTTCCAAATTAGATAGACGCTTTAACACATCATAATTAACTTGAGAAGTTGGTGGTTGTTGAGATCTTGAACGTGATTGTTCTACAGCAGGTGTACTCTTTTTCAGTTTTTCGTTCTCTGCTTTTAAACGGTCAATCTCTTGTTTAAAATTATCATAGTCTTGGATGATAACATCTAAAAATTCGTCTACTTCTTCTTGTGAATATCCTCTAATACCAGTTTTGAAATCTTTTTCTAAAATATCTTTTCCACTTAATTGAATACGATTAACACTCATATAATCACCTCTTAAATCATTACAAACCATTTTTAATTCATAGCTTTCCTTGTCACTATATTTATTGAATATCTATTGAATTAGAACATTTACTTATTATTATAACACAAAAAAAGAAACTGATTGCCAGTCTCCTTCTTAAAATTAAAAATTCATAATAGGATAAATAGAGGAGTTCCCATTAATTATTCTCCAAATCATCTGGTTGGAAAGAAAAAGGTAATAATTCTTCTATTGTCAACGTCTTTACTTCTTTATTTAAATTCGTTAAATGAATCTTCATTGACGAAGTAAAGAATTCACTCATAACTTGTCGACAAGAACCACAAGGAGGAACAGGTCTTTTCGTATTGGCTGCTACTGCCATTTCTGCAAATTGCGTCTCTCCTTCAGAAATTGCTTTAAATATAGCTACTCTTTCTGCACAACATGTAACAGGATATGCTGCGTTTTCTATATTACAACCTGTATAAAGCTTGCCTGATTTAGTTAACAATGCTGCTCCTACCGGAAAAGTCGAATACGGTACATACGCACTATCCATCGCCTTTAGAGAAGCATCTAATAATTGATTCTTGTTCATCCATTTCATCCTTTATTAGTAGTGTTCGTTATTATAGTTTATTTTTAGAAAACTGTAAAGGTCTTACTGTTCTATATCTTCTAATAATAGGTCAAACACGTATAATATCGAACGATATAACTCCATATAACGTTTCTTTCTTGTATCCATATAGAAACTATGCATTAATAGTAGTTCCATATTCTCTCTAGTTGAAACTACTTGGTTGGGATGAACATTGGCTTTTCTTTCCTTTACTATGGAAAGAGCATCCTCTTCCCATTGAGCAATTAATTGGTAAACTGGAGCGGTTTCCTCCTTTACCATTTGGAAATAATCCCTATCCTTTCTGTCTTCTGGTGGTGCAGAAGTTAAAAATCTATATTTTAGTTTTTCCAGATCTTTTTTTAATTGTATAGTTATCTCTTTTACATCCATGATATATCCCCTTAGCTTGTTATCTATTCTTACTCTATCATGAATGAATAATAATCTCATCTCTTACCGTTGTTGCTATAGATGTTTTCAATAAATGCTTTCGTATGTTCGATCTGAGATAGCTCAGATTGAAATTGTAACCATACTTCCCTATCTACCTGGACTTTTAATTTGTGATGCATATACGATAATTGTGCTTGAAGTTCATTCATTTTTGCCTCGGTTTCTTGTTTACTGTACCCTCTATTGGACATGGAATTTATTTTCTTCATAGCATGCATTACCTCAACACCTCTCCTTTTATATTATTAATTCTTTATGACTGGCTCTACTCCCTTCCTTGTCGACAAAACTAGAAGTATTGATACAAAACTAGTGATTATACTCATCAAATGACCAAGATTAGACAAACTAATATAAAGGAGGTGTTTTTCATTGCGTAAATCTAAAAAAGAACAAAAAACCGACAAACATTTGAAAAAAGCTCCACAAACTGGTGATAAAAAGTTAGATGGACCTAATCGTCCATCTACTTGATTCCATTTCACGATTCATACAGTTGGTATAAATTCCGAATGTTGATCGATTTAATTTTCTACAAGCGCTCACTTTTATCTGAACGGCTCTAACTAACTAGGAGATGAGAAGTTTCCTAGTTAGTTTTTTAATTCCATATAGTTGGGATCGCTGTCCTTCAAAGCCACATATTCATTACATAAGCTTAAGATATACTTAAATCTTCTAAGGGATAAATGATTCACCCTGGGTTTATTTATCGTCCAAGTGTAAGCAGGGTACATTCCTTAAGCTTTATTAGATCTGTCATTTTAATCACCACTTTCTTTACATGCCATTTTCTTAAAAGTGAAGTCTCCCATATAGGTATAATAATTTCCGTTTAAAGTTAAACTGGTTTTCAATAGGAGAATATTGGGAAACAGTTAATCGATTTAGCCATTTTTTGTGTACACCCTTCTTTTTTGACCAGTCTCTTCGAATATTATCTTGATGCTGAACAATCGGATAAAGCTGCCTGTATGGTAAACTAATTTCATTTTTAGAATTTATTTTGCGGAATCTTTCATATTCGAATCGAGATCCAGTTGGCTCTACTGTTCGAATAAAATCTATAGTACGATTATAAATTTTGGGATCACTTAATATCGTCGCAATTTGTCTACCTGTTTTAATTCGCCGATTTAAGGAGGTAAAATGATGAATAAATACCCCATATGATGGTTGGTGTATCGCAGGAATCAAAACGGCATTCATCCATAATAAATTGATTATATGATAAGGTAGGCTATGAAATACTTCTTTTTCATATTTTGATTTTGTAATTAATGGGTGTTCGATAACGTTTTGTTCATTGATAATAAGAGCGAGCATTAGTCTTTCTTTATTATTTGTTTTCCAAAAATAATTCCACTCTTTTATCATAAATCTGGAAACTTGAAATTGTACTAATAGATGAAATAAAGGTTTTTGAAGTTCTTTTGATAATTCATATACTAACAATTGAGGATAAGCATCAGAGAATATTGTCCAATTTGCCCGTTCATAAGTTTGGAATAAATACTCTATTTCTTCTCTGCCTAGCATTTTCTTATAGGTGGATAACGTAAGATCTGTCATATTATATCCCGCATTTCGAGATACAACGGTTGCGATTAGCGTCCATACAATTTCTGGATGTTTCTCATAGTAGGCCTGATAAGCTTTTGTTCTAGAAATGTTGTCTATATTATGTGATGATGTTGAATTTGTTATATAATGGATGAGGAAAGATTGTTGTAGTTTACTCATCAATTACCACATACTTTCTAAAAGAGTTATGAATTATCTTTTGCTTCTTTTCTAAATATCATGCAAAAGGAGCGAGGAGGGATTTTATTGAATTATCCGAATGGTCAACAGAAGGTGACAACCAACCATGTTGTACAAAAACAGGATAATCGTATGTTTAGCAATAGAGGAATGTCCTTAGAGGATGACATTAATGCAACAAATGAATTTTATCTGGAAACAAATCAAGCAGTTATACACAAAAAACCAACCCCTGTTCAGATTGTTAATGTACATTATCCGAAAAGAAGCGCAGCAGTAATAACAGAAGCTTATTTCAAACAAGCCTCTACTACTGATTATAACGGCATTTATAAAGGTAAATATATTGACTTCGAGGCAAAGGAAACGAAGAATAAAACATCATTTCCATTAGCTAATATACATGAACATCAAATCAATCATATGCAAAAGGTTATTGATCAACAGGGTATTTGTTTTATGTTAATTCGATTTACAGCTCATGATGAGACATACTTATTGGATGCCAAAGCACTTTTAACATTTTGGAATCTTAAGCAAGATGGAGGGAAGAAATCGATTCCCTATGATATGATAAGAAACCAGAGTCAGCTTATTCCATTTCATTACCAGAAAAGAGTAGATTATTTAGCTGCTGTAGATAAGCTTTATTTTTAATTACGGAGGTAGAAACTAATGGCAGAGAATAAAGGCCAAAGTAGAACAGCAAGAAGACAACAACAGAAGAAATCAAAGAAATCAAGAAAATCGAATAAACCAACTTGGAAAAAGGTTTTAAAAATATTTTTAATCATTATGTTAGCAATGTTAGTCATTGGTATTGGAGTTGGTGCATATTGGATTGCTACTGCCCCAGACATTGACGAAGAAAAACTTACCGTTCCTTTCTCTTCTACATTATTAGATAAGAATGGGGAACAATTTGCAGAACTTAGTGCAGAAGAACGTAGAACGCAAGTGACATATGAGGATCTTCCAGATGTGCTAATCGATGCAGTAACAGCTACGGAAGACGCTAGGTTTTTTGATCATGCTGGTGTCGATCCACGAAGAGTTGGCGGAGCAATACTTGCAAACGTTACGGATGGATTTGGTTCCCAAGGTGCTAGTACAATCACACAACAGGTGGTTGAACGAGCATTCTTAACACCAGATAAGAAAGTAAGTATAAAAGTACAAGAAATGTGGTTAGCTCTTAAGTTAGAGCGCGAATATACAAAAGAAGAAATTATGGAAATGTATTTAAATAGTATTTTCTATGGCTCACAAGCTTATGGTGTTGCAAACGCTGCGGAAACCTATTTTGGTAAAACAGATCTTAATGATTTAACTTTACCTGAAGCCGCAATATTAGCAGGATTGCCGCAACGCCCTTCGGCTTATAATCCGTATGAAAACCCAGAACTCACAAAAGAACGAATGAATACCGTTCTTACACTAATGGTTCGCCACGGTAAAATTACAGAAGAAGAAGCTGAAGAAGCAAGACAAGTAGAAGTAACTTCTCTATTAAATGAATCAAAACCAGACCCTACTCCTTATGAGGCGTTTATACAACAAGTAAGAAAAGAAGTAGAAGCAAAAGTTGAAGATGCAAATATTGATACAGACGGATTGAAAATTCATACAACAATTGATCCAGATGCACAAGAGCATGTAGAGTCTCTCTTAGCAAATGATGGGAATTCGATTAATTATCCAGAAAATACACAAGGTGCTATCGTCGTACTCGATACACAATCTGGTGCGATAGAAGCAATTGGAGGTAGAGTAGATACTGGCGATGTTAGTGGCTTTAACTATGCAACTCAAGGAAAAATGCAAATTGGTTCTGTAGCTAAACCACTTCTAGCTTATGGTCCGGCAATTGAATACAATCAAATGTCTACTTACCACCAAATTAATGATGATGGACCGTTTGAAATAGATGGATCTTCTCCAATTCAAAACTATGGTCAATATCATGGTTGGGTATCTGCAAGGTATGCAGTACAAATGTCTCTAAATGTTCCGGCTGCTAAAACCATAGAATCTGTTGGATATGAAAATGCACAAAAATTTGCGGAGAATTTAGGTCAAACTTTTGATTATAATCTAGATGTAAGAGATGTAATTGGAGGTACACGAAACCATTCCAATCCAATGAAGATGGCTGGTGCATACCGCGCATTTGGTAATGAAGGAATTTACAATGAACCATACGCAGTAACAAAAGTAGAATTTCCAGATGGTCGAACTATTGATTTGACACCTGAAGCTGAACCGGTCATGGAAGATTCTACAGCATATATGGTTACGGATATGATGCGTTCTGTAGTAGAAGATGGTACCGGCTCATCAGTTCAAATCCCTGGCCTTGATATAGCTGGTAAAACAGGAACAACGACATTAGATGGCGCTGAAGGAAGTCCAGATGCTTGGTTTGTTGGTTATACTACAGACTACACGATTGCAGCTTGGACGGGAGGTCAACGTATAAATGAAAATGGAGGTGTTAGTCGAGTAGCTTTAACAGATACTAGCCTTTCTCGGGAAATGTTCCGACAAACAATGGCACATATCTCAGAGGGTAACGATACTGCCAGCTTTGAGAAGCCAGATTCCGTTGCAGAGGTAAAAGTAGAAAAAGGATCTAATCCACCTGCTTTAGCTAGTGATTATACACCTAGTGAACAGACGTTAACAGAACTATTTGTAAAAGGAACAGAACCAACAAGTGTATCAGAGAAGTTCGATCAGCTTGATGCAGTAAGTGGTTTGAATGCTACGTATAATGAAGATTCCAATTCAATTGATGTAAGTTGGGATTACGAGTCTGATGATGATATTAGTTTCGATGTTCGAGCTAGTGTCAATGGTGGCGATATGCAAGATCTTTCTTCTACTGAGGATACTTCGATGGAAATATCTGAAGTGGAAGCCGGAGCGGAATACGTTATAGAAGTAACAGCTTCCAATGGTAACTTAACAAGCGAACCGGCCACAACTTCCGTAACGGTTCCAGGTGAAGATGAAGAACAAGAAGAAATCGATGAACTCCCTTCTGTTAGCGGATTATCTGCTCAGTATGTAGGAGATGGAGTAATTGATGTAAGTTGGTCTTATGATGGACCATCAGCATCATTTGAAGTAAATGTTAATGGCCAGACACAAACAGTTCAATCTCAAGGATTAGAAGTAACGGGTGCGAGTCCTGGTGAATACACGATTGAAGTGACACCGATTAGTAACGATGATAGTGAAATTACCGGCCCTCCTCAATCTACCTCTACTACTGTTCCAGATGAATCTGGCGGTGATGGAGAAGATAGTGGAAATGACGAAGGCAATGGTAATGATGAAGGTAATAGTGATGAGGATAATAGTGGGGATGGAACTCCCGAGGATGAAAATGAAGATTCTGGTGATGGAAATCCCGAAGATGAAACCGGAGATTCTGGTGAAGAAAATTAAAATTAACTAAATATAAAAGACGCAGCACGTGCTGCGTCTTTTTATATTCTTACTTATGCTAGTTTCTTCATTCTTTTCTTTCCTTCTCTACATAATTCGAGAAGCGGGCATTCTGGACATTGCGGATTTCTTGCTTTGCAATGATATCTGCCAAAGAATATCATTCGGTGATGGGTTACACTCCATTCATCACGTGGTACTTTTTTCATTAAGGTATTTTCTACTTCTAGAACGCTATCCTTCCATTTGCATATACCAAGACGTTTGGATACACGTTCTACATGTGTGTCTACTGCTATAGAAGGCTCATTAAATGCAATCGATGCTACGACATTTGCTGTTTTTCTGCCAACACCTGCTAATTTAACTAATTCCTCTTTTGACGAAGGAATTTCCCCATTATATTCATCTAATAACATTTGACAAAGTTTTTGTATATTTTTTGCTTTAGAACGATATAGCCCTATAGAACGAATATCATTTTCTAACTCACTTAATTCGACAGAAAGATAATCTTCAGGTGTCTTATATTTTTGGAAAAGATCTGCAGTTACTTTATTGACTAACTTATCTGTGCATTGGGCAGACAATAGAACAGCAATAACCAGTTCAAAAGCATTAGAGTGTTCCAATTCGCCTTTAGCATCAGGGTACATCTCCGCCATAATATCTAGACATTGTCGTATTTGTTTTTGGTTAAGCACATTTTATTCCCCCTCTAGCCAATTATAGTAGAACGAGGTGTCTCTCTTTTGACTCGTTTTTGGCGATTGTTGATTTTGATGGAATGGTTGACTTGCTTTTCGTGCATCCTGAACAGAATGAATCCCTTTCCTCTTCCACTCTCTTAAGATCCTGTCGATATATTTAAAGTTTAGCTTACCCATTAGTACGGATTCTCTTAATCCAGCTTTTATTAGAGCTGGTTCTATTTCATCCTCATCTATCCAAGTATTAATGGTTTCTATTTCGAAAGGAGATAGTGGTCTACCGAATTCTTGTTCAAATAGAATAAAGATCGTACCAATTGGATCTTCATTTTCATTCTTTTCTTGCTTCTGACTGTATAACTTTTCCCATAAGGGTTCTAGAGAATAAGCTTCACTATAAGGTTCAATTTCTTCATTTTTTTCTATAGTTAATAAGCCTTGTTGAAGTAATTTACGTAAAATTTGGGCACACTGTTTTTCATCAAAACTAACGAAATGTGCCAATTCTGATGGGGTTGGAAAATCATTATTTTTTTCTGAGAATCGTAGTAATTGTAAAATCAACATTACTTCTGCTTCATGTAAACCTAACAGATGATAGTCGGTAAGAAGTTTCGCAGGAATACTAAGTTGATCTTTTACAATCTCATGTAAATGTAAATTTCTCTTTTTCATTGATAAGCACCTCAATAACAGTATAGCATGTACATGTAGTATAGAAAGAAAAATCCCTCGCGTAAAATGCAAGGGATTGATTCCTTCATATTATGGATATAGACGATTTAGCAGACGTGGGAATGGGATTGTCTCACGAACATGCTCCACTCCAGATAACCAAGCTACTGTACGCTCTAATCCTAATCCAAATCCAGAGTGTGGTACACTTCCATACTTACGTAGTTCTAAATACCACTGATAAGCTGGTCCGGTTAATCCATGTTCTTCGTAACGCTGTTCCATAAGTTCTAAATCATCAATTCGTTGGGAACCACCTATAATTTCACCATAACCTTCTGGAGCAATTAGATCAGCACATAAAACAACATCAGATCGATCAGGATGTGGTTTCATATAAAAAGCTTTTATATCTTTCGGGTAATTCGTTATAAAGACTGGCATATCATAGCTTTCCGCGATTGCAGTTTCATGTGGTGCGCCAAAATCTTCTCCCCATTCAATATCATCAAAGCCTTTTTCTTTTAACATATCAATTGCTTCATCATATGAAATTCTCGGAAATGGAGCTTTTATCTTCTCTAATTTAGATAGATCTCTGTCAAGAACAGATAGCTCTAATTTACAATTTGTTAATACAGATTGTACGATATGGCTAACGTAGTTTTCTTGAATTTGTAAGCTTTCTTCGTGTTCAACAAATGCCATCTCTGGTTCAATCATCCAAAATTCGATAAGATGTCTTCTTGTTTTTGATTTTTCCGCTCGGAAAGTTGGACCGAATGAAAATACTTTTCCTAATGCCATTGCTGCTGCTTCCATGTAAAGTTGTCCACTTTGTGAAAGATATGCTTCTTCATCAAAATACTTTGTATGGAATAGCTCTGTAGTTCCTTCTGCAGAAGATCCAGTAAGTATCGGTGGATCTACTTTTACAAATCCCTCTTTATTAAAATACTCATACGTAGAACGGATAATTTCATTTCTGATTTTCATTACTGCATGTTGTTTTTTGGAACGTAACCACAGATGACGATGATCCATTAAAAATTCTGTTCCATGTTCTTTAGGCGTAATTGGATAGTCATTAGCTTCATGAATCACTTCAACATTGCTAACTTGCATTTCGTATCCAAAATCAGATCGTGTATCTTCAACAATTTTGCCAGTTACGTATAGAGATGATTCTTGTGTAATGTTTTTTGATGTTGAAAAAACATCTTCACTTACATCACTTTTGACTACTATCCCTTGCATAAATCCTGTTCCATCACGTAATTGTAAAAAAGCTATTTTACCGCTAGAGCGTTTGTTAGATAACCATGCACCAATGGTTACTTCTTGTTCTATATATTGTGGTGCCTGTGCGATTGTAATTTTCATGGTTTAGTCCTCCATTATTTATGATTTAGAACAAATCGATGAATTCGATTAGCTGCTTCTGTTAGTTCCTCAATTGACAGTGCATAGGATAAACGTACATTATCTGGTGACCCAAATCCAGACCCTGGTACTAATGCAACTTTTTCTTCTTCTAAAAGTGCAGCTACCCATTCATCAACCGTTGCAAAACCATTCATTTCAGCTGCTTTTTTTGCATTAGGAAATAGATAAAATGCGCCTTCTGGTTTAATGCATTCCATTCCTGGGATATCTTGTATCAATTTATAAAAGGCATCTAATCGTTCAGCAAATATTTTCTTATATTCTAATGATATATCACCAGGATCTTTCGTATAAGCTGCTAGTGCTCCATATTGTGCAATTGATGTAGGGTTTGAAGTTGAATGAGAAGCAAGATTGGTCATCGCTTTAATAATTGTCTCATTACCTGCAGCATAACCAATTCTCCAACCAGTCATTGCATGTGATTTAGAGACACCGTTTATTATAATTGTTTGGTTATATAATTCATCAGATATGGAAGCTATAGATACATGTTCTTTTGATGTATAGATTAATTTTTCATAAATTTCGTCAGAAACAATGATGATATTATGTTTAAGGCATACTTCACCGAGCGCTGCTAATTCTTCTTTTGAATACATTAAGCCAGTTGGATTAGAAGGTGAATTAATAATTACTGCTTTTGTTTTTGGAGTAATAGCCTCTTCTAATTGTGTTGGAGTTATTTTAAAATCATTAGTCTCGGCAGCTGGTAATATTATTGGGTTTCCTTCAGCAAGTTTTACTTGTTCAGGATAACTAACCCAATATGGTGATGGGATGATTACTTCGTCTTCCTTATTTAATATTACTTGGAAAAGTGTATATAAAGCATGTTTTGCCCCGTTTGTCACAATAATTTGTTTTTCATTATAGGAAAGACCGTTGTCTTGTTTAAATTTATCAATAATTGCTAGTTTTAACTCGGCAATTCCACCTGCAGGAGTATACTTTGTTAGGCCGTTGTTCATTGCTTGCTTAGCGCCATCCATAATATATTCTGGTGTATTAAAGTCTGGCTCACCTGCTCCTAATCCAATGACATCAAACCCTTGTTTTTTTAAATCTTTTGCCTTAGCAGTTATCGCTAATGTAGATGATGGTGTTAATGTTTGAACTCTTTGTGCTAATTCCATGTTTTTTTCTCCTCTCACTAATAAAACATCTTCGAATATTTATATTGTTCTTGTAAAGATCCATCTGTAATGGAATGATAATTCATCACATAGTTATTATCATTATCATGATATGTGATTTCCCAATAAGCTTCTCCCTCCACTAATGCAGGAGTTACACTTACTAACTCACAAGAATCACATGAAGACTGCCAGCTCTCGATTAATGTATCTTTTGATAGCATATCTTCCTTAGCAAAAACGGTTAATTGTCGTTGTTCCCCTTCTAGCGGATAAAAAATCAGTTTATCTTCCCCTGCTTCATTTGTTGCTTCTAGGACATGATAACTGTACGTTCCATGAAAAGATTCAATGGAATGGATATCTACATAAGAAGTTTGTTCTAATAATTGTGTTTTTGTTGTGTTCATTTCTGATGTTCTACTGTCATTAATGACTTGATATAAGTATATACTATAGGCAAGCAATGAAATTAGGATAATACCTATACCAACAAGTAAAAATAGTAACCCTTTGCGTTTCGTATTCGTCATAAATTTTCATCCGATCCCATTCTAATTGAATTATGATTTTAAAATATACAAAGAGTATATTTCTTTTTTTTACTATACATAGCAAAAAATCATCTGTAAATAATAATAACACGTCAAAATGGTGATTGCTGATTTGATGTAAAAATTTTACCGACCAATTCGATTGTTCTTCAATGTAATGATGCCTTGTTATAAGGCATCATTTTTTTTATACCATTGCTCCGCTTTATCGATTAGTTTATGTGTAGAATCATAATGGATTGGAACTTTGGGAATTGATTCTGTGAAATATTTTCCATATCTTGCATTAACAATTCGAGCATCACATACAAAGACAATCCCTCTATCGTTTGAGGAACGTATTAATCTGCCAAATCCCTGTTTAAATTTAATAACTGCATTAGGCAATGAAAGTTCCATAAACGGATTTTGTTTCTGCTTCTTCAGCATAGCAGATTTCGCTTCAATAACGGGATGATTCGGTGGTTGAAAAGGTAATCTAACAATTACTAAAGATGATAGATCATCGCCTGGTATATCTACACCTTCCCAAAATGAACTTGTCCCTAAAAGTATCGCTTGGTCAAATGATTGGAAATTCTTCTTCAATCTTGCTCTACTACCACTTGTGATTCCCTGTCCAATAAGCATATATTTGTCTTTTTCCATCGCTTCTTTTAATACATAGTAAGCTTTTCTTAACATATCATACGAAGTAAACAATACAAGCATTCTTCCAGATGTTATTTCAGCCAAGGAAATTATTGCTTCTGCAACTGCATATACGAAATCATCTATATTTCCGTACTTGATGTCCGGAAAATCATTGGGAATAAACATTTGAACTTGTTGATCATATGCGAATGGCGATTCAATTTGTTCTGTAATACATGAATGTGAAGATAAGCCTAACCGCTTCTGCATAAAGGAAAATGAATGATTCATCGTTAATGTAGCACTTGTCATTACAACACTTTCTTTTTCATGGAAAAATTCATTTTCTAATAGCTCTGCTACATCTGCTGGTTCACTATATAAAAATACAGAGTGATTCTGACCTTTTTTATCTATTTCTATCCATTTAATTTGTTCTACTTCCCCACCAGAATAAAACATCAGCTCTAATCCATCTATATACCGTTGTAACAACTCGACCATTTGTAATAATTCTTCTCGATGATTTTTTTCAGAGTTATCTTCTTGGTTAATTCTTTGTTCAACCATAAAAAGAATGTGGATAAGATCTCGAAAGTATAAACTAAGTCGAGAAGACATATCTAATATTACTTGCCACGAATCACCAGTTTCCTTCTCCGTATCCATCCGGTACTGTATCCTACCTACATCGCTTAAAGCTTGGTTACTCAAATGCTGTTTGGATACATAATAATATATTGCTTGAAAAAGATCTTCAATCTCTTGCTTTGCACTCTTTAACGTATCATTCCATTCGTATAGAGGTATATCACTATTAGATAATTGATAAGCTTGTACAAAATTACCAAATAGTTTATCTTCCTCTGAAGAACCCAATTGATTACATGTAAATTGCATACTCATATAGTCCATTTTTAAACCATAATGATGTGCTGCTTGTTCTTCAAAATGATGTGCTTCGTCGATAATTACCCGTTGATAGGAAGGGAGAAATGCATAATCATTAAACATATCCGTACATAGTAACGCATGGTTTGTAATTATTATATTTGCCCGTTGTGCTTTTTTTCTCGCTTGCTGATAATACGAATATTGGAACCAAGGTGATTGAGGGTTGACTGCCTTTTCCGTATCGGCGGATATCTTTCTGAAAAATATATATCCACTGGTCGGTAATTGTACCTCTTCGACATCACCGGTATTTGTCTCCGTTATCCATATTAACAACATTGCTTTTGTAAGTGCTATATCATAATTATCTTGACCTTGCTCATAAAGTTCAATAGAGAATTTTTCCAAACTAATGTAATGATTTTTTCCTTTTAACAATGCTGCTTGAAATGGAATATCGCTTATCGCATGTATAAGTGGAATCTCCTCTTCTAACAGCTGAGATTGTAGCTGTGTGGTATGTGTGCTAATAATCACCTTTTGATTTTGCTTTACGGCATAGTATACAGCTGGGAGAAGGTAAGCTAGTGATTTTCCAGTACCAGTACCAGCTTCTATTAGTGCATGATTACTAGAGGTAAAGGCATCATAAATGGTTTCTGACATTTCTTGTTGGCCTGCCCGTTTTTCATACATGGAAAGGTGTTCGGATAGTTTTCCACCGTCTTCATAAATTGTATCTAAGTAATTACCAAAGGATGTATCTACATTATGTACTTGTTTCGCTTCTACATCATTCATATGAAATGCTAAACCTTGAAAGGTATGTATAGCGGAATCCTGATCGATAGAAAAAGCTAATTCATCCAACCTATTCAATAATATTTCTTTGATATCAGAAATGAAAGCACCTTCTAGTTTAAGCCACTGTTCTATGGTTTCATATGGTAATTGATTTATTTTATCCATCAATTTTTGAAATAACTTCGCTGTTACATATGCATCAGATAAAGCTCTATGTGGATCATCATGTTGTAAATTAAAATGATCTGATAATTGACTTAATTTATACCCAGGAGCTGTCGGGAATAAAATCCTTGATAATTCCACAGTATCCAAAACTTGATTATGCAATCGATCTATTCCATTCTCTTTCAGCTCAGCATTTAGAAACCCTAAATCAAAATTAACGTTATGTGCAATGATATAACTATCTTCCAATATAGATTTTATGGACAAAGCTTTTTCTGTAAATAGAGGAGCATCCGCAACATCGTCATCAGAAATTCCTGTTAAATTAGTAATAAAAGGTGGAATTGGTTGACCTGGATTAAAGAAGGTCGTTTTTGTATCAATAATTTCATCACCCTCAATAATTACCATGCCAATTTCAATAATTTTGTCATTTTTTGATGGTGCATGTCCAGTTGTTTCTAGATCAATGACGACAAATCGATTCATATACTGCTCACCTCCCTTTCTACCAAAAATTAAAATGGGAAAACGGATAATAGCTCTTTACAAAACCGTCATCGGAGGTTCTTGTTCTATCATTTGTTTAACACGGTTGGATTCGTCCATAATTGCTACCTTCGGATGAAAACTCTGAAGTTCTTCTTGTGATAAAAGCGCATATGCAATGATAATTACAGTATCTCCTGGTTGTACAAGTCTTGCAGCTGCTCCATTTAAACAGATTGTTCCACTATTTCTTTCTCCGGCGATAACATAGGTCTCTAATCGAGCTCCATTATTATTATTCACAATTTGGACCTTTTCATTAGGTAAGATATCAACTTGATTTAGGATAGCTTCATCTATAGTAATACTGCCTACGTAATTTAAATTTGCCTCTGTTACTACTGCCCGATGAATTTTACTTTTCATCATCGTACGATACATGATTTCATCTCCTGTTCTGAAACAATCAATGTCTTTTCTTTTAACATCCAATCTTTGGACGAAAGATCATCTATATTGGCTTTCACTTAAAACAGTAATAAATAAAACGGATAAATTGTAAGAGTTAAGACTTCTTTTCGAGTACATTTTCCTCTTTTACAATGATAGCAGGATTATTAACACCGTCAACTATGATTTATGTTACTTTTACGATACTTCAACTTCCACAACTGCCAAGCCAAGTTAAGTAGATTAAGTTGAAACAAACGTACTATTTCGGTCGAGAAAACCATTTGATGTCAGCAGAATATATTTTTACAGGGCTTCCATCTGAAGACTCCGCTAATAAAGCACCTTCATCTGAAATTCCAAGAAATTTGCCTACCCATTGTTCATGAAATGTAGTAATTTCGATTTCAGATCCAATCTTAAAAGCATTTGCTTCCCATTGTTGTTTAATAGGTTGAAATCCATGTTCCATATAATTATTATACGTACGTTCAAATTGCAGTAAAATTTGCTGTAAAAGAGTATGTTTTTCAAACGTATGTCCCGTCTCTTGATATAAGGACGTAGCAATATTTTGTAGTTGTTTATCCCATAGTTGATTCGATTGATTTACATTTAATCCAGTTCCAATAAGAATATATTGTACCTGGTCTTGTTCCGCTTGCATTTCTGTTAATATTCCACATAACTTTTTCTCTTTAATTAAAATATCGTTTGGCCATTTTATTAATGGATCAATATTTGTTATTTTTTTTATAGCTTTTGTAATAGCAACAGCAGTAAGTAACGTTAGCTCCGATGCACGATTTGGTGGAATATTTGGACGCAGAATTATTGTCATCCATATTCCATCACCATTAGAGTCCCAATTTTTTTGAACCCTACCTCTTCCGGCAGTTTGTTCATCCGCTATTATAATTGTTCCATGTGCCGCTCCGTTCTGTGCTGCTTCGTGACCGACAAGTTGTGTGGAACCAACAGATGTTTTATGAATGATTTCATTACCCAACCATTCCGTTTCTAGGCCCCATCGTATCGTATTTGTACTAATTTTATTAGGTGATTTAATAATGCGATATCCTTTTCTCGGTTTAGCTTCAATTACATAACCATCTTTTTCTAATTCTTTCATGTGTTTCCACACAGCGTTTCGTGAAATACTTAGTAGTTCAGAAAGGCGTTGTCCGGATGCATAATCTTCATGATTACTAGATAATATTTCTATTAATTTGGATCTGGTTGATTGCATAACACCCATTCCTTTATTATTTTTTTCTCATTAGGTAATTGCTTCGATACTACTAAATATTCAACTTCTTCCAATAAGATTTTTATCCACTTTCCTTTTGGACGATGTGGAAACCAATTCATCAAATCATTTCCGTCAAGATGTAATTGTGATCTTTTATCGATTGGAAGTGTTGCAGTTATTTCTTCTAATTGCTTTCGTTCAATAGTAGTACGATCTATCACGTAGATAAGACGTATAAAGCCATCCCATAGTTTTGTTGGCAGAATATAGAGAAGCCAATTATTTATACCATGAGACTGATAATAATGATAAGCGTTAATAAGTTGGATGGTATCGTTTTTAACATGGTTAGAGCATTTATAATTTTTAATCCAATCGTGAATTTTAATCGTTGGATCTAAAAGATGAAACACTGCAATCACTTCTGAGAATGAATGAAGTGGAGTGATATTTTCTTTCATAGCTTTAAAAATATCACTTTTCCCTGATTGAAATATCGGAAGCTGCTCATCAAGTTGTAAATCAATAATATATTGAATTGCCTTAGAAACATGTTGTCCTTGAAATAGCTTTGTAAGCTCAATGGTTATTCTCTCTACTGCAAGATGTTGAATCTGTTTTCGAATTACAAACATCGCTTCTAAAGTATCTTCTTGTATTGTACAGCCCAGCTGACTCGAAAAACGAACTGCACGAAGAATTCGTAATGCATCTTCTGTAAAACGTTCTTCTGCATTTCCGACAGTACGAATTAATTTCTTTTTCAAGTCGTCTTGACCATGGAATAAATCTGTTATCTGTCCACTTGTATCCATCGCCAATGCATTAATCGTAAAATCACGCCGTCGTAAATCTTCCGCTAAATTTGTAACAAAACGAACATCATTTGGTCGACGATGATCTGTATATTCACCATCTTGTCTATAAGTTGTGACTTCATACGATTCTCCCCCATGTCGAACAATAACGGTTCCATGTTCAATACCCACAGGTATCACCTTTTTAAAAAGGTGCATAACTTCATTAGGAGTAGCAGAAGTGGCAATATCAATATCATGAATATCTTTTTGTAAAAGAAGATCTCGAACACATCCACCTACAAAATACCCTTCATAGCCATTTGAAATTAAAGTCGTTAGTATTGGTGAAGCTTTTAAAAAAGGTTCAGATATCACATTCCCACCTCCAACTTAATTGTTTTCCTGTAAAAGTGTATCATATAAGGCCTCATATTGATTTACAATCGTCTTCGAAGCAAAGTAATCTCTTACATGCTGCAAGGAATTATCGGAAAACATTTGCCACTTTTCATCATCGGTTAATAGATCTATGGCATATTTAGCTGCATTATAACTATCTCCTAAGTTAACGATATATCCAGTTTCTTCATGCTTCAGTACTTCTGGAATGCCACCAATGTTTGTTCCGATACTAGGTACGCCACAAGCCATTCCTTCTAATAATACTAACCCAAAGCTTTCTTTTTCAGACATTAATAACATAAGATCTGCCATGGATAATATATCACTGATATTATTCTGCTTCCCTAGGAATTGTACTTTATCTTGTAATCCAAGTTCATCCACTAAACGAAGCATATCTCCATACTCAGGGCCATCGCCAATGAGTAACAATTGACTCTTAACATCCTTTTGTACTTCTTCGAATGTATAAATGACGTCTTGTACTCGTTTGACCTTTCGAAAATTAGAAATATGAATGAGTACTTTTGTGTCCTCTTCTATTCCAAATTGATACTTCAAATTGTGTATCTTTTTTGGATAATACTGTTGTTCATTTATAAAATTATGGATAACTTCTATTGGTTTTTCTATATCTAACATTTCATTTGTTTGTTGAACTAAGCTATTAGACACTGCAGTAACAGCGTCTGAGTGTTCAATTCCATGACGAATGATAGATGTAAATGCGTTATCAATTGCCAATACAGTTATATCCGTACCATGGAGAGTGGTTACGATTTTTACAGGGTGTTTTGCTATATCTCTAGCTAAGATAGCACAAATAGCATGAGGCATCGCATAATGTACATGCAAAATATCAAGTTTTTCACGGTCGATCACTTCTGCCATTTTAGCAGCAAGTGTTAGATCGTATGGTGGATATTGAAAGACTGGATAATGGCTCATTTCTACTTGATGATAATATACTTTCGGATATACTTTATCTAAGCGAAAAGGAACGCTTGAAGTAATAAAATGTATTTCATGTCCCTTTTCAGCTAATAGTTTACCTAGCTCTGTAGCAATTACACCTGACCCTCCGACAGTCGGATAACAAGTGATGCCTATCTTCTTCACGGTGTCCCTTCTTTCTCTTGTCTCTCTTTGATTATCTCTCTCCATTTCAAATCTCCTCTGCTAAGGCCATGAATAAAGATCTCTGCACCTGCAATATTCGTTACTAATGGTATCTGATGAACATCACATAAACGCATTAATGCACTTACGTCAGGTTCATGAGGTTGAGCAGTTAGTGGATCTCGGAAAAAGATAATCATATCCATCTCTCCGTTCGCAATCATAGCTCCAATTTGTTGATCTCCACCAAGTGGACCGGATTGAAAACGGTGAATTTGTAAGCCTGTAGCATTCGAAATTTTCATGCCGGTAGTACCGGTAGCAAATAATCTATGTTTTGACAACACATGGGTATATGCAGTCGTAAATTGAATCATGTCTTCTTTCTTTTCGTCATGTGCGATTAATGCTATATTCATATCTAAACTCCCATCATTCTTATATTTACAATAGGTTCTCCAAACCATATACAAGTTCTTCTAAATCCATAACTTGATTTACACATTCCCTTATACCATCCATAAAAGAAGCACGATTCATGGAGTCATGACTGATGGTTAATGTTTGACCAGCACCACCGAAAATAACCTCTTGATGTGCTACTAATCCCGGTAAACGCATACTATGAATGCGCATGCCATCCATATCTGCACCTCTAGCACCTGGTAATGTTTCTTCCTCTTTTGGATGTCCTTGTTTTTGGCTTTCACGTACATCTTGAATTAATTCAGCTGTCTTTTTAGCAGTACCTGATGGCGCATCTAATTTTTGATCATGATGTTTTTCTATTATTTCTACATTCGGGAAATACTTTGCTGCCATTTTAGAGAATTTCATCATTAATACAGCACCTATTGCAAAATTCGGAGCAATGATACATCCTCGTTGTTGTTGCTTAGAAAGTTCTTTAAGCTCAGATAGTTGTTCATCCGTAAATCCTGTTGTCCCTACTACTGGTCGCACTTTATATTCTAAAGCTGTTTTGGTATGTTTATAACCCACTTCAGGCGTTGTTAAGTCCACAAAAACATCTGCTTGATGTTGTTTTAAGCATGAATCAATATCCGTGTAAATAGGTACTTGAAGATCATCTGAGAATTGTTCCAGCTCACCTAAATTTAATCCATCATGTTTGTGATCTAAGCAAGCAACCAGACGAAAAGAATCTTCTTTTGTAATCATTTGTACAGCTTCATATCCCATTCTACCTCTAGGTCCAGCTACGATTATATTAATTGCCATGTATTATTCTCCTGTTTCTTTTCTTGTCCAACGATTTTTATCTCTTGTTTCGAATTTTTCTATGGATTGTTGAAATGCATCCGATAATTGAAAATCAAGTGAATTTGCGAAGCAAGCAAGTACGAATAGAATATCCCCGACTTCTTCTTCTACTGTTTTTATATTTTCCGTTTGCTTTTTTGGTTTTTCACCGTAATAATGATTAATTTCTCTAGCAAGTTCTCCCGTTTCTTCACTTAACCTAGCCATTAATGCTAAAGGAGAAAAATATCCTTCTTTAAATTGAGAGATATACTCATCGGTAAGAGTTTGAATATCTTCCACATTATGTACACGATTTGTCATTAAAAACTCGCCTCCAACTTTCATACTACCCTTTTAATGGTAGCTAAAAGACACCGTTTTGACAAATAATAGGTATCTAAGATTGGATTGTTTGTTCATTGGAATTTGTCTATAATAAGAATGGTTTTGTATTTTTCGAAAACTGAAGGAGGATAGGTTTATGTTTGGATTGAAGTTTAAAAATATTGGTTTTATATTACTCGGTTCAGCGATATTTTCATTTGGAGTTGTACATTTCAACATGCAACACAATCTTGGTGAGGGTGGATTTACGGGGATTACGTTGCTTTTATATTTCTTATGGGATATTGATCCAGCTATTAGTAATTTAGTACTTAATGTACCTGTGTTTTTTATAGGTTGGAAATTATTAGGAAGGAATACATTTTTTTATACGATAATTGGTACGTTTGCAGTTTCATTCTTCCTTTGGTTATTTCAATTAAATACTTTTCCAATTCATTTGGAGAATGACATGACATTGGTAGCACTATTTGCTGGGGTGTTTATCGGTATTGGACTTGGAGTTATTTTCAGATACGGTGGTACTACTGGTGGAGTAGATATCATCGCTCGAATCGTGAACAAATATATAGGGTGGAGTATTGGTAAAGCAATGTTCGTCTTTGACTTTATTGTTATTGTTACATCTATTTTTGTTATTCTTGACCTGGCTCAAGGGATGTACACACTTGTAGCTGTATACATCGGAGCAAGAGTAATTGACTTTATACAAGAAGGTGCTTATTCGGCAAGAGGAGCTGTGATTATTTCGAATCATAGTGAAGTTATAGCGAAAGAAATTATGGAGAAAATGGATCGAGGAGTTACAATCTTAAATGGTCAAGGAAGTTATTCGAAAGAAAAAAGAAATGTTTTATATTGTGTTGTAGCACGAAATGAGATAGTTCGCTTAAAATCGATTATTGAACAGACTGATCCCCATGCATTCGTATCATTGACTACAGTACATGATGTAATGGGTGAAGGTTTTACCTTGGATGAGAATAAAAAACCAATTGAAATTTAAATTATTATATTTTGCAGCTAAAAACACCCATATGGAGGTTTAACATTCCAATGGGTGTTTTAATCATTTGCCTACTCACGATTTGCTGCATAGATAAGGATAAATCTTACTAATTCAGCTACCGCCACTAATGCTGCTGCGACATAAGTCATTGCTGCAGCATTCAATACCTTCTTCGTTTCACGTTCTTCATCGTTGCGAATAACGCCAGCCGATATCATCTGGGTCATCGCCCGGTTAGAAGCGTCAAATTCTACAGGTAAGGTTACTAGTTGGAATAATACTGCTGCTGAAAAGAAGATAATACCAAATAGTAATAAATTAGTTGCACTAAAAATGATACCTGCGATAATTAAAAACATCGAAATATTTGATCCAAAGTTTGCAACTGGGACTAATGCACTTCTGAATTTTAAAAATGCATATTCCTGTTGATCTTGAATAGCGTGTCCAACCTCATGTGCTGCTACAGCAGATGCTGCCATTGAACGTCCGTTGTAAATTCCTTCAGATAAATTCACGATTTTCTTACGGGGATCATAATGGTCACTTAATGTACCTTTCACTTTGCCAATTTGTACATCATATAATCCATTATCATCTAAGATTTTACGAGCAACATCTGCTCCGGTCATACCGGAGGATATTGGTTTCTTCGAATATTTTTTATAAGTGCTTTTAACCTTCGCTTGAGCAACCATCGGTACAATCATTAATAAAGCAATGTAAATTAAATAAGCTCCTAACCCCATGTTCCATTCCTCCATTTATTATCTCTTAAGGTCAATTTTAGTCAGGTTCCTTTCGTTAGTCAACTGATTTGTCGTTTGTACGAGCTTTCTTTGTTCCTTTTACTTCTGCTTTATATTTTCTCCAACTTACATAAGATAATGTACCAATAATACATCCCCCTACAATTAATACTCCTAGAGTAAAGGAAGATAGTATAGTCCCATTATAAATTATTGTATTAGTGGATAAACTACTTGCTGCAGTAGAGTGCACGTCAAAAAAGAAAATCCCTATGAACACTGTAGTAATCAATCGGATAAGTCGTAATTTTCTGTCCCCCATAGAGATCACCTCATCCATTTTTCTTGTTATTCAAGTGTATGTTGAGATGATACTCTATATGTCAGTTCCTCTCTCTTTGATGAATCGTTAACCAATAGGAAATTCCAATGGAAAGAATACTTAACCAAAACGTAAAATATCCAATTTCATTTGTATATGAGGATAGACTCCCGTACATTGGCATGTGGCCAAATACATAGTCGATAATATCATTATGCAATACTACAATACTTGCTAAGACGATGTGTTTCAGTTTTATTTTATAAAACGGTGCATATAGTAGTCCTTGAATTGCCATCCCTAAGTGAGACGCCATCAGCATATAACCTGAAGGGTGTAAATATTCATCCACATAAAGGGTAAGGAGATTCATGACTACAGCCCATATACCATATTTAAATAATGATACAATCGCTAACGCTTCTATAAAAGGAATGTTTTTCCTAAATAAGAAGAAAAGTAAAAACACTGTAAAGAACAAACTTGCCGTTGGACTATCAGGTACAAATGGAATAAAAATTGGTGGTGTTATCTCTAGTTGCCATCCATACCAATAATATCCATAAATCGTTCCAACTAAATTAATAATAAACAATATAAGTATAAATCTTTTGTCTTGTAATATGTATCGAATCATAATAATGATGCCTCTCTTTATGTGGAAAAACACCTTTACCTATGGAAGGCAAAGGTGTTTTCTACTCTTTATTCAGTTTCTTCATTTACTGAGATGATAAATTCAGCTAATTGTTCTAATTCCTCTTCAGATCCTTGGAACTGGTCAGCAGGCATGGAACCGATACCATCCGTTGCAATTGTCATTATTTCTTCTTTAGAATAATCAATTCCAACTAGAGTAGGTCCTGCACCACCTTCAAGTTCCCCACCATGACAAGACAAACAGCTATTTTCGTATGCCGCATAGCCTGGATGTTCTGTATCTATGGATACTTCAGATTCTGGAACAGGCTTATTTGCTTCAGCACGCCCTTCCCAATCAACTACTGCAGCTGAAGTATACGTTAACCAAATAACAGAAGCTAGACCAACTAGCATCATACCTACTGCAATAGGTCGTTGACGTGGACGTCTACCTGGTCCTGTATCAAGGAATGGAGCAAGTAATAACGCACCAAACGCGATACCAGGTAAAACAAGAATACCCATTAATGTCCAATCTCCACTAGCAAATTCATATTTCAATAACTCGTACAAGAATAAAAAGTACCAATCTGGTAGAGGTATATACGCAGCGTCAGTTGGGTCAGCCACTCCTTCTAGAGGAGATGGATGCGCTAGTGTTAAACACAAGAAACCAACTAGGAATACTGCTCCAGCCAACCATTCTTTTAATAAAAAGTTGGGCCAAAACGCTTCAGTTCTACCAGGATACTCCGAATAATCTTTCGGTACATTTGGTTTTCTCTCCGCGGAAATACGAGAATCTCCAACGAATTTCATACCTTTACCCTTATGCATTGGTTGCCCTCCTTTTTATAGTGGTCCGGAAATACCTTGTCTACGGATTAGAATAAAGTGAACTGCTAATAGTGCAAATAATGCACCTGGTAAGAAGAATACGTGGATTGCAAAGAACCTAGTTAATGTTTGCGCTCCTACAATCGTTGCATCTCCAGCTAGCAATGTTTTTAATTGTTCTCCAATAAACGGTACTTGTTCTGCAATTTCTAGACCAACCTGAGTTGCGAAGTATGCTTTGTTATCCCATGGTAATAAGTAACCTGTAAAACCTAAGCCTAACATTACAAAGAATATAAGCACTCCGACCATCCAGTTAAGTTCACGTGGCTTCTTGTATGCACCTTGGAAAAACACACGTAAAGTATGTAGTAATAGCATTACGATAACAACACTGGCACCCCAGTGGTGCATCCCACGTACAATTTGTCCATGTGCAACTTCTGTTTGCAAGTAATAAACAGATTTCCATGCATTCTCAATATCTGGAACATAATACATTGTTAAGAACATACCAGATAAAATTTGAATGACTACTACGAAAAATGTTAATCCTCCGAAACAGTAAACAAATGCGGAAAAATGATGTGCAGGATTAACATGTTCCGGCACTTCGTGATCAGCGATATCGCGCCATATCGGCGTAATATCAATGCGATCGTCGATCCAATCATAAATCTTTTGTAACATTGTTTTTACGCCTCCCCGTATGGTTTTGCTTCGCCTAGGAATAGCATGCCATCCCTTACTTCCTGTTCATAAACATCTAATGGTTGTAATGGTGGTGTACCAGGTACGTTCCTACCATCTTTGTAGTAACGACCGTTATGGCAAGGACAGAAAAATTCATTTGGATAACTGTCATTACCTTCCCATGAAACTACACAACCTAAATGCTTACAAACTGGGGAAAAAGCTACAATTTCATCATTATCATTTCGATATACCCATGCTGAGCGATTTACTTCTGATTCATACCAACCATCTACTTGATCAATAGTCCAATCGATACGTTGTGGATCAGATGTGATATCATCGACAGCTAAACCAACATTGGCCATGTCTCCGCCTTCAGTGCTTTTTAAGACTGGATCGATTGCCATTCTTACTGGAGAAATAAGCAAACCTGCTGCCATAAAACCCCCTACACCAGTAAGTGTATAGTTTAGAAACTGTCTTCGGGATACTTGCTGTTTTTCATCACTCATGTTATTCCCCCCTCTTTACAATAATCACGGACATCATTAGATTAATTTAGATTACTAGGACAATACCAATGATAGCGCAATCTTATAATCCGGTCAATATATAATCGATGGCATATCCAACAATTCGTATAATATTATGATATTTTTTGACATCCGTTTACCAGAATGATCTTATCAGTTCTACAGTTTGCCCTACCTGTTCTCGAATTATGCGCTGTATTTCATTTGAATTTGAAGAATCAAGTTGAATAGCAGGTAACCATACTACTTCTCCATCTAAGTTTTGTGATTCCTTTCTCCAGCTTGGGTCAAATGTTATAAATATGACATGTTCGAATGGTAACTCCTTCACGTGGCTCGTCCATTCGTTAATCCGTTGGACTTCAGCTTTTTTATCCGTTGTTTTTAAATAGGTATAATTAGGAGTTAATAATACTCTACCCATCAATTCTTTTTCCAGTTCCTTTACTAATATATTCATCTCTTCAAATTGACTAGAAAGCTTTTTTGAATCTGTTGTGTTTACTAACTGAAATGGGCTTAACGGTATTAGCAACGTATCGACAAATTCTTTCGCTCCATCATATGTACTTATATCATCTCTTGTCCACTTCATATAAATTCCCCTTTCTACTGCTCCCTCGAAGTATTGTATCATTTTTCTGTAGAAATTGTTATAGTAACTTTTTAGTCAAAAAATTACAAAGCCGAACTTGAAAAATAAGTTCGGCTTTCACTCTATGTTTACTTTTGACGATTAGATGACAATTTTTCTAATTTTTCGGAGAGTTTTTGAAACAGTTCTTTATCGCCATTATCTAAAGCTTTATCAATATCAAAAATAATTTTGTTTCTTTTCTGTTCGAATAATAAGTAATCCAGTAAACCATTTGCTGTTTCTTTGTCATCTGTTGTTAAGTAGTAATCCTCTGGTATAAAAGGATTTTCTTCTAAGACAGAAGCATAGTATGAGTGTTGATTTGATTTTCGAAAGTTCAGCTGTACATAAAGTGATTCATTTTGATTTAAACGAATATCATGAAAGGATTTTTCAGCATCTGTTGTGACCAAGTGGTTTTTATAAAACCGAAATGGCACTTCATCAGAACAATGACTGGTCATCATAATCCCTCTCGGACAATATTTTACATCTCTAACAAAATGAACATTCGCCAATAAATCACTATGGTTAACTAAATAATTTAAAATCCATACACTTTCCCGTTTCTTTAACCGGTAATGATTAAGAAACCACTGAATAAAACTCTTCTTATCCTTGGCAGTAACTGGCGACAGCATTCCTTCTCCCCTCTCCACATTAAAATATAAAATAATTGTACGGCTGAGCCAAAACAGTTTACTCAACAAAGAACGATAATTGGATCATGTGTAAGAAAAATACCTAGACTCCTACCAATTGATTCGTATTAATCTTTTTGAATAAATAATTTTGTCTCAGCCTAATTGATGAACTAATCAAGGCTACGTCTCTAATCTCTCACCTTATTATTGCTAGACAATGGACGGCAGGAGTTTTAAGGACAATTACACCATGAAAAAAGCTCATTGTTCCACATCAAGTTTTAGACGTTCTACATAAGAAACAATATCTTCATCCATTGGTTCTTCAGCAATATACTTCTCAAACACTTGGATTGCTTCTTGTATACGCCCTTCTTCTGTTAAGAAATAACCATATTCTTTTAAGAAGTCGCTATCTTGTTGTAAGCTATTATATGCTTCTTGATAGCTGTTTAATGCATCCTCAAACAATTCTAATTCAACATTTGCCTTGGCAAGTTCCCAATCATAGAGTGGGTCATCAGCACCTGCCTGCTTAATAGACGATATTAATTCCACAATATCTTCATTTGAATCTCGTGATTTTAGAAGTTCAATCATAAATAAAATAGCTTCCTTATAATCAGGTTCTAAGGCTATAGCTTGTCGCATATAATTTTCACTCTCATTGTTATAGCCAAGTTGATGAGCAATATCACCTGCTGTAAAGAATAATTCTTTTTGATACTCATCTCTTTCGATACCCTTTTTCACCATTTTATATGCTTCCTCTAACATACCTTCTTCCACATACACTTTAGCGAGTTGTTCATATACAGTATGATAATCACTATCGATCTCTAATACATGCTCCCAAGCCTTTATAGCAATATCATTTCTATCAGCTTGATGTGCTGTAATACCATGTTTAAATAATTTATCAGGATCTGGGTTTTCTTCTTCTTTAAAATAAGTTAAAGCTTTTTCATATTCTCCAACTGCTGCCAGTGCTTCACCTAATCGATCTTCAATATTGACATGTCCAACATTAGTTTGTTTTGGAATTACTTTTTCATAATAGGTAATTGCTTTTAAATATTCTCCTATTGAAAAGAACAACTCTCCTAATGCAAAATCAATAATTACTTCATTCGGGGCTAGCTGTTTTGCTTCGAATAGCTTTTGTTCAGATACTTCAAATAAGCCCTGTGCTTGATATAAATCAGCTAACTGTACTAATGCTTGAATATATCCAGGGTCGTCTTTATCGATTTCATTCAAAATTGTAATTGCCAACTCATCTTCTTGCGATTCAATGAAAATATCTGATAATGATAATTTTAAATCTGTTTCTTCTGGGTATTTTTCTAATAATTTTTCTAGGATAGTTCGAGCTTCTATTAAAAATCCCCACTGTAAATACAATTCTGATATTGTATATAGTTCATCATCACTTGCAATCTTTTCATATTCTTTTAACCTTGCAATTGCTTGTTCGGTTTCATTGTTCTCTGCTAATTTCATTGCCTCTTGGATGGTATTCATTGGAACACCCTTTCTATCTTCATTCATATCTATCAATTTTAATCATACAGAAAACAACTCCATCCTTCAAATAACGCGCTTGTCTTGACCTTAGCGTGGTCAGAAAACTTCTGTGGAAAGAGAAAAACCCAGCGGAAAAGGATAATCATCTCTTTTCATGGCAGGGTTATCAACATAAAGTAAAACTTCATTTAGAAAGGGGTTCTTCCTCATTTCCTATGACATTACTACCAAAAGATATGACCTAAATGCCCTTGAACAGACTTTATAGCATAATCTTATAGTATTGAAGTTTACTTTAATATAGACTGTAGATCATTAACAAAATTAGGGTAAGAAATATTTATACAATCAATATTGTCTACAACTACAGTGTCTTCTGTTACCAATGATGCAATAATCCCCATCATTGCAATTCGATGATCGTCAAAGGATTTGAAGTTTCCACCTTTTAGTTTTGTATTTCCCCTAATGATCATCCCATCTTCTGTAGGAGTTACATCTGCTCCGAGTTGAGTGAGATTTTCAGAAACTGCAAGCAAACGATCTGTTTCTTTGACTTTTAACTCTTCTGCATCTTTAATAATTGTTGTCCCATCAGCTTGGGTTGCTAATAACGCTAGAATTGGTATTTCATCAATCAGACGAGGGATCGCGTCTCCTTCAATAGTAACTCCAGTTAATGGTGAACTGATGATAAGAATATCACCTATTTTTTCTCCACCTACAATACGCTCATTTTGAATTGTCAGTTTCGCGCCCATTTGAAGTACGATGTCGATAATCCCGGTTCTCGTTTCATTGAGTCCAACATCTTTTAATATTACTTCACTTCCTGGTACCATACATGCTGCCACAACGAAAAATGCAGCTGAAGAAATATCACCAGGCACTTCTACATGACAACCTTGGAGATCATCAGTTTTAGAAATTGATGTTGTATGACCATCCGACTTTATATTTGCTCCGAATGCTTGTAGCATTGTTTCCGTATGATTTCGAGTTGGTGATTTTTCTCGAACTATAGTAGTATTTTCTGAATGTAATCCCGCTAAAAGCAAGGCAGACTTTACTTGAGCACTTTTTACCGGTAAATCATAATCAATGGAATTTAATGATGTGCCTGTTATCGTTAAAGGTAAATAATTGCCTTGCTCTTTACCATCGATAGTTGCTCCCATTAAACGCAAGGGATCGACAACCCGGTTCATTGGCCTTTTAGAAAGCGATGCATCACCATATACTGTAGTATTAAATGGGAGTCCAGCAAGTAAACCCAACATTAATCGAGTCGTTGTTCCTGAATTACCAAAGTCTAATTCCTTGTTAGGCTCCATTAATCCACTTAAACCTGTACCTTCGATCGTAACATTTGAACCGTTTTTTTGAATTGGTACTCCCATTTCTTTGAATGCATCGATTGTCCGCATACAATCTTCGCCATCCAGAAAATTAGTAACAGTTGTAGTTCCTTTTGCAATAGAACCAAAAATGATCGAACGATGAGATATTGATTTATCTCCAGGTACTTTTATTGTTCCATGAAGAGATCCGGAAATAGGTTGCAATGCTAGTGGGTTCATCTCTATAACTCCCTTTTTCTTAATTTTGTATCATTGTCTCATATCCTAATGAAGTTAGTTTTTTCGAGCTTCCTATTTGTTCTTTTTGGGTATGGAAGCTCAGCCTTAACACACCGGTTATTCCTTCACGCACTTCTAGGATTTCGATGTTTTTTATACTGAAATTTTCATCCGCTAGTATTTGTACAACTTTAGCTATAGCACCAGATTGGTCGTGAATATCTACATATACATCATAAAAAGACGGAATAGCACCTTGTTCTTTTTCCGACAGACCATCTCGATATTTTTTTGCACTATCTAGATAATCTAGTATTTCATTTTTCTCATTTGTTTCGATTAACAATTTCAAATGGCTCATTTCTTGAATCCATTCTTCTAAAAAATAAGACATTTTTGATTGATTATGATGAAAGATATCCTGCCACATCTGAGGATTACTGGATGCAATTCTAGTTATATCACGAAATCCACCTGCGGCAAGGTTCGGCAAGTACGCATGTGTACCTTCCCACTTCTTTGCTTGGTGAACAAGTGAAGATGCAATTAAATGCGGGAAGTGAGAAATAACACCCGTCATCTCATCATGCTCTTCCGGTTTTAAAACTAAGAATTTACATTTCGTTGTTGCGAGTACTGATTTAACTACATCTATTTGTTCACTCGACACACCCTCTAATGGGGACAAAACATAAATCGCATTTTCAAAAAGATGAGCTTTAGATGCTTCAATACCACGCTTATGTGATCCTGCCATTGGATGCCCGCCAATAAATGTAATATTGGAATTGTTGATTTTTTGTGCCGCTGTTAAAATTGCACCTTTAACAGAAGCAGTATCTGTTACAATTACCTGTTTTGGAAAATCTACTTCATCTAACTCTTCAATCATCTTAATTGTTTCTGTTATTGGTGCAGCTAAAATTATAATATCTGCTCTTTTGGCAATATGTTGCAAGTTAGTATCATAATAAGAAATAATTCCTGTATCTTTGGCATATCTTAAAGATTCTTCATTCACATCAAAACCAATTAATTTATGGTCTGAAAAATTTCGGATTGCTCTTGCTATAGAGCCTCCAATTAAACCTAATCCTGCTATTAATATCGTTTGTTGTTTCATGCATACACCTATCCTAGTTCATGATCAAATTGTTCTAATACTTTTTGTAATTCTTTCATATCTTGTTCTTTACCAATTGTTACTCGAACGGTTTTTGGTATACCTAATAATTCTCCTGGTCGGACGATAAAACCAAATCGGAGCAAATATTCGTAGACGTCCATGCCACTGATCGGTGTCTTAACCAACAGGAAGTTCGCTTCTGAATCGTAGTAAC
Organism: Oceanobacillus iheyensis HTE831; assembly: GCF_000011245.1. NCBI lineage: Bacteria > Bacillati > Bacillota > Bacilli > Caryophanales > Bacillaceae > Oceanobacillus > Oceanobacillus iheyensis. Next base: position 1,819,991 of record NC_004193.1, read on the forward strand.
CCCATCCTAACCTTTGAAGAAAGTGTTGGAATTCAGTTAGGTTTTTATAATTTTCTTGATTTGTATGTTGAATGAATTCTTGATCTTTTAGTGCATATGAAGCTGCTTTTTGAGCTACTGAATTCGTGTTAAAAGGTCCACGAACCTTATCCAGTGTCTCGATAATAGTTGAGTTGGCGATACCGTACCCAATACGTAAGCCTGCTAATCCATATGCTTTTGAAAACGTACGAAGCACAATTACATTACTGTAGGTAAAACGCAACTGTAATGCATCTAAATCTTTATCCGAATGTAAATATTCGTAGTATGCTTCATCTAAGACGACTAGGACTTCCTTAGGACAATTATCTAAGAATGTGATAAGCTCCTCTTTTGAGAAAGCAGCACCTGTCGGATTATTAGGTGTACATAGCCAAACAATCGCTGTATGATCATCAATCGAACCTAGCATTTTGTCTAATTGATGATAACCTTCCTTGTCTGTTGGGATTTCTTTTATTTCTGCATTCTCAATAAGCGAGTAATGTTTATACTGTGGAAATGTTGGAGTAGCCATGACAACATTAGATCCAGGGATAATATAAGAGCGACATAATAGTTGAATAATTTCCTCAGAACCGCTCCCAAAAATAATTTCTGATTCATCAATGTTTAATTTTTGTGTTAGGTCAGTACGTAAATCAGAAGTGTAACCATCAGGATAAATATGGAAGTCGAAATTTTCTGTGCTTAACGCTTCATTAACCTGTTTAGAATATCCATATGGATTTTCGTTCGATGCCAATTTTACAATGTAATCTAATTGATAGTCTTTTTGGATATCTTTTATCTGTTTCCCTTGTTTATATGGACTTAACTGTTTTAGAATCTCTTTACCTTGCATATCTACTCGCCATCCTTTTGTAGCAAATCTGGTCTGAGTTTTACTGCATTGTTATGAAATACATGATTAATTTCTTGTTGAGTTTTATCTGTCCGAATTACCATCATCACTCTTATACATTTTGCTAAACTATCAGGAACATCGATCTCCGTCATACACATTACAGGTACATATTTCCAACTATCATCTATTTTTCTTAATGCTTTGGCTGGAAAACCATCTGTTACATCTTTTGTCACAGAAATAAACACATGTGACACATCATCAGATTTAATATTGTTCTGTTCTACCATAGCTTTAACAAGTTCTTCGGTCCGCAAGACGATCTCTTCTGCATTATTTTCTTGAATTGTTGTAGCTCCTCGTACACCTCTGGTCACAGTTTCTCCATCCTTTCTAAATAGGTCGATAGATGTTGTTTCATCATTGAATTATCTAATGAGACAGTTACAGGGTCTTCCACTTCTTTTAAAAGAACCATCTGTATTGTGCCGCCAACTGATTTTTTATCAGTTTTCATAAGCTCTATTAACTGTGTGATTTCTTCTTCGGAAAAAGAGAGAATAGGATATTCGTTATCTTTTAACCACTGATATAATTGATAAAAAGGCAGTTGTATTTCAAATTCATATTCACTGACATGAAGCGCAAATAACAAACCATTTGCAACTGCTTCCCCATGAGTGATATTCCCATAGCCGTGAATCGTTTCTAATGCATGACCTAATGTATGTCCTAGATTGAGAAACTTTCTTATGTTAGCCTCTTTCTCATCTTGTTCTACAATTCTTGATTTTACTTGAATTCCTGCTTTTAAATATATTTCAAGTTGATGAGGTTTTATTGAAGCTAATGAATGATCCAATAATGATAAAAACATTTTTTGATTTGCAATTAAACCCTCTTTGACGATTTCAGCATAACCACTTCTAATCTCATGAGGAGGTAATGTTGACAATGTTTCTATATCGTAAATTACGGCAACGGGTGGGAAAAAACTTCCGATTAAATTTTTTCCCAAATGATGATTAATTGCGACTTTTCCACCTACACTACTATCATGTGCAAGAATTGTAGTTGGAACTTGGATATAATCAATTCCGCGCATAAAAGTAGCAGCAACTAAACCAGCCAAATCACCTACTACCCCTCCGCCTAATGCAATAATTAATGAATGTCGGTCTAAACCATTCTGGAGTGCCTCTGTTTGCAAACGATAAAAGTTATCGATACTCTTTGAACTTTCTCCAGAAGGAATGGTGAAATGACAGATATTTTCCTCAGATGGATAACCATGTAATACATCTTTAAGATAACGACTTCCTACTTGATCATCTGTAATAATAAATAGTTTTGTATATTTTTTTTCAATATAGGAACTTAGTTGATATCGTAAGCCTTGACCAATATAAATTGGGTACGAGCTTTGGTTCGATTGCACTGTCATTTCTTCCATTTTTAGAAGCACCTAATTTCTTCTCTGTAATCATCAATTGCTTTTTTTAATTGTGGCAATTGATCGCTAGAAAATTGTTCGGTAAGGGCTTTTGCTAATTCGAATGCTACTACATGTTCCATAACTACTGATGCTGCAGGAACAGCACATGCATCCGACCGTTCTACTGTAGCTTTAAAAGGTTCTTTTGTTTCGATATCAACACTAGTTAACGGTCTCTTCATGAGTGTTGGGATTGGTTTCATAACCCCTCGAACAATAATAGGCATCCCAGTCGTCATTCCACCTTCAAAACCACCTAATCTATTTGTAGTACGGTAGTAACCATGCGTTTCATCCCATGCTATTTCATCATGCACTTCACTTCCATTACGTTTCGCCGCTTCAAATCCGATTCCGAATTCAACACCCTTAAAGGCATTAATACTTACGACACTGCCTGCTAATCTACTATCTAACTTCCGATCATAGTGTACATAAGATCCAACTCCTGCTGGCATCCCTTCTACATATACTTCACAGACACCACCGATGGAATCTCCTTCTTTTTTAGCTTGATCGATTGCATTTGTCATTTGCTCTTCAACAGTAGCGTCTAGAACCATTACTGGTGATTGGTTTGCCTTATCTGCACGTTCTTGTGCGTTTAATTCTGGTAGATCACTAGCTTCTATCCCAGCAATTTCCTTTACATAACCGCTAACTTCAATTCCTAGTTCTTTTAGTAGTTTTTTAGCAACAGCACCCGCAGCAACACGAGCGGCCGTTTCTCTTGCAGAAGAACGTTCCAATACGTTTCTCATATCTCTATGTCCGTATTTAAGTGCACCGTTTAGATCTGCATGTCCAGGTCTTGGTTTTGTAACTACACGGCGCATTTTTGAAGGATCTTCCATTGGTTCTTCGCCCATAATATCTGTCCAATGTTTAAAATCATCATTGCGGATTACTAATGATAGTGGAGATCCTAATGTATACCCATGACGAACACCACTTACAATATCTACTGTATCTTTCTCTATTTGCATACGCTTCCCTCTACCGTGTCCACCTTGTCTTCGACGTAAAGAAGCGTTAATATCTTCTGCAGTAATTGGTAATTGTGAAGGTAGACCTTCGATTATCGTTGTTAATTGTTTACCATGAGATTCGCCAGATGTTATGTATCGCAATTTACATTCTCCTTCTTAAATAGTTGAAAGTTTTCTAATTACTATATCATAGATAAGTTTATTAGGGGTAGTCTTTCACATGATTTATTTTATTTTCTTATAAAGAAATTGTTTGTTTCTTTTTATAGAAGAATGTCTCTTCTAGTTCAAAATCATACTGTTGAGGAGTGAAAATTTGTTCTGTGCTACCTACAAATAATATTCCATTAGCTGACAAAGAATCACTAAATCCTTGATAGATGCTGTTCTTCGCTTTATCTGTAAAATATATTAATACATTCCTGCAAACAATAAGGTCCATATTTTGAGGGTAAGGATCAGCTAATAAATTATGTCGTTTAAAGGTGATATGTTGTTTTAATTTTGAGTTAATTGAATATAATGTACCTGTTCTTTTAAAGTATTTATTTTTAAGTCGATCTGGTAATTCTTTAAGAGACTGGTTCTGATATATCCCTTGAGTAGCAGTTTTAAGAACATTATCATCAATATCGGTGGCAATTATTTCAAAGTTTTGTTGTGGAAAATGTTCATGCAATAGAATTGCTAAGCTATAAGGTTCTTCCCCTGTAGAGCAAGCAGCACTCCAAATTTTTATTTTTGGCTTTCGTGACACCATTTCAGGAAAGATGTTTTTCTCTAATACTTCCCAACGTTTAGGGTTACGATAAAATTCGGAAACATTAATGGTTAGTCGATCTGTAAATTCTTTTAGTAATATCTCGTCTTTTAACAAAGCTTCTAGATATTGAATATAACTCCTATATCCTCGTTTGTCTCTTAACGTTGTTATTCTTCTTTTCATCTGTGTTTCTTTATATAAAGAAAGATCCAAACCTATAGTTTGGTGAACTTTTTCTAAAAAAGGATTATAATCATCCATTCATATCACTCCGAATCAACAAAAATATATAAAAACCTCCGTTTATTTTAACGGAGGTCATGAGTTAAGTGAAAACAATATATGTTTCCGCTTTCACTTATTAATAAATCCAATTGTTTGCTTGTTTCTCATAGGACACGATCTCATTTTCTGTAAAGAATAGAGTTATTTCTCTCTCAGCACTTTCTGCTGAATCAGAGCCATGAATAATATTCTTTCCAACACTAATCCCAAAATCACCGCGAATTGTACTCGGGTCTGCCTCTAACGGGTTAGTTTTCCCCATCATCTTTCGAGCTGTTGCGATTACATTCTCGCCTTCCCAAACCATAGCAAATACAGGTCCAGAAGTAATAAAATCAACCAGTTCACCGAAGAAAGGACGTTCTTTGTGTTCACTGTAATGTGTTTCAGCTAATTGATTTGACACTTGCATTAATTTCGCCCCAGCAAGCTTGTACCCCTTTGTTTCAAACCTTTTTACGATTTCACCAATTAATTCTCGTTGAACCCCATCAGGTTTTACCATTAAAAATGTTTTCTCCATAAAATCACCCCAACTTATGTATTTAAATAAGTAACCTATAAAATAATATCAAATTTTCTTAAAAATAACAATTACTTAGGATCTTCTTTTTCCGATATATGTTGCAATATCTTGGAGAGTTTTTTTTGCACGAGAAGCCGGTATTTCATCTAATGCAGTTAATGCTTTGGATAAATACATATCACTTACAGCATAACTTCTTTTAATAGCATCTGTTCTTTTTAAGTGTTGTATCAGTGTCTTCATTTCATTGGTTGTGACATGACCATCTTTTGAAAATACATTAAAAAGTGATTGTTTGAAGGTCTTATCTTCCATGGCATATAAAACCGGGAGTGTAATATTTCCTTGTAATAAGTCATTGCCAGCAGGCTTACCGAGTTCTTTGGAAGTAGATGTAAAATCTAAGATATCATCAATAATTTGATAAGACATTCCTATGTAATAACCATATTGGTATAGCTTATTAGTTTGATAATCATTTAAACCTCCAACTATTGCTCCTAGTTTGCAACTACTAGCTATTAACAGCGCAGTTTTTCTTTTTATACGACGCAGATAATCACGGAAGTTTTGTTCCCAGTTAAATTTATATTCAATCTGTTCAATTTCTCCAATCGACACTTCTACTAACGTTTTGGAAAGTAATTGATGTACTCTTGGGTCTGGTATTTCTGTTATTTCTTCTAATGCCCTTGCGAGTATATAATCTCCCGTATACATGGCTACACGATTACCATATATAGAAGCTGTCGTCGGTTTTCCTCTTCTTAGCTCTGCTTCATCGATCACATCGTCGTGAACGAGGGTAGCCATATGTATTAATTCTAATGTTACTGCAACTTTTTTAATCTTAGAAAGATCGTAATTTCCTAATTGAGATGATAGCAAAACAAAAACAGGACGAATTCGCTTTCCCCCTGCATGTAATAATTCAGTTGATGCATCACGTAACACGGGATGATTTGCCTGTATACTATCCTGTAATGCAGATTCTATACTTTCCATATCTTTCTTTAAAAAGCCATAAATTTTTGGTAGTTTCATGTAAGTCACCTTATTTTACCTTTTACAATTCTACGTACTATTGAGATGCTTTAAAGCCCATATGCATTGCAGCAACTCCACCTGTATAACTTTTCATTTCTACTTTATCGAAACCAGCATTTAAAAACATTTCCTTTAATTCTTTTTTCCCCGGGAAATCTTTTGCTGATTCTTGTAACCAAGAATATTCTTTATAGCTCTTGGCGATTAATTTACCTAATATCGGCATTATAAATTTGAAATAAAAGTAATATGCTTGTCGATAGCCAATTAAGGTAGGTTGAGATGTTTCAATACATACCACTTTACCACCAGGCTTCACAACTCGATACATTTCTTCTAAAACCGTCATATAATCCGGCACATTACGTAAACCAAATCCAATGGTAACATAATCAAAACTATTTTCCTCATAAGGTAATTCCATCGCATTACCGTGAACTAGTTCTAGTTGATTTAATTGCAAGTCCTGTTTTTTTTGTTTTGCAATCGAGAGCATGTTTTTACTAAAATCAAGGCCGATTACTTTTCCTGTTTGCCCAACCGCTTCTGAAAGCGAAATTGACCAATCCCCTGTTCCACAACATACATCTAAAGCAGTTTCTCCTGCTTGTACATTCATGCGTTTCATTGTATCTTTACGCCAAGATTTGTGACGTTGAAATGATATAATCGAATTCATGGAATCATATTTGGAATAGATATTTTCAAAAACATGATGCACTCGCTCTTCTTTTGATGATGGTTTCCCCATTAAATACACTTCCTCTAAAGTCTAGTCGAGATTTTAACATTATCGTTTTGTTGATCTTGAATATAATGAGTGATAAATGCAGTTTGATTTGATAATGTTTGAGCAAGATTACTTACATTTTTTTGATAAGCGTTAATCGTTGTCTCACCAATAACTGAATTATTATACTCTCGCTCCAACTCCAATTGTTGTAAAATAAGCCAATCTGTAATTAAATCATTTGCCGTATCATCATATAAAAATTGTGTGACATGAATAATTAACATAGAATTTATCTTTTTAGTCAAATTAATTCTCTCATGAAAGGTAGGAGAATCTTTGTAATATAATGCCATTTTTAATTCGTTAATTTCTCGTATTGCATTTGCTAATGTTTGGATAAATTCTATTTCTCCCACTTCTGACAATAGAAAATAATATAATCCACTATAGTAGTCACCTGAAAGTACTTGTAATTGCTTTGACAGTGTTTCCTGCTCTGTTTCAGCTACTTTTTTAATAGGAACGAGATCATGGGTGTCCAAGGCGATTTGTACGAGCATCGTAGTAATAATATATCTCTCACGTTGCATCGGAGTCAATGATCTATCCTGTTCAACTAGGAACTGGAGTAAACCCCATTTGGCTTCATCAATTAGTGGTTGTTGTATATGTTTGTGAATATATCCATATTTTAATTTTTCATCTAGAAGCTCTCTATAGCTCTGATTTCTTGTAATAAATGTAGTCAAGAATATCACCTGGACCCTTTCAGCCATTCAATTGCTTTAGCTATTATAGCACATTTCTACATTTATAAAAACGATTGAATATATGTAGCTTCTAAATTCCAATAATTAGTATTTATTCATTTGTTATTTCACCATGACTGGTTTGAATTAATGCTTTACCTCTTACTTTAATCGCTGATGTATGTTCCGTAAATTGAGCAATCATAACTTCGCCTTGGTCAAGTTTTTCTGTATGATGAAAACGAGTATCATGTCCTCTTGTTAACCCCATAACATTTACTCCATTCTCAAGAGCTTTTATGATAAAATATTCAGCTTTATCCGTGCGGTCTGTCATTGTAAATCTCCTTTAGCAACTTTTTAAATAAATCATTCATGAATATAAAGAAAAGGGGTACGCTAAAAACGTACCCCTTTGTAGCCGCCCTATGTAAAATAATTATTTTACACTGTCTTTAAGGGCTTTACCTGGTTTGAAAGCTGGAACTTTGCTTGCAGGAATTTCGATTTCTTCTCCTGTTTGCGGGTTACGCCCTTTACGAGCAGAACGTTCGCGTACTTCAAAGTTACCAAAACCAATTAACTGTACTTTTTCACCGTTTTTCAGTGAATCCATGACAGATTCAAATACTGCATCTACAGCTTTTGTTGCGTCTTTTTTAGAAAGCTCACTTTTTTCAGCAACAGCATTCACTAAGTCTGTTTTGTTCATGACATTCACCTCCTCCCAGGATGTTCATTTTGACAAATCGACATATTCATATGTCTGATTCATTGTCTGCTTACTAGTAAGTCATCCCTTACAAGTGATGACAAGGCTTATATTAACTGAGATTGGAATAAAATTCAACAAAAAGTATCGATTTCTTCAATATTTATGGGATTTTTGCCTATTTTTACCTTAATCCGTATAAAAAATAAGCGTTGTTCTGTAAATCCCTCCAACCCAGTATACACAAAGCATTGTCATATTTCATTATACATATACGACAAAAACAAAATATTTCCTGCCGTTATTTTATTTTTTATTAAAAAACCAAAAAAAATATAGCAGCTATGTGTAAGCTGCTATAAAATAATGGCGATTAAACCACCAGAACCTTCGTTAATGATTCTTTCTAACGTATCTTTTAATTTATACCTAGCGTTTTCTGGCATCAGAGAAATTTTGGCTTGTATTCCCTCTCTAACTATTGAACTCAATGACCGACCAAAAATATCGGACTCCCAAATCGACAATGGATCTTCTTCAAAATCCTGCATTAAATACCGTACAAGTTCTTCGCTTTGTTTTTCTGTCCCAATAATTGGTGCGAATTCTGACTCTACTTCAACCCGAATCATATGGATGGATGGAGCCACAGCTTTTAGACGTACTCCAAATCTCGACCCTTGTCTAATGATTTCTGGTTCATCTAATTGCATATCCTCTAATGTTGGAGCTGCTATTCCATATCCGGTTTGCTTCACCATTTGCAATGCTCCTGCTACTTGATCATATTCTCGTTTCGCATAAGCAAAATCTTGCATAAGTTCAAGCAAATGGTCTTTTCCGCGAATCTCTTCCCCAACAATTTCTTTTAATACTTCATCGTATAGATAGTCTGGAGCATGAAGATCAATTTCTGCTATACCTTCACCCATCTCCATTCCTGCTAAGCTTGCCTGTTCTATATAGTCATAATCTGTAAAGTTACCAACGATATGGTCTACATCTCTTAACCGTTTAATATCCTTCACAGTCGTTTGTATAGCATCTTGATAATTTTGTCGTAGCCAGTGACGTTCATTTAATACCATTACCCAACTAGGTAAATTAACATTCACTTCAAGTACTGGGAATTCAAATAGTGCTTCTCTGAGTACATTATAGACGTCATGTTCCGTCATTGATTCAATACTCATTGCCAATACGGGTATATCATGTTTTTCAACTAATTCTTGTCTTAATAACTCTGTTTCCTGGCTTCGAGGTTGAGTAGAGTTTATTACCATGATAAATGGTTTTCCTACCTCTTTTAATTCTTCTACCACTCTAGTTTCAGCATCTTCATAGTCATGTCTTTCAATTTCACCAATTGATCCATCGGTAGTAACAACTACTCCTATAGTCGAGTGTTCTTGAATTACTTTTCGTGTACCGATTTCAGCTGCATCATGAAAAGGAATTGGATCTTCATACCAAGGTGTATGAATCATTCTCGGGCCGTTTTCATCTTCAAAACCTTTTGCACCTTCTACTGCGTATCCTACACAGTCGACAAGTCTTACATTTACGTCCAAACCATCATCTACTTTTACTTGCACTGCTTGGTTTGGTATAAATTTTGGTTCAGTTGTCATAATAGTTTTTCCTGCTGCACTCTGTGGCAGTTCATCATGTGCTCGTGCACGATCACTTTCACTTTCAATATTAGGTAATACTACGAGCTCCATAAACTTTTTAATAAAAGTTGACTTACCTGTACGGACTGCTCCAACTATTCCTAAATAGATATCGCCGTTAGTCCGTTTTGAAATGTCTTTGAAAATATCCGTTTTTTCCAAAAGATCCCCTCCCGATCTCCGTACTTTAATATAAACTACCCGCATTATATTGACATTATGATTCTATGATGTTGTCCTATTAAAATATGCCTTGTTTGCCAATATTTTTAATATATTTTTTCCATACAGGTACATCATCGATATAAATATAAAAAACCCTTGCAACAATATATATTGCTACAAGGGTTTTTTTATTCCATCTCATCTAAAAAAATAGCTTGATTATCTTTTACGGTATATGGAACAGAATATGCAGGAACAAATGGAGAATGGTCGGTTAATAGGTATCGAATATCTTCACCTTCAGAATACTCATGATTATATTCTTGTAAAGCTTTGTTTAAGTCATAGGAATAATCAACAAAAAGATTTCCATCTAAATCCATAATAATTGGCAATTCTTCTTGCGAATAAGGACTAGTAACTGTTGGTGCTTCTTCAAGATCTAATTTATTATAATCAATAGTGTAATACTTGTCCGTTAATTTTTCTCCGAAAGCAGGGTAATAATTTTCCTGTCTATAAAAGTCTAATTGCACATTGACACGGCGAATTTCTTCCGTAATACGTAAATCAATTAACTTAACTGTTGGATCCTCTTCTGGATTCAACAAAGTATATTGATAAACGCCTCCCTTTTCAAAAGAGTTCCCAGGAGGCTCCGATAAATAACCGTTTTCACGAAGTTTACTGAAATCAATTAAATATTTTTCGAATTCTGGAGTATCATTGTCCTTTGTTCGAATTGGAACAAGTCCATTTTCTCCTTCTTTATAACTATTTACCGATTGCTGTACCGTCTGTAGTTGTTCTTCATAAGGTATTTGATTCTCTGATTTCTCACTTTGCGGGTAAAGACATCCAGTAAGTATGAATGTAAGAAATATAATTGGTATTAACAAATATGTACGGTTTTTCATAATATAAGACTCCTTATCATTATCTTGTAGGTCCACTAAATACGACATACAGGATAATAAATCCTCCACTAATTAAACAGAGGTAAGCAAGTAACGATACCACTACCTGTACCCAACCGCGTAGTTTACTTCTGCTCCAAACAATCAGTCCCATTGAGAGGATTAATAAAAACATTCCTGCAAATGAAACATACATCATAAACATTGAAATTGACAACGATTTCACCTCAACTAACTATAAATATCCTCTACATAGGTGTCATTATAACATAATCCTCCAATAGCACGAGTAAATTTTACTAATATTATGTGACGGTTTTTAACATAAGGAATCCCGTGATAAAAGGGGATTCCTCTACCACGGGATGACTAAATAAGTTTCCTTAGCAACTCTATCCTTGAATGCTTGTGCGATTTATCTTATGCATATAAATGTTATTTCGTATACTCAATTGCCTATGCCTTGCTATTTTTTGAAAAGTTTATTTAAACTATTCATATCACTAGGCATATTATTGTTCACAATGGATTGAACAATTTTATCTTCTCTTTCTTTTGAGAGGGGTTTATTTGCCATTTGAGCTAACTGTTTAACTAAATTACGTACGGTTTGTTCATCTTTAAAATTTGCATGCTTTACAGAGTCCGCAACTTTATAAACATCTTCAGGATTGATATTCGCATTCTTCTGTAATTTATCAAATAGGCCTTTTTGAAAATTATTCACATTTTTTCCTCCTTGCGATTTCATTCATCATATTATATGCAAGGAGGTAATTTGCGTGTTATTCTGAATATCTTTCCTTAAGCAGAACTGCTAAATCATCCATTTCATCTCTTTTTCCTCTGTTCATAAGTTGTTCGACTACATCTTTGGGATTTTTATTTTCAAATAGAATTTGAAATATTCCGCTTGTTATCGGCATATCAACATTTTGATCCTTAGCAAATTGATGGGCAGCTTTAACGGTGCGTACACCTTCAACTACCATTCCCATCTGCTCAAGTACATCCTCAAGCTGGTTACCTTTACCCAATAGATTTCCTGCACGCCAATTTCGGCTATGAACACTTGTACAAGTAACAATTAAATCTCCAACTCCCGATAATCCAAGAAAACTTAACGGGTTTGCCCCTAAAGACGTTCCTAATCGAGCAATTTCTGCCAATCCTCTTGTAATTAAAGCAGCTTTCGCGTTATCACCAAAACCTAAACCATCAGAAATTCCTGCTCCCAATGCAATAATGTTTTTAAGTGCCCCACCTAATTCTATTCCTAGAATATCATCGCTTGTATACACACGGAATGAATCACTTGAGAAAAGATCTTGTGCATGTTTTGCTTTTTCTAGATTAATAGATGAAGTTGTAACTGTAGTCGGATGTCTTAAAGCAACTTCTTCTGCATGACTTGGACCAGATAGCACGACAATATCTTCGTACTTTATATCCATCTCTTCTTCAATCATCTCAGAGACCCGTTTTAAGCTAACAGGTTCAATGCCTTTTGTCGCGTGGATAACAGTTGTTTTTGAATCCATCCATTTATTCAGTTCACTACACACTTCTCGAATTGCTTTCGTTGGTACTACAATAACAACTGCATCTACCCCAGAGACTGTTTGATGCATATCACTATAAGCGGTAATCTCATTTGGAATATCGACATCTAAATATTTATGATTTCGGTGAGTTTCATTAATTGTTTCTGCATGTTCCTTCCTATGTGACCATAATCGAACTTCATGACCATTGTCAGCTAATACAATTGCAAGAGCTGTTCCCCAACTACCGGCTCCTAGTACAGCAACTTTTTCCATGTGATCATCTCTCCCTAATTTATTGGCGTCTTCTAGCGAATAATTTTATAGGTGTGCCCACAAATCCAAATGCATCACGGATTTTATTCTCTAAAAATCTCTCGTATGAAAAGTGCATCAACTCTGGATCATTTACAAAAACAACGAAGCTTGGCGGTTGGACAGCAACTTGTGTTGCATAGAGCACTTTCAAGCGTTTTCCTTTTAATGTAGGTGTTGGATTCATAGCAATAGCATCCATTATTACATCATTTAATACATTAGTTGGAATACGTTTTGTATGGCTTTCACTAGCTAATTTTATTGCTGGCACTAAGGTATGCATGCGTTTTTTCGTTTTCGCTGATAGAAATACAACTGGAGCATAATCTAGATACTGAAAATGTGCTCGAATATTTTTTTCGAATTCTTTCATTGCTTTTTCATTTGAGTCGACAGTGTCCCATTTATTAACAACGATAACTATTGCTCTACCTGCATCATGGGCATATCCAGCTATACGTTTATCTTGTTCACGAATACCTGTCTCAGCATCTATTAATACTAAAACAACGTCAGAACGTTCTATCGCTCGCAACGCACGGAGTACACTGTATTTTTCTGTGGATTCATATACTTTTCCTCGTTTGCGCATACCAGCTGTATCAATTATTACAAAGTCTTGGTCATCACGATGTAATTTCGTATCTATAGCGTCCCGAGTGGTTCCTTCTATTTCACTAACAATCACTCTATCTTCATTCAATAATGCATTTACAAGAGAAGACTTTCCTACATTCGGTCGACCGATTAAACTAAAGTATATCGTATCTTCATCTTTTTCTTCTTCCGATTCATTAGGAAAGTGACCTACGACTTCATCTAGTAAGTCACCCAATCCAAGGCCATGTGTGCCTGAGATGGGAAATGGTTGTCCAAATCCTAATGAATAATATTCATAAATTGTTTCATGCATTTGGGGATTATCCATTTTGTTTACGCCTACTACAACAGGTTTATTCGACTTGAATAATAATTTAGCTACTTCGTCATCTGCTGAAGTAATGCCTTCTTTTCCATTCAGTAAAAATACAATTACATCTGCTTCATCAATTGCAATTTCAGCTTGCTGTCTCATTTGCACGAGCAATGGTTCATCACCCAGTTCAATACCACCCGTATCAATGATATTAAAAGTATGGTTAAGCCATTCTGCATTTGCATATATTCGATCCCTTGTTACACCAGGGATATCTTCTACAATTGAAATTCTTTCTCCTACTAAGCGATTAAATATGGTTGACTTTCCTACGTTTGGTCTACCAACAATCGCTACTACAGATTTCCTCATTTTTAAGGAACATCCTCTCTCTTTTGTCTATTTGCCTTTATACATTCTAGCAAAATAAGGTAAGATAAACAATTAAATTCTATATTTAGTGTTTTACAATAATGTAGACTTCATCACTTAATCGGTGTGCTATACCATCAATAATCGCTTCAAGATTAGCCGCAAATAATTCTAGTTCAGTCCCTTTTTCACAAATGAAAATGGGTGCTCCACCTGTTACTTTAGATTGATTAGATGTAATTATCGCTAAAATAGTTTTATCTAATTCCATATTCACGATTTATTCCTCCTTATTGCTTTTGATTCAGATGGCATACGAACTGCACTTTCTAACACAGGTACCGCACCTATTACTTTTTTTGCTTTTTCTGCATCTTTTATAAGTGGGAGAATGAATACTCCTAATCGTCCGTCATCTAGATCGCGTTTTATTAGAGGAGTTAAAGCAGGTGTACCGGAATCCCGAAACACACCTAAAGAGACAGATACATCATGTAATATTGCTTGACGTTGACCAAGATTAGCAATAGTGGTAACAATATTGATGTTTTTTGGTTTTAATATAAAACCCATTCCGTGTTGTAAGATTTCTTCTTGTCTTTCTGGAAGCCCAATATTCATAATATATATATTATCTACGTATAATCCTGCTCCATCAAAAGTTATCTCCGATTGCTCAATATCCACTATATCCTTCAAAGTAGATCCGCTCATAAGACTCAAACCAACAATAAATGATAATACTGCCACCACGGATGCAGGGAACCATCCCCACGCAATAAATGCAAGGGTAGTAAAGAAAGCAGTAAACATAACTAGATAATTCCTGCTTTCAAATGAAATTGCTATCCCTTCAATATATGTATTGCCTCTTGATACTAACTCAAACCCATCTAATTCAGTAAGTGTAGTTCTTTCCATGTTACGGACATCTCTAAATTGAGTTGCTGCAACAGTCAAAAACGTGACAGCAGTAAATTGCATTTCCAGTAAAGCAGGAATTGCTAGGGCTCCTAAG
The DNA here is from genome assembly GCF_000011245.1 of Oceanobacillus iheyensis HTE831. Taxonomy (NCBI): domain Bacteria; kingdom Bacillati; phylum Bacillota; class Bacilli; order Caryophanales; family Bacillaceae; genus Oceanobacillus; species Oceanobacillus iheyensis. The sequence continues at coordinate 1,835,102 of NC_004193.1, forward strand.
GAAGCAGCTATAAATCCCAGTGATAAATGTATAATTCGTCCATGTAAGTATGTTGGATATTGACGGTAATCTGATCGTAAAGTCAGTAATCTTGCAACTGTGCCAGTTACGACTCCGAAAAGTATAGCATTTAAATATGCATCGATTTCCATGTAAGCCACCCCATCTTTAAAAACTGTATCTGTTAGTATGGCTCACTTTGGAAATCTTAGTACAGATAAACCAAAGAGCAAGCGGCCGTTTATCACCGTTTTTCCTGGATGGAACCGTATGAGATATAGGAAATACGATAAGCGGATGCGATTCGATGTTGACTTTCACCAGATGCAAAATTCTATAATTTTATAGCTCATAAAAAAATGCCAAGGAAAGTAAATTCTTCCTTGGCATTTTATAATAAGGTTATTTATATTTATCGAGTTTGTCGCCAATAAAATCGCCTAGTTGAAATCCAGATTGATCGTCATCTTTTTCATATTGTTTATATTCTTTAGCTTCTTGTTCTTCTTCCAGTTCTTTTATACTTAAGCTAATTCGTTGATCTTGTTCACTAACGTCTAATACTTTTACTTGGACAGTTTGTCCTATCTCAAGAACTTCTTGTGGTGTGCCAATATGACGGTTAGCGATTTGAGAAATGTGCACTAATCCTTCTACGCCAGGAAGTAACTCGACAAACGCCCCAAAACTAACTAAGCGTTTTACTGTACCTTCAATTGTAGAGCCAACTTTTACTTGTTCCTCTACATTTGCCCATGGTCCTGGCAATGTGTTCTTATGAGATAAAGAAATTCTTTCATTATCTAAATCAACAGACAAGACTTCTACTTTTATTTTGTCACCTTCAGATACAACATCAGAAGTCTTTTCTACATGTTCATGTGCAAGTTGAGATATATGCACTAAGCCGTCTACCCCACCAAGGTCAACAAAAGCACCAAAGTTTGTAATACGTTGTACCGTACCTTCGATTACTTGTCCAGGTTCAAGTGATTGAAGTACATCGTTCTTTCTATTTTTTTCTTCATCTTCCACAATAGCACGATGGGATAAAATTACACGGTTTTGTGAACGATCTAAATCTGCTATTTTTACTTTTAGAGTCTTATTAAGGTAGTCGCTAAAGTCTTCGACGTAATAGGTTTCTACTAAAGAAGCAGGTATAAATCCACGAACACCCACGTCTACAACTAATCCACCTTTTACAACTTCTTTTACAGTTGTATCGAACGCTTCACCTGAGTTGTATTTTTGTTCTAATTCTTCCCAAGCTGTTTCAGAATCGATTGCTCTTTTTGATAGAATGATCTCATCATCATCTATCTTTTTCACTTTTAATGTAACAGTGTCACCCTCTGTTAGTACATCTGTTGTTGCTTCAACATGCAGACTAGACAGTTCGCCAATCGGCAAAATACCTTCTGTTTTATAACCGATATCTACAAGAACTTGCTTATCTTCTAATTTTACGACAGTTCCTGTGACGGTAGTACCAACTTCCATTGTTTGTAGATCTTTACTTTCTTCACTCATTTCCATAGCCTCCTAGGTACACTTCAACTATTCATTTAAAAGGGAATAGTAAGAAAGATAAATTCTAGTTTCTAATTATAACTTCTAATAATTATAATTATTTGTCAAGTAAAGACAATTAATTTTTGTGAATATCATACAAATTTCTGATTTCTTCCATAATTGCCTCTGACATGTCTTTTGCAGAAGCTTTATTTTCACGGTAGGTATTTACATTCATTGGTTTTCCATATGCTACCGTTGTTTTAGAAAATGGCTTGTATTCACCAATTATCACACAAGGAACAACCACAGCCTTCGAACGTAGGGCAAAAAATCCAACACCAGATAGCGGTTTCCCTAACTCTCCGGTTTTACTTCTTGTACCTTCTGGAAATAGACCAAGTGTATGTCCTTCTTCAAGAATTTTAAGTCCATTGCGTAATGCATTACGATCTGCAAGTCCTCGACGAACCGGAAAAGCTTTTATACCTATTAACAATCTTCCTAATAAAGGTTTTTCGAAAAGCTCACCTTTTGCCATAAATGAAATATCACGGTTGGAGGTAATACCTACAACAGGTGGGTCAAAATTAGATATGTGATTTGAACAAATAATCACAGGGCCTGATTCAGGTATGTTCTCTTTGCCAATCACTTTGATACGATATAGCGGGTAAAAAATGATTGCTATAACAAATCTAGCAAATTTATAAAGCATCCTTTCTCCCCCTCTATACACCCTTATTATTTTGGGTATTGTATTTAAAGATTTCATTTAAGATTTGATCTTTTACTTCTGCAATTGAAAGTGATGTAGTATCAACTTCTATTGCGTCTTCTGCTTTGATTAATGGAGATACCTCTCGATTCGAATCGATTTCATCTCGATCACTAATTTCTTTTTTTAATAACTTTATATCTGAAGGTATACCCTTTTTAATATTCTCTTCATGACGTCTTTTTGCTCTTTCTTCCACTGAGGCAATTAAAAAGATTTTTACCTCCGCATCTGGTAATACATGCGTACCAATATCTCTTCCATCCATTACCACACTGCGGTTATTTGCAAGTTTTTGCTGTCGAGATACCATCTCTTTACGTATAGAAGGATGTTCTGCTACAAAAGATACTTTTGATGTTACGTCTGGATAACGAATTTCTTCGGAGACATCTTTGTTGTTTACAAAGACTCGTTGTCCATTTTCAGCCTGACGTAATTCTATATTGGAATTCATTAATATAGTTAGAACGCTATCTTCATTTTTTGGGTCTATACCTTCTTGTAAAGCCTGATAAGTTAAAGCACGATACATTGCACCCGTGTCCACATAAATAAATCCTAATTGATTTGCGATCATTTTAGCTACAGTACTTTTACCTGCTGCTGCTGGTCCGTCAATTGCTACTGTGATTCTTTGTTCCATTCATGTTCATCTCCTACAATAAAAAACTTGGCTATTACCAAGCTATCTTTCTACATGATAATCATAACATATTCTATTTTTTATGGTCGAATTAATTTCTCTCTTTTAACCTTTTTTCACGTTCTTTATCAAAACAATAACGTATAATTTCTTGTCGATCTTTTTGGGTAATGGAATGAAATTGAAGCGAAACTACATTCTTTCTGATATTAAGTTCTCGAATAGTAACAATTTCTGCTTGGGCGTATGCATGATGGATCTTGTTTTGATATTTTATTTCAAGAGGCAACCATATATCAACCAATGTATGAAGCACAAGTTCTACTTCCTTTGGAGTGATGATAGCAACACCACCACCACTAATATCTAGTGTAGTTGTAGTAAAAGGATCAAATTGATGTAAAACACTATGAACCGCAACATCAATGGAAGCATCCACACGCACATACTCCCGTCGTTGAATTCGCTTCCATTGCTCAACCTCAGGTTTTGTAATATATAGAGATGGTATTTTCGCTTTTTTTCTAGATGTGATTTTTGTTGGAAAGCGATAGATTGCGTCATCTTCACCTACATAAACAGCAGAAAAGTAAGTTCCAATATTAAAAAATGTAGTTTTCAATGTTTCTTTATGTACAGGATAATTAATAATATAGTTATCTTCTGTTTCATCAATGATTGTACACAAATAGATATCTGTTTTACTGTTATCACTATTTTTCATTTCTAATTGAATTTTCATACCTATTTCTAGCATAAAGTACCCCCATCATCATATTAAAATAATACTTTATACTTATTATGACAAAATAGGACCAAAGGAGCAAGCACCCTTTTAGAGGTGATGATCCGATGTTGACTTTCATTTGAAAACTATAAGTACGTCTATGTATTATAATATTTCAGCACTCTACTTCGTGATTTGTGTATTCGCCAAGTTACTAGGCGATGAAGCAGGAAGTAGATATTTTCAGTAATTCCGTTTTCCAATGGAAGATATTTTTATAAATGATAAATAATAGAGTAGAAGGGAGCGACTAACCCCCGTCCTCTCACACCACCGTACGTACCGTTCGGTATACGGCGGTTCAATTAAGTATTACGAATAAATTCATACCTTTGATACAGACTTTTGAGCCCTAGTCTACTCCAATAGGAGTTGCCTAGGGTTCTGCTTAAGATTGGACTCTTGGAGATACGCCAATAATTCTTTCTGGTGTTTCCCCATTCGTATGCTTTGTGGTCAGGAACACCCAAGCTAATCAGCTTTCGGACTTTTGTCCGTGGAAGCTTCCATTGTTTCCACATACACATGCGCAATCTTCTTCTTATCCACTTATCGAACTCCTCAAACTTTGAAGGTGTCTCCGCTAAAGCGTAATACCCGCACCAACCCATCAGGTATTTGTTTAATTTCTCAATTCTTACTTCCATAGGAAATGGCTTGGAACGTGAAGTTATTTCCCTGATTTTCTGTTTTAGACGCATAATACTTTCTTTTGCGATTCTAATTTTTGAATTCTTTCCATTGGTGAAACTAAAACCAAGAAACTTACGTTTCCAAGGCCGGTCCACTGCTGATTTCTCTTTATTTACTTTCAAGTGAAGTTTCTCTTCGATAAATGTAGTAATGGAATTCATTACACGATTCCCAGCTTTCTTTGTTCTCACATAGATGTTGCAGTCATCCGCATAACGAACGAAACGTAGCCCACGCTCCTCCAGCTCCTTATCTAAATCATCTAATATAATGTTAGAAAGAAGAGGGCTCAACGGCCCGCCTTGCGGAGTGCCTTCTTCGGAGCTAACTACTATCCCATTTATCATGACGCCAGATTGTAGGTATTTCCGAATAAGCCGAAGCAGTTCCTTATCCTTGATGCGCTTCGCTAAAACACCCATGAGCTTATCATGGTTCACCTTATCAAAGAATTTCTCTAGGTCCATATCAATTACCCATCTGTATCCTTCTTTAATAAACCCCCTTGCCTTCCTCACAGCGTCATGTCCTTGACGGTTGGGCCTGAATCCATAGCTATGTTCTGAGAAGGTGGGGTCAAAAATTGTATGAAGCACTTGGGCAATAGCCTGTTGAATGAAACGATCCGTCACGGTTGGAATACCTAACATCCGAACTCCTCCGCTTGGTTTCGGGATTTCGACACGGCGGACAGGAGAAGGTGTATAGGTTCCTTTCCTCAAGTTCTCCCGAAGGGAATCCCAGTTATCATAGAGATGTCTTCGTAGGAATTTTACGGACATTTCATCTATGCCATGACTTCCTTTATTTCGTTCGACTCGCTTTAGTGCGAGAATGAGATTGTCCCGTGACAGAATTTGGTTCATCAACATACTTGGGTTTCCTTTCTTCGTGAATGTGACGTTCTATTTGTGCAAGTTCCACTCCACCCTTCCAAAGTCCCCTGTAGATTCACTACGTCCTCCTTTGGATAAGCCCTTCCGGGTTGTCTGTGTCTGCATGAAATCTTAACGCCTAGTGTCACATTTCTCCTTAATTGTTCCGTCCTTCCCCTTACATTCTCGAGTATGCAGGGTACTATGACTTCTGCTGACTTCTGACCGTTCAGCCATCCATTGCTGAATGGGTTACCAAGAGTGCTTGGCGTTTCGATCAGACCTCCCCGGGTAAGAATGCAGTCTTTCCCTTCATCAATCTGCTTCATTTACTCTGTACCAACTTTGGCAGAAAGGACTTTGTTTTGTTATGCAAACTCATCCATTGATACCTAGCCTCATATGAAGTTCGTGTTCCTCAGACCGAAGGTTTGCCGTCCGCTTCCTTCAGATTCCATGTCGCCACGGACACCCTTGCGTTAGGCTAACTGTTACTTCTGCCTTCACAGTTCGGGACTCTCACCCTATAGACTGCACCCATGCCGGGCACACATAAAAAAAGGGAAGGTTTTTTAACCTTCCCTTCCCTTATAGAACTGAGTTATAATTTACTTCCTTACCATCTAATTTCTCTACCAGTTCTTCTTGACCATTTTCTGCATTTATGAAAATTCGGTAAGTCTCATCATCCATTATACCGAGAAATTCATAGGTTAATACCTCTTCACCAGCATTATTATCAATAATAGCTAAGTGACTTTCTTGAATATCGACCGTACTATTCACATTATCTCTTGCTTCATCTTCTGAAATTTTCGGTTCTGGTATTTCTCTATCTGTGTGATTCATAAAGTAACTATTAGTAGTTAGGCCTAGCAGATCTCCATTATCTAAACCAACTTTAACCTCTACAGCATCAGAGTATACTCGCACACCATTATCGTTATATAAGTAAGAATATACACCTATATGGTCATATTCACTGCTTTGGAATAAAGTCATGTCTTCAAGTCCGAACGAAGCTAAATAGTCTTTTGCTTTTTCAGAGCCCTCATTTAAGCTGACTTTTTTTTCTTTCATTTCACGACTAACTAGTAAATTTAAAGGGTGTCCCCCTTTAATCGCCATATCCATATATCCGTGTTCTTCATCCTTATTATAGGAAATACTGTATAAAGGTGTATCAGCACCTTCACCGCTTTTAGAAATCGAAAGTAAATCTTTATCTTTAATTTCAAATATCTCCATCGCTCTCTGTAAAGCTTCATTTTCTGTTACTTCAGACCCAGTCAAGTTTTTATATGAATGATCTTGCGTATTCGTACTTATAGTTGAATTTTCGGGGTCTGCTTGACCAAATCCTTCCACCGACTTTTCAACAGTTTGGAAGCCATTCACTATTGTATTGTCTTGTTGTGCATTCTCGTCAGACAGTGCAAGTTCAACATCCATCCAATTTAACCCTTCTTCTAAAGCAACATGTTGCACTTGTCTTAACTCGTCTTTAATTTGACCAGACTGATCGTAATAGTCTTTTAACTTCTGGGTTTCTTCTTCCGTTAATGGATTATCATCTAAGTTTCGAACTGCAGTTTGATATGTGAATTCCCCGATATCTGATAAAAACTGTTCCGTTTTATGAAAAGGTAATAACCCTAAAGGTAATTGACCTACATTTGAATGTGCTTGTGAGGTTAGTCTCCAAATATCTACGAACTGAGGTGATAAGCGTTCTTTCGAATTCATCGCTAATGCAGTTCCAATCTCATCATTTAATAAATCCATGTAATAGGTTAATTCGTGAAATGAGCGTTGGTATTCATTTTCAGCCTGTATTTTTATTTCGTTCTTTTCACTATATTCATTATAACCCCATACCGCTGTTCCAATTACAGCTACACTAAGTACACCTATTGCGATCCAGCGAAACATAATTCTCACACCTTCCTATTTACAAAATATATGTTTACCAATTTGTTTAATTTGTGGTCTCGTCCAAATCCAGCCAGAAGTTGCAGTATCAGGATTAAAATAGTAAAGGGCATTTCCTGAAGGATCCCAACCATTAATTGCATCTAAAACTGCTTCTCTAGCTTTGTCATTTGGTTCTAACCAGATTTGGCCATCAGCTACTGCAGTAAATGCACGTGGTTCAAAAATGACACCTGATACTGTATCCGGGAACAATGCACTATTTAAACGGTTAAGTATAACGGCCGCAACAGCAACCTGACCTTCGTATGGTTCACCTCTTGCCTCTCCATATACTGCATTTGCCATTAATTGAATATCATTTTGAGAATAACCTTGTGGAACATTTACTGAAGGAGTACCACCAGTGTCTTCACCACTATTGCCACTGCCACCACCTGAATTACTTTGACCATCTGTGTTCCTATCTCCGCCACCATAGTGCGTAAACTGATTTCCTTTGTTTATTTGCTCTGTAACATATTCTTTATCGTAATTACTTGCTTGAACTAATTTATCTTTTGTTGTTTGACCTGCCAATCCATCTATTTCCATGCCAAATTCATACTGGAAATTGCGTAATGCCCAATAGGTACCCCAACCAAAGACTCCATCAATTTTGCCGTTGTAAAAACCTAAATACTGTAATCTAGCTTGTAGCTCAATAACATCTTCTCCAACCGCACCTTGTTGGATGACTTGATCACTAAATGCATATGTTTTTGTGTTGTCTGTCTGTGTAAAATACATAGTTAGACTACTACAAACAACAAGTATTATCATGAATGCCTTATACGATTGATGCATTTTTATTTCCTCCGTTCCTTGTAATAGGATGCACCACTATTTTTTGTGTTATTTTCCTTTTTATTCATTCAGATAAGAAATAAAAAAACTATCAAACAGTCAACGAGCTGACATGCTAGATAGTTCCTTAATTGATTATTGTATTTTCATTCGCTCTTTTTAATCTGTACAACGCAATTATCCATAATAAAACCATAAAAGGAGTCAGAATTAATGTAAAACTGCTAAAACCTTTTAAAATAAAATTATATATTCCGTGGAGAAGAAATGGTAATAAGAATGCGAGAGTGAGATTTTTTTTCTTATAATTAGTATGAGTTTTGGCTTTTCCTAAATAATATCCCATAATAATTCCAAATAACGCGTGAGAAGATACTGGAAAAACGGCTCGAAGAAATGCATACTCTATTCCATTGGTAATTAAATAAAGGATATTCTCAATAGAAGCAAATCCTAAACTAAGTGAACTAGCATAAACAATACCATCATAATGATTATCAAATTCTTCATGTTGGTATATAACAAACATAAATACAAACCACTTAAAAAACTCTTCAAGTAACGCGATTTGGAAAAAAGCCTCGATGAAAATGGAATCGTAATTAAATTCACTAGATATTGCATATTGGATAAACATTATAGGTAGTACGAGTAAAGCACCTAAGATAAACATTCGTATAATTAACCAAATAGGTTCCGTTATTTTATCCTTTAAATATATATACGATAGCAAAGCTAAAGCAGGTGCTATACCAGCTGATAATATAGACAACATAAAATATACCTCTTCTCTACTCCCAATTCGTTCTCCTTAGCATATAGTAATTTCATTTTACATTCATCAGCCAGTTTCCATTAAGAAATCGAGTTTAATAATTAAATACAATATACTAAAAACTAATTTAAATATTAATGTTTAATAGTAAAGGAACATAGCAACCCTTGAAAAAACATTTGACAATGCACTCCGAATCATTTCCGAGTAGTTGATACCGTTCCTGTGGAATTTGTCCCCATCTGTCATTTAATTCAAACCCAGAATTTGAACATTAATTTTATTTTGAAATTAATTCACTTAGCCAAAAAAGCATCTAAATTAGAATGGATGAAAAAGTGTCTGTAGAGGTATTTCACTAGCAAGCCCTACCATGAGCTTGATTCTCGCTTTTTTACTATCATAATCTTTTCCAAGAATTACACCGTTCTGTAATAAATCATATGTACTTCCTTGATAATCGTAAGTTGGATACACTTCTCCCTCTACAGCTGATGTTGTAATAACCACTGCAATACCCTCTTCGATACATTGTTTAATTTCTTGCATCATCGTTGGGGATACTTGTCCTCTTCCAACCCCTTCAATTACAATTCCATCAACCTGATTATCTCTCGCTGCTTTAATATACTTACCATCAGTATTCATATACACTTTAATAATATCTACTTCAGGCAATTTCTTTTGTAATTTATAATAATCCTTATACGTAGGCTTTTGGAAAACACGCACTTGATTATTATCGATAATCCCTAAATATCCATATCCAAACGCATTGAATCCCTGAATATTTGAAGCGTGTTCTTTTCGAACATAACGTGAATGAAAAATACGCTCATTAAATACAACTGTCACACCCACTTCATTTAGTTCTTCACTACAAGCCGTTAGAACTGCATTTTTTATATTAATAAAAGAATCCGTTCCAACTTCTAAAGGAGAACGCTGAGAACCTGTAAAAACAATGGGAATATGGTAATCAGTAATAAGATTCATAAAGTATGAAGATTCTTCTAATGTGTCGGTACCTTGAGTAATGACTATTCCATCAAAACTACTATTAAGTAAAAGTTCATCAATTTTCGATTTTAATACCAGTAAATCTTGAAATGTTAAGTGGATGCTTGCTTTTTGAAATATAGAATGAACCTCTACTTCAATTCCACTAGGAATATCACATTGTTTAAGTAATTCTTCTCCAGTCAAGACTCCAGATTCTAATCTATCACTGTTTGGTTTCTTCTCACTTGCTATGGTACCACCAGTAGCTAATAATAATATTTTTTTAGTCATAGCAAACCCTTCTTTTTATGTAATTATATCTTCCTATATTATCCTTTTCCAAAGAAAATCTTTCAAGTATATCTTACTTAAAATATACAATCTCTATTTAAAATATATTAAAAAATAAAACATAGGGAATAAAAATCCACAAAGTACCTAACTTCGTGGATATATGGTTATATATTCTTTTGTTTACGCAATATTGATTCTGCTATTGGTTTTCCATGAAAACGACCATTTTCAATAAATACTTTATTATTATCGTATCCTGCAGCAATTACTCCAGCAATATATAAATCGTCTACATTTGTCTCCAGAGTTTCTTTATCAAATTGAGGTTTTCCGGTTTCCTTAATTATTTCCACGCCTGCTTGTCTTAATAAGGAATAATTAGGCTGATAGCCCGTCATCGCAAATACAAAATCATTATCTATTGTATACGATTCACCTTGAGATTCATACGTTAATGAGTGGTCATTAATTTCTTTAACTGTGGATTCAAATACCATATTTACTTTTCCATTACGAACTAATGACTCAAACTCAGGAAGAATCCAAGGTTTAATACTTTTAGAATAATTACTACCTCGATATAAGACAGTTACATGAGCACCAGCTTTATGTAATTCAATTGTAGCATCTACGGAGGAATTTTTACCTCCTATAACAACAACATTTTGATTAAAGTATGGATGAGCTTCTTTAAAATAATGCGTTACTTTTGGTTTTGATTCACCGGGAACCTCTAGATAATTAGGTTGATCATAATAACCCGTCGCTAATATAACATAAGCCGCATAATATACATTTTGTTCTTTATGTATATTTGATGTAGTAATTGTATAGCCTTTACCATTTTTATTTTTTACTAGTCCTATTACTTCTTCATAGGGACGTATACGTAGTTCTTTTCTTTGTGCAACTTCTCTATAATAAACCATCGCTTGATTTCTTACCGGTTTCTTATTTTCAGTAATAAAAGGAACATCGCCAATCTCAAGTTTGTCACTTGAACTAAAAAAAGTCTGATGTGTAGGGTAATTACTTATCGTCTGAGCAACGTTCCCTTTTTCTATTAGTAATGGTTCTATGCCGTTTTTTTGCAGTTCAAGAGCAGTAGCCATACCACATGGACCTGCACCAATTATAATAACATCTTCTTGTTGCATGAAATTGTCCTTCTTTCCTTGCAAGATTAAAAATAGCGCTGATACAAATGAAATTATTCTAAAGAAAAATTCAACCGTCGTATGGGAATATACTTTGTTTAACAAGCTGGAGGGGAACTCCTCGTACAATTTTACTTACGTTGAGATTTCGCCTTTGCTTTTTCCTAAGAAGGTTGTATATTCCAAAGCTTTACGTACTTGAATTGTTCAATTTTTGAATTATCCCTATTTGCTATGTCCAGCGCCACTCTAAGTTACCTATTTATCAATTTTAAACAACAGACCTATACCCAACCACGGAAACGAGATGCTTCTGCCATCTTTCTAACACCAACCATATATGCAGCTAATCTCATATCAATTCTCCGTGTTTTCGACATATTATAGATGTTGTTAAATGATTTAATCATTATTTCGTGTAATTTATTATCTATTTCTTCTTCTGACCAATAGAACCCTTGATTGTTTTGCACCCATTCAAAGTAAGATACAGTAACTCCTCCAGCAGAAGCTAAAACATCTGGTACAATTAATATGTCACGTTCTGTTAGTATTTTTGTTGCTTCCATCGTTGTAGGTCCGTTAGCTGCTTCAACTACAATAGATGCTTTTATATTATGAGCATTTTCACGAGTTATCTGATTCTCAACAGCAGCTGGTACAATAATATCGCAGTCTAATTCAAATAATGCATCATTGGAAATTGTATTATTAAATAATTTCGTTACCGTACCAAAACTGTCACGGCGATCCAATAAATAATCAATATCCAAGCCTTCTGGATCATACAAGGCACCGTACGCATCAGATATTGCGACAACTTTCGCCCCGGCATCATGTAAAAACTTAGCTAAAAAGCTTCCAGCATTTCCAAACCCTTGTATAACAACACGGGCTCCTTTTATATCTATGCCTTTCTTTTTAGCTGCTTCATTTAAAACGATTGTTACACCTTTTGCAGTAGCAGATTCTCTCCCATGCGATCCACCAAGGACAATTGGTTTACCAGTTATAAACCCAGGATTGTTAAATTCATCAATCTTACTATATTCATCCATCATCCACGCCATAATTTGAGAATTAGTAAATACATCAGGTGCAGGTATATCTTTTGTCGGACCTACTATTTGGCTAACCGCACGTACATAACCGCGACTTAATGCTTCTAATTCACGGAAAGACATTTCACGAGGATCGCAAATAATTCCTCCTTTAGCTCCACCATAAGGAAGATCAACAATCCCCGATTTCAAACTCATCCAAATAGAAAGCGCCTTTACTTCTGTTTCAGTAACATTAGGATGAAAGCGTATTCCACCTTTGGTAGGACCCACTGCATCATTGTGCTGAGCACGATAACCTGTAAACACTTTTACATTACCGTCATCCATTCTTACAGGTATACGGACCGTTAGAATCCGCATCGGTTCTTTTAATAATTCAAATACCTCTTCTGGGTAACCAAGTTTATCCAATGCACTTTTAATAATAGTTTGTGTTGTATTTAAAACATCCATATTTTCTTGATTCACATTTGAAGAATCTGCTGCTTTATCGGCTACCATGAATTAACCTCCTACAATATAAATCCTTGTTTTGTCTACTCAAAAATTAGTATACACTTTCAAACAGAATATGCAATAACATAAATCAAATCTTACGCCTATTATCAGATGTTCTTATAATGGAATTATTCAAAATAATCTCGTTTATTTAATAATCAATGTTATAAACACCATCAACTTAGTAAAAGAATCGCTTGATTTGCTGAACTGTATTCTCTTCCATAATCAGTTTCCCATATTCTTCAATTCGATGAGAAGTGACAATACTAGGATTAGCGTATTCAGACATAACTCCAATTATATCCTCTTTATCGACTCTCGATAACTCAATATGATCTAAAATCATATAATATCTATCTTCCATATAATAAAGTCGTATGTTTTCCAATCCCATTGGATCTAAATAAGATGTAACAGAGATTATATCTTCAAAGTCCATAAAGGAAAAAATTAGTTCTTTACTCTCATCCAAAGTAACCTTCATCTCGATGTAATCTTCATCCTCACTATTATCCTCGTATTGTTGTGTTACAAATATATGCATTCCTTGAGCTTGCATTAAATGAACTTGGACTAATAACATTCCTTCTAATTCAATACCTAGTTCACTACTTGCTTCATACATCATATCACTGAATAAGCTTCGAACATTTGATGCATCATGCCATAAATCTTCTCTTGTAAAACCACGCTCAATAAGATCATCAAACGTTAAAAAAATTTTAAATTGATCTGTAGAAACACGCTCTATTCGCATCCTGCATCCTCCCCCTTATCGAAGTGCTCATTCTACATTACACTGCACAATTTATAGTGATGTTTAGAAGCACTTTATATACTATATGCATTTTATCCTAGTGATGAACAGTTCAAACTTGTTTCATTTATTCCGTCAAAAAATATTAGAATCAACTATCCACAAGATACCTGAAACCAACAGGGATAATATAATAATCACCATGATAAGACGTAACAAAGAAAAATTTAATTTTATTCGCATGCGCTTAGAATTATCGTGTACGTCTTTTCTTGGTGGTAAGTTTAATATATCCATTTCCATCTCTTTCTGCTTGGATGTTTGTATAGAATCACTGTTAAATTCTTGATTTGAACTATCTTTTAGTTCATCTACTGCTTTTCTTAAGTCATCAGCCTGATCTTTCTTTGCCTCTTCCGTAATGTTCGACATACTAAGCACCTCATTTCTTGAAACGAATAATTAAACCTAATACTAAATCAATAATAAAATGAGCGGTTATGGTAATAAGTAAATTTTCCGTACGTTCAAATATCCAACCAATAAAAAAGCTTGCTAAAACTACGGATAAAAATAATACTGGTTTTTTTAAATAACGGATATGTACGAAAGCAAATAATAAACTTGCAAATACATAACCGAAAGTAGTTTGAATTGTTCCACGAAAGAATAATTCTTCACTTATTGCTACTAATAACGTAAAACCAACAATGAACGATATAGGCTGATTTTCAAAAATTCTCTTATTAATTCCACCATCATCCAATGATTCTTTTGGAAAAACTTTCATCAGTATAAAATCAAATAATATCACAACGAATGCCGTTCCGCTGCCGATTAATACTATTTCATTAAAATTAAAATCAAAGTAATTCAACCATGCTTCCCAAGAAGGAAACAAAATAAAACTTAATAAAATACTTCCAGCTAAAAATAAAATTTGAGAAAAAACTAATTGAAATCTTAATTCTTTATCGGATAATTGCTTTATGATTTCATCTTGTCTCATGTTCTACCCCGGTTATATGAAAAATAGATTGTAATTTACTTTCCCACGATAAAGATTCACGAGATTTAATAATGATTGTTTCCGGCTGCCAATTACTCCACTGAAAACCACAATTACTACAACATTGTCCTATACTTGGACGATAGCTGTTTTGAAATGGCATGTAGAGTTTTTCACGGTAGCATTGATCACTATTTACCCAGTGGATCATCTCTTTGAGTTTTTTCTCTTTGTAGGTTAGTCGGTCTTCTATATGATTCGTGATTTTAGCCTTTATATTTTCTATATTAACATCTTCTGTAATCAGTTGATTTTCCACTATCATATCATGTTTTTCTAGCTGTGACCGTATGAACCTCCACTGAACTTCGCTAATCTGTAGATTGGCAATTACTTCTTCATCAATTAGGGTGCTTTGATCTTGATTTGATAATCCCTTTAGCCAATCAATCATCCGGTAAATATCTTCTTTCATTGGAAGTTCTTGTTGAATAATTTGTTTAGGTAATATCCAGTCACCAGTAGCATATAAGATCACCGCCACACTCTCTTCCCCATCTCTTCCTGCTCTTCCAACTTCTTGAATATAGGATTCTATTTGCGATGGTAGATGATAATGTATAACAAGTCTTATATCGGATTTATTGATTCCCATACCAAAAGCACTTGTACAACAAATTACATCTAGCTGGTTATTCATAAATTGTTGTTGAATATGAACTCGATCGGTCGCTTCCATCCCACCATGATAATAAGCAATATTTCTGTCTGGCACGATGGAGGATAACCACCTAGAAGTTTCCTCTGCTAAATATCGACTTGTAAAATAAATAAGAGTTGGTACATGATATTGTTGAATTAATTCCTGAATTCGCTCCTTCTTTTCGTTTATACTATCCATCGTCTCTATACAAAAAGCGATATTATCTCTATCCATTGGAAAGATATGTTTTGTTATATGAGATCTATTTAAACTATGAATGATATCTTCTTGTACATCCGGAGTTGCGGTCGCACTCAATGCTAAGATAGTAGGATTTTCTAGTTTAGCAATGATGTCATGAAGTTTCAGGTAATCTGGCCGAAACTCATGTCCCCATTGCGATATACAATGAGCTTCGTCAATTACGAATAATGTAACATTAATTTGTTTCAATTTATGAACAAAGGAAGCATTCTGAAGCCATTCAGGCGAGACATATATCAGACGATAATCCCCTAGATTAGTTAGAACATTATACCTTTCTTCTCTAGATAGAAAACTGTTCAAAGCGATAACCTTTTTAATTCCCTTTGCTTTTAATTCCTTTACTTGATCGATCATTAATGAAATTAATGGAGATACAACAATTGTCACTCCATCTTGTAAAATTGCTGGAAGCTGATAGCAAATTGACTTTCCAGAACCTGTTGGCAGCACTCCCAGAACATCATTACCATTCATTACGTCGGTAATAATTTCTTCCTGTCCTTGGCGGAAACTATCATATTGGAAATAATATTTAAGAGTTTGCTGTAAGTTAACGTTGGGTTGTACCATTGGTTTCCTCCCTATTCGTACCTAGTAACGTTAAAGTAAGTCTAATTTCAAAATAACTAATATTCGTATCGACGGATTGTTTAATTTCTCGAAGACGAAAGGTGTTTGACTTTTTCATTGCTGTAAAGATAGTTTTTACCGTTTCTCTATTTACGAAATCATAAATAGGAAATTGGTGATCTCGTATTGCTATTTCTACAATATGATCTTGAATTGTATTTACCTTTAAATTTCTAATTCGAACGATATCTTCAATTTGATAACCTTTTTTTAATAAAGTATACGTTTTAGTTGCACTACCACTTAATGTTGTGTGGTTCACTTGTAAATCTTCGCTAATTGCCTGCATTACCTTATACTTATCAAGTTTTGTATGTATATTGTGCAAGAATTGCATCGTTATTTTAGAAAGCAATAACTCAACATCATGATGCTCAAGTTCATATTTTTGGGATAATTGTTCGATACTTGCTCCAAAGTATTTGTAACCAGATAATCGATCTACAAAAATAGAAGCTTCGGTTTCATTAAGTAGCAGAAGTTGTTGATGTAGCTCTTGGTATAATTGAGTTTGAATGTTGTCTAGATTATCTTTATATAATTGGAAATTGCGTTTTACAAAACGTTCAGCAAACCAATTATCTGTAGTTGGTATAAAACTATAATTTCGTAAATACGTATTTGATAGCGTTTGAATTAAAAGTAGTAGACGATCCATAAATGGGTGTGCTAGATGATGATACTTTATTCCGTGAAAGCCTTCTAATTGGTACTTTTGTGTATTGACAAATTCTTTACCTTTATATGTTATTTCATAATAGTTTTCTTTAATCTGCGTTAAGTACTGATAATGTTGTAATTGAGCAACTTTTTTATTATATGCTTCTTTTGATAACGATGGTAAGATGCCATAAAAAGTATCAATTCTGTATAAATAAGCATCTTGTACAGTTTGAATTGATTTTTTAGCAGTTAACAAATGATAGATACTTGATGCAGAACGTTCAACTTGAATATTCTCAAAACAAAATAATATAATCCGTTCAAGATACATAATTACCTCCTTGTACAAAGGGATAGTACAATTCTTATAGACTTTTGATTTTCACAGATAGTATATAACTAATTATAACGACTGATCATCCATTTGAAAATTAATTGAAAAATAGATATTCCTAATATTATGCCACCAAAAATAAAATCCCCGATAGAGAACCTCTCTACCGGGGATTACTACATGCTCTATTATTTTGGACGTCCTTGTGTTACTCCAATTCTAGAGTGGAAGAATAAACTTAATAAAATCACTCTTTTGGATTTGATGAAAAACGGTTGATCCTATAATTTTTTAATAATTGTTTTACTATCGGATACAGAAGTAATAAAAACACTCCATTTCCTATAGCATGAGCTGTATCAAAAGGTAATCCGGCTAAATAATATGGAATAAAATGACCGGTTACCTGATAAGTTGTTAATGAGATAACAATTCCAAATAAATAACCAGAAACAATCCCAAATATGACAATAAACCACAATGGTGTTTTTGATACATACTTTCCAATGAGACCGCTTAATAAGCCAATAAGGCACCAAGAAATCATTTGCCAGATTGTCCATATCCCCATGCCTAATAACATATTGGACAAAAAAGTAGTAAGTAATCCAACGATGATAGCAGACAATGGACCTAATAAAATGCCACAAATAATAATGATAGCTGTAACTGGTTGAACATTGGGAAGAAACTGAAATGCGTATCTGCCACCAACTGCAAGCGCACTTAGTATCGCTAATAGCGTAAGCTTATACGTATTCATAACCTATTCCCAAGATTGTAAATCAAAAACAACTTCATCTCCCGGTGATAATTCATAATCACCAGCACCTACTGTAGCCATTTCACCATTCACCGTATACATCCAGGCTGTCTTTTCTTCGTCACTTGCTTCTACACGTTCAATGGAAGTAATAAAATCACTGTCATCGGATTCTATAAAAAAGTTTTCTTCTAATACGTTTAATAGAATATCTCCTTCTTCAATAGAGATTGATTTTTCATTAACATGTTCCGTTCCGTGATCAATTGAAATTGTTATACGGACTTCATCTTCAGCCAATTCTTGAGAAGATTCGTTTGTGCTGACCCTTGTATTACTATTGTTTTGTTCGGAGCTATCAGTTGAACAACCTAAAAGTAATCCAATAGATAAAAACAGTACCCCTACATATGAAATCCATTTTTTCAATAAAACCATCTCCTTCTTCACATTGCAGCTTGAAAGCCAATGCTTGCATAACGTCGCCGTTTGATTTGGATACCAAACAAAATAACACGGTCTAGACTGTTATAATATTTCACCATAATTTTCTAATTAATTTTGTTTAATGGGAATTTCAAAACTAAATGTGGTACCCGCATCTAGTTTACTTTTTACATAAATTGATCCATGATGAGCATCAATGATATTTTTAGCAATTGCCAGTCCTAAACCTGTTCCTTGTTTTTCTTTTTTGACTCGTGATTTGTCCGCTTTGTAGAATCGTTCAAATATAAACGGTAAGTCTTCTTCAGGAATACCACTACCGCTATCTTTTACTTCTACATATAACTTATCTTGATTACTTACAGCAAGAACTTTTACAAATCCATTGTTAGAGGTATGACGAATTGCATTATCAATTAAATTTGTTAATACTTGTTCGATTCGATCTGGATCCATCTCTCCAATTTGGTGTTCGATGTCTACTGTAAGTTCTAATTCGACCATTTCTTCACGGGAAATACCTTGGAATTTGTGAACAATTCTTTCAATAAATGGCTGAATTGCTACAGAATCCAATCGTAATTGAATTTGACCTGCCTCCATTCGGGCTAAATCGAGCAATTCATTTACTAATCTGCCCATTCTTAGTGATTCTTCATATATAATCTGCGCTAACTCATTTTTCTCTTCTTTTGAACTAGCAACATCATCTACAATGGCCTCACTATATCCTTGCAGCATTGAAATTGGAGTACGAAGTTCATGGGACACATTAGCAATAAAGTCTTTTCTTAACTTATCTAACCTTCTTTCCTCCGTCATATCTCGTATTACTGCAACACATCCACGTACATGGGATTCATCATATAAAGGAGTTACAAGCATTACATAACTGCGACCTTGTACTGCAGATTCTTTCAGAACGGCATATTCTTTTGTGATAACTTCTAGTAATGCTTCTTTTACTTCTGTCGGTAGATGGTTCTGTCCCTCTGATTCATCGGGATTTTCATAAAACCATTCATCCATATATTTCTTTGCAGGTGGGTTAATAACAAGGACTTCCCCTTCACGATTTAATGTAAATACACCATCTGCCATAGAACTTACAATGCTAGATAGTTGCTCTTTTTCCTGACGTAACGCATTAATATGATAATTCAATTGCCGTCCCATACGATTAAATTCAATTGCGAGTTCACCAATTTCATCACGTGTAAGAACAGGTACTTTTGTGTTAAATTCGCCTCTTGTCAAGTTATGAGCTGCTTCTTTCATCTTTATTAAAGGCGAAGTAATTCGTGTTGATAAAAAAACAGCAAAGAACGTAGTTAAAAGTATTGCAATGCCCGCACTCAACAAAATAAGCTTGGTCGTTTGATCTTTTGTTTGATTAATCATATCTAGTGATTTATAAACAAATACTGCTCCGCCGTCATCTATTGGTGCACCAACTAGAATTACTTCTGTATTATTAGCTGTATGAAATTGATTACTAATTTGTTGCTTATCTTCAATTACAGTGTTAATTTCTTCTTGTCCCTCTATCCAGTCAACGTCAAATTCTTGAAGATTCTCATCATTGCTATCTGATATCCAGTTTTCTTGTTCAGAGTACATAATAGCAATTCGACTAGAGGGATCTTTCAACATTTCTGTAACTTCTTCAATGAAAGGCTGTTCATGATCGGTTTCCACTAGGGAAGATATTTTTGTTGCCATTTGCTCCATTTCATTCTCAGCTTCTTGTATATGATAATTATCAAAGAACTGCATAAGGAAAAAAGTGAGCACACATAAAACAAATGATACTAACAGTAAAATGGTTAATGACAGCTTACCAACTACACTTTTCCAAAACATTAGTTTTCTTCTACCTCAAATTTGTATCCTACACCCCAAACCGTCACGATCATTTTGGCAGCTTCTTTAGAAACTGTATTTAATTTTTCTCTAAGTCTCTTGACATGTGTATCTACAGTTCGCAAATCACCAAAGAATTCATATTGCCAAACTTCTTTTAATAACTGCTCTCTATTAAATACTTTATCTGGTGCGTTTGCTAAGAAGCATAACAGTTCATACTCTTTTGGAGTTAAACTTACTTCTTGATTATCCGCTGCGACTCGGTGTGCATCATGATCGATCGTCAGATGTGGGAATACAAGCATATTTTTAGATGATGTATCTACTTCTTGATAGGTTTTCGTTGACACTCTTCGAAGTAATGCTTTCACTCGAAGTACTGCCTCTCTTGGACTAAATGGCTTTACTATATAGTCATCAGCTCCAACCTCAAACCCTTGTACACGGTTCGATTCTTCGCCTTTAGCAGTTAGCATAATCACAGGTGTATCCTTTTCCTTACGTAATTCTTTACAAACTTCAATACCATCTTTTTCAGGCATCATAATATCTAAAATAATTACATCATAATCATTCGCTAACGCTTTTTCCAAAGCAACATCGCCATCAGCTGCTTCATCTATTTCAAAATCCTCTTTTTCTAAGTACATTTTTATTAAACGACGAATTCTATCTTCATCGTCAACTACTAGTATTTTATGTGTTATATCCATTGCCAATCCTCCTCAAGTCAATCTATATAAATTATAAACGAATCTATATTAAAAGTTAAGAAATCAAGTGTTCATAATATGTTCACATCATCGCATAATTAAAATACTGTATAACAATTATACGAAAATCCGAACTATCAAACGCGTAAACTTGAGCGATGTATAGTTCGGATACAATTTGAAAACTTATTCCGTCAATTAAGCATAAGAATGTAATCCTGCTAGCACTAAATTGACAACAATTAAGTTAAACATGATAATAGCAAAACCTACTACTGCTAGCCATGCAGATTTCTCACCATGCCAACCTCTTGACAATCGTAAATGTAGGAACGCTGCATAGAAGAACCAAGTAATGAGTGCCCAAACTTCTTTTGGATCCCATCCCCAAAATCTTCCCCAAGCTAGTTGCGCCCAGATTGCTGCAAAGATTAGTCCTCCAAGTGTGAATACTGGAAAACCAATTGCTACTGAACGATACATGATTTCATCAAGCATATCAGGTTTTACACCTTTTAATACTGGTTGTAGCTTTGCTCCAATTCGTTTTCTCGTAAACAACAACGTCAATAGGTATATAGCTGTTCCTGTAATGAATGACCAAATAACTGTATTGAATTTTCTACCAGCATCAGCACCCTGCATCCACTTTGGAGCTTCAATTATAGGTGACATTGCATTTTCCGTTAATAACTCACCACTATTAGGTGCTGCAATTGCCGGAAGATGGTATTCGGTCGTTGTCGTTGCACCGTTTTCTGTATATTCAAAAGTAGCTTGATAGGATGCCATGTTAAATACTGAAGTAATGACAATAAAACCAATAAATAAAAATATACAATATAAAACGAATTCTAATGAAAAATTTCGTAAAGAAATTTTTGATTGATCAATTTGACGAATTAAATACATTAGTCCAGCAACAAAACTGATAAATAATATCCCTTGTCCAAGTGCTACAGTAGTTACATGTATACTTAACCAGTGACTTTGCAGCGATGGTACTAGAGGGGATACTTCTGTTGAAAACATACTAGCATAGGCAATAATTATCATGGTAATTGGTAATGCAAATAATCCAAGAAATGCAGTTTTATAATAAATATATATTATAATAAATGCCAGTATCATCGACATACCTAAAAATGTTGTAAACTCAAATAAGTTACTTACAGGTGCATGTCCCGTTATAGACCACCGTGTAAAGAAATATACGAGCTGTGAAACAAATCCCACAATGGTAATATATAAGCCAATTGAGCCTGATATCGTTTTTTGATGTCGTTCTTTCTTATTCTGACGGATAGCCCCACCAAAAAAGAATGTCGCGATCAAGTATAAAATAAAGGCTATAAATAACGATCCATTACTAATACTTAATAAATCCATTGTTTATCCTCCTAATCTTGGATTAGTTGCATAAGAAAGCAACTAATCCTCCAGTTCTTGTTGATCATTAACCATTTTAATTGAAGTACCTTCTAGTGATTTCTCGATATCTTTCTTAATACCGAACCAATTTTTATTGGTATGTCCGGCCAAGAATACACCATTTTCTGTTGGATGGATCCAGACACGTCGATGTTGCCAGTACATACCTTGGATAACTCCAATCATAAAGATCGCGGCACCTACGATAAAGAACGGCAACGTCCTATCAGCATTTAAGGTCAAACCACTTGCATCTCTTAGCTCAAAATCTTCCATGCTAATCTTATAATCATTTTCTCCAGTAGCGTCGATGTTTTTACCTATTCCTAAAAAGCTCACTTCGCCCGTTTCGGACTCTGGTGGAAACAAGGTTAATACAAACGCTGGATTTCTCGGATTATTTGTTTGTGAGACAGGAGTTCCCTCTTCAGTCATTACATAATCCGGAAAATAATTTGTGACCTCTACTCTAAATCCATTATCTAGTTCATAGGAAGATTGTGGTTCTGATAAATCTATTGAAAATGTTGCTAAAGATGTCTCATTTTCATCATTTGTCTCATGAATCTTAAATGTAAATGAATCAAATTCATTTACTTGGTAACCGGATTGATATAGCGTATAACTACCAAACTTTGCCGGTTCATTCATGCGTATCGATTGGCTTGAATGCTCCTCTAATTCCGGTTCTGCACCTGGAATATCTGCATTTTTAGCTTCGTAAATAATTACATCTGATTGGAAATTACTAGGTATTTCCCCTTCTTTTAAAATTGCTTCCTGAAATCTCTCATCTTCAGGGTCGTGAGTTTCCATTACAAATTGTTCGTTCTTTATGTAGTACTGTCCATCAGTTCCTGGTATTACCATCTGCTCGCCTTCTCTAATCCAAATATATTCCTCAGAAAACATAAGGGGAGTTGTACGCAATAGCGCCGCCAAAAGAATTATAATTAATCCAATATGATTGACGTAAGGACCCCAGCGAGAGAATCTACCCTTTTCAGCTAATATATGTCCATTATCATATGTAAGCTTGTAATTAGATTTCTTTAAATTCGATGCAAATTGATCAATTTCTTCTTTGTCTACTTGATCAGTTTCACTATATAAACGTTGTCTTGACAAAAACTTAACATGTTTTTTTGCACTTTGATTTCGTAACGCTCGGAATAGTGGTACAAATCGATCTAAACTACAAATTACTAGCGATATACCGATCAGTGCAATAAGGACCATATACCACCACGAGCTATATAAGTTATGAAACCCGAGCTGATAATATATTAATCCTAAAATACCATAACGGTCTTCATAAAAGATAGCTGGATCCCGAGATACCGCATTTTGTGGAATAAATTCTTCCTGTGGAAAAATAGTTCCAAAAATGGATGCTACTAAAGCGATAACAATCAACCAAACGCCAACTTTTACAGATGAAAAGAAGCTCCAGATTTTATCTACAATTGACTTCTTATACGTTTGTGAACGACGAGCTGATCCATCATATCTCATATTTAACAGTTTTGAATCTTGGTTACCATCAATATGTTGGTTTCCTTCCACTGGTTTTCCACAAGATTCACATAATACTGTTCCTTCGGGATTAACATGACCACACTCACATTTTATCTTATTCATACTATCCCTCCATCCCAAGGCCTTTCTTAATTCTGTTGTGGAGCAATATCATTTAAATAGCCTTCTAATCTATCTAAAGTTAGTGCCCCTTGAACAATCTCTTCTATTTCCCCATTTGGTTTAATAAAATAAGTTGTAGGCATCGGACCAATTTTATAAAGATCTTTTACCTCTCCATTTTTATCATGAGGAACCGGAAATGTTAAGTCATATTCATCAATAAATTGATCTACAACCAATTCTGTCCCATCTAAACTTACTGCAACAATTTCAACACCTTTTTCTTTATATTCCGCATATAAGTCTTGCATATAAGGCATTTCTGCTTTACAAGGGTCACACCATGTAGCCCAAAAGTTTAGCATGACACCTTTCCCCTCTAAATCACTTAACTGAACAGTTGATTGGTCAACCTCTTCGCTAATCTGTTTCAGTTGAAAATCGGGGGCAGCATCACCAACACGATATATTTTATTATCATCTTTCATATTAGAAACAATAGCGAATACTACTGCTGCTACTAAAATAAGTAATATGGATGACCTGAAAATGAAGCGATTTCTTTTTTTCTTCTGTTTATTTGTCTTATTTTGTTGAATATCCAATGTAACACTCCCTCCCAGGTCATTATATCATTTAAGACTATTTATAAATTTGACCATTATCTTACAATTTTTGAGCTTGTGCACGTAATTGGTTGACTTCTTTAGGAGTTAATGATCGATATTCCCCTGCATTTAAGCCTTCTAACCCAATAAAGTCATAGCGTTCACGTTTTAATTTCATGACTGGATAGCCCAATTCTTCTAACATACGACGGACTTGTCGATTCTTTCCTTCATGTAAGGTTAGTTCTATAATGGAAGTCTTTTTCTGGTGGTCCGTAGATAGTAACTTCACTTGAACTGCTTTAAGTACATCTTTATCTGAACGTATTCCTTTTTGCAGTAAAGCTAATTCCTTCTTATTCGGTATACCTCTTACCTTCGCAATATATACCTTGTCTATTTCATGACGAGGGTGCATGAGTAAGTTAGCAAAATCCCCATCGTTGGTTAATAGTAAAACTCCTGAAGTATCATAATCCAATCTTCCAATTGGAAAGATTCGTTGTTCTACAGCCTCGAAATAATCGGTAACCACTTTCCTGCCTTTATCATCTTTCACACTGGAAATTACTCCTCTTGGCTTGTATAAAAGAAAATAAACAGGTGTTTCCTTTTCAAGTGGAACACCGTCTACAACAATCTCATCGTTTGCTGTAACCTTAACTCCCATCTCCTGAACGGTCTCTCCATTTACCTTAACTTTTCCATCAAGAATCATTTGTTCTGCTTTTCTTCGTGATGTAACCCCGCTCTGCGCAATCACTTTTTGAAGTCTTTCACCATTGTTCGTCATTCTAATCACCATTCTTTTTGTATTTAACCATAATAATAGCGTTAATATTATATTAACGCTATCAAGTGTATTATCCAAACATTATTTTAACAAGAACTATTGTAGAAAGTATAGCAATTAGATCTGCAAGTAATCCAACTTTTAAAGCATATCGTATCTTTTTGATACCTATAGCTCCAAAATAGACAGTAATAATATATAAAGTCGTATCAGTACTTCCTTGCATAACAGAAGCAATTCTTCCTATGAATGAATCAGGACCGTAAGTAGAAATTAATTCCGTAGTCATACCTAAAGCTGCAGTTCCTGATATCGGCCTTATTAACGCTAATGGCAATACTTCAGATGGAATTCCAAACACAGATAAGATTGGTGAAATTAATTGCACAAAAGCTTCCATTGCACCCGAACTCCTAAGAATCGATATCGCAACAATCATTCCAACTAAAAAAGGAAGCAAAGAAAATGCCGTTTTGACACCCTCTTTCCCTCCTTCTACAAATAAATCATAGGCAGGTATTTTTCGGACCGCTGCCATTACTAGAATAACCAATATAAAACTAGGAATAATCCAAATACTAATAGATGTGATAATCTCCATTAATTTTTCCCCCAAGTACTTTTATAATGATAAAAACGATCTATCATCAGCCCTGCAGTTGTCGCAATGATAGTAGCCATTATAGTTGCAGAGACAATTTCTGTTGGAGATGCAG
Source organism: Oceanobacillus iheyensis HTE831 (assembly GCF_000011245.1). Classification (NCBI taxonomy): domain Bacteria; kingdom Bacillati; phylum Bacillota; class Bacilli; order Caryophanales; family Bacillaceae; genus Oceanobacillus; species Oceanobacillus iheyensis. The sequence goes on from NC_004193.1 coordinate 1,861,308, forward strand.
ATTCATATTGCATTCGAATTCCAATTACAGTCGTAGGCACGATGGTAAGTCCCGTTGTATTCAATGTGAGAAAGGTAATCATCGATCGAGAGGCGGTGTCACTATCTTTATTTAATTTTTTCATTTCTTCCATTGCTTTAATACCAATCGGGGTAGCAGCATTTCCTAGTCCAAACATATTTGCCGTCATATTTGAAAGAATATAGCCAATCGCGGGATGGTCTTTCGGTATATCAGGGAATATCCGTACGACAATTGGGCGAAAAACTTTTGCTAATAAATCTAGTAATCCTGCTTCCTTAGCAATTCTCATCATACCTAACCAAAAAACCAGTATACTAATAAGTCCAATAGATAATGTAACAGCATCACCAGCACTTTCAAAGATTGCTTGATTTACCTCTTCCATATTTCCGCTAAACATAGCATAAACGATCCCAATTACTGCCATGGAGATCCAAATCCAATTGATCATATTGATTCTCTTCCAATGATGGATTCAAATACGGTTTTTAGGTTATCAAAGATAGAGTTATTCGGTTGTTCTCCTGGATAAATATACGATTCATACACTTCTTGATTGTTGATATAATAAACAGATTTCCCAATCGCTTGTTTTGAATCACTACGTACATCGGATAAAAAATAATTCTTCACATCTACATTGTCATTACCGTCCTTTAATAATGGGAGGTTTACAGCTTTATTATAATTCCCATATACTTTACTTGTCTTAGGTTCTATATGATAAAGTGCCGTACCTTCTTCTTGAACTGTTTTCATTTCGAATTGTTCAAATCCCCACTCAAACATACCAATATGATCTTGCCAATCATCTGGAGCATCTAAAGTAACTGCAATTAAATCCATTCCATTTTTATGAGCTGAAGTGACTAATGTTCGTCCAGTAGCCTTCGTATAACCAGTCTTACCGCCTGTACAATATTCATATAAACGAGTCAACAGTTTATTTTTGTTTTGCCAATGATAGGTTCTGTTATTCGAAAGATATGAATCGGATTGACTAACCTCTCTAAACATCGGATTATCCATTGCATATTTCATAAGAATTGCCATATCATATGCACTAGAGTAATGTGTGTCTGAATCCAAACCATGAGGATTATCAAAATGCGTGTTTTCCATTCCTAACCACTTGGCTTTTTCGTTCATCAAGTAAACAAATCCTTCTTCACTACCTCCAACATGTTCAGCTATTGCTACCGCTGCATCATTTCCTGATCGAAGCATTAATCCATAAACTAAATCTTTTAGAGGAATTTCTTCTCCTTGTTCTAGATATATAGAGGATCCTTCAGTATAAATTGCTTTTCTCGAAGTAGTTACTTGTTCATCTAACATCCCAGATTCTATAGCAATAATTGCTGTCATGATTTTTGTAATGCTTGCTATGGAAGCTTCTTCGTTTGCATTTTTCTCAAATAACACTCTGCCTGTTGATTGTTCAATTAATACTGCGTTATTTGCTGATACAGACGGCAATGCTTGTCCATACGAAGGAAAACTCATGAATAATATTAATGATGTTAATAATCCTATGAATACACGCATCAATTCTTGTCCTCCTAAAATTCTTTTCTATAATTATCTTATGCAAGTCAGAAATGGTTATGTCATTCTTTATTTAAGAGATTTGATAATTCTGCAAGAAGATTTTAGGAATTAAAAAAATCCCTTAAAGGGATTTAGTAGATTCAATATCATTTATACTTCATCTTGAAATCGTTCAAAAAATAAATCTGCCTCTCGTTCTTCTTTATCAGGGTCAATATTTTCTGGGAGAGGTGGTAAATCATCCAGCGTTGCCAATCCAAAGAAAGTAAGAAATTCTTTACTTGTTTGAAATAGTACTGGTCTGCCAACTGTGTCTTTTCTCCCTGTTTCTTCGATCAAATTTCGTGTGATTAATGTTTGAACAGGTCGTTCACTACGAACACCTCTTATCTCATCAATCTCTGCTCTTGTTATCGGTTGACGGTAAGCTATTATAGCAAGAGTTTCTAAAGCTGCTTGTGACATCTTGCTTGTACGAGGAGAATCAATTAAACGTTTAAAATAAGAGCTGTGTTCTGGTTTTGTGGCTAAATGAAATATATTATTGGATTGAATTATCATTAATCCACGGTCTTCTCGCTCATATTCAAACCGTAATTCCTCTAATATATGTTCTACTGTATCAAGCCCTATATCTAATATTTTGCTTAATTGCTTTGCCGTAACACCTTCATCGCCACTAGCAAATAGTAATCCTTCTATAACGCCTTTAAATTCATTCATATTCACGTAGATTCCTCCATGCTATATAAATACAGTTCTTCAAAATGTCGTTCCTGTACAGCATAAATTTGCTTATCCTTCATTAATTCAAGAACTGCTACAAATGTAACGACAATATAATTTTTAGTCGGTGAAGGAAATAATTTATCAAACACCAATCCATCTGAGTTGGACTGCACCTGCTGCAGAACTTCTTTCATGCGTGTCTCAATTGGAATATCCATTCGTTGCACTGTTGTATCATGTGGTTCAGTCCATTCTTTTCTTTTTAACATATTTTTCAATGCACCAACCATATCGAATATTGAAATATCGGTTTGGTTGGTTGTAATCTTTTCCGGTATGTCTTTGAATTCAAAAACAACTGGTGGACGAGTGTATAATTGGTTGTCTTCACTTTCCTTTTCTTTTAAGCGCTCTGCTATTTCTTTATATTTTCGGTACTCAATCAGTCGTTGCATCAATTCTTCCCTTGGGTCTTCCATATACTCTTCATCAAGATCATCTTCTAACTCTTGCTTTGGCAAAAGCATTTGGCTTTTTATCGCTAATAATGTGGAGGCCATTACTAAGTATTCACTAGCTATATTTAATTCCAAATGCTGCATAGTATGTATATACTCCATATATTGTTGTGTAATTTGAGCTACAGGAATATCATATATGTCGATTTCAAATTGATTAATTAAATGTAATAATAAATCTAATGGACCCTCAAATGTATCCAGTTTTACTTTATATCCTTCGTGCATAGTATGGTTTCCTTTCAAAAAATAATTAGATATGTGAGTTGCGCCCATACACAGTATACATATCTTACATAAGCTATAGCGTAGTATAAATGTTATCACAAAACATTTATGTAATGAACACAAAGGAGGCAGTTAAACATGAGTGGTGGATATGGTTATGCAGGTGGATTCGCGTTAATCGTTGTTCTGTTTATCTTATTAGTTATTGTCGGTGCTGCTTGGTTCTAAAAGGCAGAGCTTAAATAAAGCATTATACTTTTTCAAGCAGTTGCTGCAGCTGACGAAAAAAACCAGCCCTTAGTCAATGGGCTGGTTTTTTTTACCAAATATTCCTTGCTATCGACCTTTTTAACTACCTATACACTTTTCAAAGAAATTTTGTATTTCCTCAGTCGGTGTAACTTCATACTTATTACCATAAATACGATTGATTTCTTGAATCATCTTTTGACCAATCCCATTATTACGGTGAGATGGATTCACGGAAATATGCTGAATTACTAATGATGTTTCATCCATTACTTGTACACCAATGGCACCTAATACATCATCATCTTCTTTCCACAAATGTAAATGCCAGTGATCAAGTTGTTCATAATCTTTAATTGTTTGCTGTAATTTTTTTACGTCTTTTTTTTCTTCAGGCATAAAAGATAATAAACCCATTGCAATTTTTTCAAGATTTTTTTTATAACGAATTAACATGATTACCCCTCATTAATTGCTGTAATGGTAATTCTTTATTAGAGTCAGGCAATTGTATTATACCAACTGACTATATTCTATTTATGTCATGCTAAATATTATTTGTCAACTTTTGTTCATTTTAGAATTAGTATAAATATCTCTGATAGCAAGCCATATTGCTAAGCCGTCAGATGATTTTTCCTTCCATTTAAAAGGAATTAAATTAACAATTGCTAACCATAAATTAAACCAAATAGCTAAACTTATCAACAAATTCTCACTATCTATTCCAAACTGAAATAATAGCAGTAAAAATACGATGATATTAAATAAAGGACCTAAAAAAGCAATAATTGCTCGTTGATAAGGCAACAAATCATAATTAAAATGATAAAAACTTCCCCCACCTAATATGTAAAAAGAATTTATGTTGAATTGAAGTTTTCTTATATTCTTTTTCATTATAGGTTTGCCAAATCCAATATGTATAAAAATATGTGTTGCTTTATAAACAAAGGACCCTGAAACATGACCAATTTCATGAATCAGGGTAATAATCGGAGCAATAATAAACAAAAAGACAACGATATCTATTAGGTTCATTATTAAAGCCGATTAAGAATTGATACGAATTTCTTTCATTGTATCGCCATTACGCATTGCTTTTGCATGTTCAATTCCTGATGTAACTTTACCAAATACGGTATGAACACCATCAAGATGAGGTTGAGGCTCATGAACAATGAAAAATTGACTGCTTCCAGTATCTTTACCAGCGTGTGCCATCGATAAAGAACCCTCTTCATGTTTATGTGGATTACCTTCCGTTTCACACTTTATCGTATATCCAGCAGAACCAGTACCGTTTCCTACAGGACAACCTCCTTGACTTACAAACCCTGGAATCACTCGGTGAAAAGTAAGACCATCGTAGAATTGATCAGAAGCAAGTTTTTCAAAATTAGCAACAGTGCTAGGTGCCTCTTCTGGATAAAGTTCGAATTCAATTTTATTTCCATTTTCCATTAAAACATATCCTGTTTTCATAGTTATTAACTCCTTATATCATAGATTCTCACCTATTTTATCACTTCTTGTCAAATATATAAATAAAGAACTTCTTATTCATAGGATAAATCATTACGAACTACATCTTGATATGTTTCTCGCCTAACGACTAATTGATCTCTTCCATTTTCCACAAATACTACAGCTGCATTTGGAAGACGGTTATAATGGCTTGCCATAGAATAGCTATAAGCACCTGTTGAAAATACGGCTAGTACATCACCACTATTAATTTCTGGTACAGGTAAATCCCAAATAAGCATGTCACCAGATTCACAACATTTACCGGCAATTGATACTTCTTTTTCTATGGGATTCTTTGGATGATTTGCAATAACCGCTTCATATGCTGCATTATACAGAGCGGGTCTAATATTATCTGTCATACCACCATCAATTGAATAATATTCTCTTATACCTGGTATTTGTTTATTTGATCCAATGGTATATAAGGTAATACCAGCATTTCCTACAATCGATCTGCCAGGCTCAATCCAAATCTCTGGCATTTCCATCGAAAGCTGTTTGACATGTGTTTGTACAGCATCTGCCATACTCTTTATATATTTATCTAACGGTAGTGGTTGGTCGTCTTTTGTATAGCGAATTCCAAAACCTCCGCCTAAATTAAGAACATTGGGCTGATAGTCGTATTTATTATTCCATTTTTCAAGTTCTGAAAATAATAAATCTGTAGCTACTTGAAATCCACTTGTTTCGAATATTTGAGATCCTATATGACAGTGCAACCCTTGAAAACGAATTTGCTGATGATTATGTAAACGTTTAAATGCTTGTTCAGCTTGTCCATTCTGCAAATCAAATCCAAACTTAGAGTCTTCATTGCCTGTCATAATATATTGATGTGTTTTCGATTCAACACCAGGAGTTACACGAATTAAAACATCCATTTGTTTTTGTTTTTCTTCTAAAACTTTTTCCAACAGATCGATATCATGAAAGTTATCAATAACTATACAACCAATTTCATAATCGACTGCCATTCTAATTTCTTCGATACTTTTATTATTCCCATGCATATGTATTCGTTCAGTTGGGAACTCAGCTTGTAAAGCTGTATATAATTCTCCTTCTGATATAACATCAAGACATAATCCTTCTTGTTTAGCCACCTGAAGCATAGCTATAGAAGAAAAAGCTTTACTAGCATAAGCGACCTTTCCTTTAACACCTTTTTCTGTAAATGCTTGAACAAACGCCCGTGCATTATTTCTGATAAGTGCAACGTCATACACATACAAAGGAGTGCCGTATTTCTTTGCTAAATCAAGTGTATCCAAACCGCCTATTTCCAAATGTCCTTTTTCATTAACTGTGAAAGGGTGAGTATCTATTATCATAATTCTAATTTCCCCCGTAATTTCAAATAATAAAAACACTTTATCACAACACTGTAAAAAACAAAAGTGTGAGTTGAAATCAAGATGCTTAAAAAGTAAGAGCTTGTTCGAAAAAGCATTTGAACAAGCTCCTACTAAGTTATGGTTGACGGTAATTATTTTTAGGATGGACAATACTTGGTCTACTCTTCGTATAAGGAACTGGAACACGAATAAGAATTTGAACCATTGCTTTCGAATTAAATGGAATTAACGGCCATAAATATGGTGTTTTCAATGACTTTATTTGAATCAGGAAAAGGATATACAAAGTAATGGATATCATATAACCTGGGAGGCCAAATAATCCAACAATAATCACAAGAGTCATACTAACAACTTTATTTGCTACACTTATTTCATAACTTGGCGTGACATAATTACCTATCGAAGCTGTAGATACATAGAGTATAACTTCAGGTGAAAATAACCCTACTTCAATCGCTATCTCTCCAATTAAGACTGCTGCAATTAATCCCATTGACGTTGATAGTGGTGTAGGGGTGTGAATGGCCGCCATCCGTAAAAATTCAATACCTATCATTGCTAAGAGTGCTTGTATAACAATAGGTACATTTCCTTCATCGTTAGGACCAATAAAGCTTAAGCTTTCTGGTAATAAGGACGGTTCGTTAGCAAACAATACCCATGTTGGCAACAAAAATAACGCTGCTAATACTGCCATAAATCGAATTATTCTTATAAACGTACCAATAGAAGGTACTTGTCGATATTCTTCAGCGTGTTGAAGATGGTGAAAGTAAGTGGTAGGCAGTATAATTGCACTAGGTGATGTATCTACAAAAATCAGTACATGTCCTTCTAATAGATGACTTGCAGCTACATCTGGACGTTCTGTATAACGAACCATCGGGTATATATTCCATCTTCGTAAAATTAAAAACTCTTCTAATGTTTTTTCTGCCATGGATATCCCATCAAGTTTAATTTGACTAATATGGTTTTTAATAAGTTTAATTAGCCCATCATCAGCTACATCTTGTAGATAAGTGATACAGACATCTGTTTTCGACCTCTCTCCGACTTTTACCATTTCATTTCTTAAATTTTCATCCCGTAGCCTTCTCCGGGTAAGTGCTGTATTTTCAATGATATTTTCAGTATAACCGTCCCTTGATCCTCGAATAACTTTTTCTGTATCAGGTTCTTCTGGAGATCTGCCTGGATAATTACGTACATCAACTATTTGAGCATATCGCTCTCCGTCTATAAATACGGCAACAAGACCACTTAGAACTTGATCAACTGCTTCATCCATTGTTTTAACGGACTCAACTTGTTGATGCACAAGTCTATTTTCAATTATTTCTGGAAGCATTCTTTTATTTGTTTCTACATCATTAATTTCTACTAGTTTTTTTAACATTTCTTGAATAACTGATGTATCACAAAGTCCAGTTACATAATAAATATGAATACGTTGCTTCAGAATAATAAGTTCTCGATAACCTATATCAAAGGAAGTTTTAATTCCAAGTTTTGTCTTCAAATAATTGAAATTCTCTTCAATTTTCGGTGAAATCATACGCTTTTGCTCTGATTTTAGTCTATTCATAAAATCGATAACCTGCCTTTTTGTTTATCGTACAAATATGGTCCATTGAAATAAGGATCCGAACACTTTACCTAGTAATAGTGCCATCATAAAAATTAATACAAATGCGTCCATTCCTATTCTTCGGGATAATATAGGAAAGACATTTACTACTTCTGTTAAAGCCGCTGCTAACATTCCATTAAATATTCCATGTAATAATCCCCAAAATATAACTATGATAGTAGTCTGATTAAGTGTTATTGGCGCAAAAGAAAAATAAGTTCCTATTAACAACCCAAATATAACTGCCCCCCCGTATGCTTTTGTAAATGCTTCTGACTTACTTAACTGTACTAGGCGCGGGATAATACCCAGCACTGTTATAAAAGCTACAAAACCTGCCCCAACAGCTAAACCACCACTAAAGCCAATAAAAATTTGGAGGAATTTAAGAAGAATTTCTTGGATCATTTAAGTCATTTTCCATGTAAGTAATATATTGATTAATATCTTGTTGATAATTAAATATTTCTATCTCTAAGGGGCTTGGTTCTTCATTAAATCGTTTATTAAACCAGTGATTGAAAAATAATAAGGTTCCTACTCCTAAACCCAAGGAGTATGGAATCTGAATCCAAAGAGGAAACTCATTTCCCACCCCAGTTAAGAGTAAATAAATTTTTTGATGTACTTGCTGCATACTTACGTCATAATGAAAATTCATGATAGTCATAGCAGTACCAACAAACAGTAATAACCATACGAAAGAAACAATCCATAGGTTGGTCTGCTTTTTTCTATTCTGAATATGGATAATTGTTTGTTCATAACCCAATAATTGAATTTCAATATTAGGGAATATAGAAATTAAATGATCTACAATTAAGAAGCTATCGATTATTAATATGTTTTTATCTTTTTCAGTAATGCGATAAATAGGCGTCAACTCAAGTTTTTTTTTATAGGAAACATTAGAGGAAATATGAGCAATATCCTCTAAATACAATTGCTTTTTATGGGCAATATTAACTTTTTTATGCATACGTAAGTAGACAATATCAGCCATAATTCAGCCTTCTTTCCTGTAATGTAGATTGAGTATAGTATTAGTCAATTCAAAGGTTTTTATTATAAATCGTGCAAATTTCAATTCAAGTTGTTTTCTAGCTTACTTACTACTATTTTCTTAATGGAACTTAGCAATTATGTTTTTGTAGAAGAATATTACACTAAAAATAGAGCCTCCCAAAAAGGAGGCTATCAGCTTGTAGAGAAAGTATGGTATTTTCTCTGCAAGCTTTTTTATATGGTTAAAATAATCAAGAGAAAAATAAGATATATCATGAAAATAAACTCCCATCTACCTATCCTTGCTTGGATAGGTAGATGGCAATCTTCTTCATGTTCTGGCAGGCTGCGGTGAGTAATACTTGCTCTCCCGCATTCTGCAATCCCCTCAACCTGCAGTAGCGAAGTCCATGCAGCTCTTTAGAGTCTGCAAAACTTCGCTCTACTTTTTCTTTTCTAAATTTGTATAGCTTTTTTCCGGAAACGGATAACCGGTTTAATCGCACGTGTTCTTTATGTTCTTCCCAAACATGACGGGTGACTACTTTCTGATGATTATTCGAGCGGGTACACTGTTTCAAAAGCGGACAGGATATACACTTTTTTGGGTCTGATTTAAATTCTCTGTAACCTTCTCGTGTCGTTGTTTTATATGGCAATTCTTCTCCATTCGGACAAGTATAACTATCTCGGTCTTCATCATAACGGAATTTCCACTTCGGAAATAACCCTTTCGTTGGATGATAGCGACGGTGAGCGATGACGCCGAATATATTCCGATCAGCTAATCCCTTACAGATTGGATTCGTTAAATAACCGGAGTCTAAAGCCACTGCTTCCACGATAAAATCAAACCGTTTGATTTGCCGGTCTAACCGTTTCAGATAAGGGACCGAATCATGTACATTTCCCGGAGTGACGTACGCGTCTGTAATAATATTATATTTCATATCTGTGGTTCGATGATCTAAGTAACAGAACATTTCTTGTTTGTGGTCCCGAGACATAAAACCACTTTCCGGATCTGTTTTACTTTTCCGAATGGTTTTGACTTGTTTCACTTCCTCTCTATCTCTTAGGACCTTTTTTTCCATTCTGTTTACGATCCTCTTGAATGGCTTGGTTTAGTTCTTCTACGTAGTCTCGTGTTTCCACTTCGACTTCTTCCCGACTAAATTTATGTTTATTGGCATTCGCTTTCAAATGAGTGGAATCCGTAAAAAGAACTCTTCCTCCAACCATACGGTGATTCATAGCTTGGAGAACAATTTCATCAAAAATTTCTTGGAAAATCTCCGTATCTTTAAAACGGGTTCGACGGTTCCAACTGATGGTAGAATGGTGAGGAACTGGATCTGTCAGTTTTAAACCTAGAAACCAGCGGTAAGCATTATTTGTTTGAATTTCCTTTTCAAGTTGGCGTTCCGAACGAATGCCAAAAAAATACCCAACAAACATCATTTTGAATAAAATAAGGGGGTCTAGAGAGGGACGACCATTATCTTCACAATAATAAGGTTTTACTTTTTCAATAATAAAAGAGAAATCAATGTATTTATCTATTTTCCGTAGTAAATGGTCTTGGGGGACTAAATCTTCTAAACAAACAAATTCCATTTCATTTTGCATGTGTTTTCTCGTGTGAAACAAGCTCATCACCGCCTTTGTTTGGTACTTCTATTATACCAAATAATTACGGTCAATTGGGGCTGTTTCCCACATAAAAATAGACTGCCGAGGGTTTCTCGACAGCCTGAGAGCCTCCCAAAAAGGAGGCTCTTTACGTGCTAACTTGTATCCATATTTTTTTTCATATCCTCTAAAATCTTTTTCTCTAGTCGTGATACTTGTACCTGTGAAATTCCTAATCTTTCTGCTACCTCTGTTTGTGTTTTATCCTTATAATAACGAAGATATATGATTAGACGCTCTCTTTCCGTCAAACTTCGAATTGCTTCTTGTAATGATAGTTTTTCAAACCACTTTGAATCTTGATCTGCGATCTGATCTAACAATGTTATTGGATCACCATCATTTTCAAACACGGTCTCATAGATCGATTGTGGTGACTTTGCTGCTTCTTGCGCATGAACAACTTCTTCCGGCTGTAATTCAAGCGCTTCTGCTAATTCGTTCACAGTTGGCGAACGCCCATATTGTTTCGTCATTTCATCTTTTTTTCTTCTTATTTTATTTCCTATTTCTTTCAAAGATCTACTTACTTTAATACTGCCATCATCACGAATAAAACGCTGAATCTCTCCGATAATCATCGGTACAGCATAGGTGGAAAATTTAACATCATAACTTAAATCAAATTTATCAATTGATTTTATTAAACCAATACTTCCAATTTGAAATAAATCATCCGGATCGTACCCCCGATTAATAAATCGTTGAACTACTGACCATACAAGTCGTATATTTTTCTCTACTAAACGGTCTCTTGCTGATTGGTCCCCTTGCTGGCTCAAACGTATAAGTTCTTTTACCTGCTCATCGGAAAGCTGCTCCCGCTCCCGTGTTTTATTCACATTCATGATTAGACCTTAATTATAAACAGTTTTTGATTTCGAAAGTTGTTTGGTCATATATACGGAAGTACCTTTTTCGGGAGCAGAAATAACTTCCACAGAATCCATAAAGTTTTCAATAATTGTAAATCCCATTCCAGATCGTTCTAGTTCTGGCTTCGAAGTATACAAAGGTTCTCTTGCTTCATCAATATCCTTTATACCAACTCCTTCATCACGAATGGTTATTTCAATTTCATCATCCTGAAGCACGCATTCAATGTAAACTTTATGGTGAGGTTCATTATGATATCCATGAATGATTGAATTGGTTACTGCTTCAGATACAACGGTCTTAATTTCCGTCAACTCATCCATAGTCGGATCTAACTGTGTTATAAAAGAAGCTACTGCTACACGAGCAAATGCTTCATTTTCACTGACACTTGCAAATGCGAGGGACATTTCATTTTTCATGATGCCACCCCCAATGCCTCTAATGCATAACGTTCATTTTCCGCTTTACGAACTATTTTAAATAGCCCTGACATTTCAAATAACCGTTGTATTGGAGGAGAGACGGAACACACCATCATTTCTCCCCCTAATTGTATTACCTCTTTATACCTTCCTAGTACTACTCCCAAACCAGAAGAATCCATAAAACTTACTTGTTCTAAATTTAATATAACGTGTTTAATCGGATTGTTATATATCATATCCTTCCATATATCTCTTAAAGCCTCCGTCTCATGATGGTCCAATTCCCCAGAAAGTCTGACGATGAGGACATCCCCTACAACATCAAAGTCAGAATGAAGTGCCATGTTTCACGATTCCTCCCTTTAAAATATTTCTTAGATAGCTAATTTCTTCAAGACTTAAGCGAATTCCTGCCTGTCGACAAAAGAAGTGAAAAAGTTACTTTATTATTAATGTTTCACCAATTCTTGTAAGGATCTTTTCATTAGATCACTAAATGATGCTTTTTCTATATTTTTACTAACCGTTAATGGTACTTCAGATATAATTGTATCTCCATCTTTAATGATTAATTTACCTACTTCATCCCCTTTTTGAATGGGGAATGTCCAAGATTCTTGTAATTTTACTTCTGTAGAAATATTCTTCTTCTCGTCACCTTTTTTGTGAATCGTACTTACAGAATGATCCGTAACGATATCTACCTTCGATTGATCAGCCTTTAATAAATCTACTTCCGTTACCTTGTCGCCTTTTGAGAATAAAGGATTTGTTTCATAGCTGTGGAATGCATAATCAAGCAATTCTGTTACCATACTGTTTCTTTCTTTTGGTGACTTTGCTCCCATCACTACGGCAACAACACGCATATTATCTCGTTTTGCAGTAGCTGTTAAGCAATATTTCGCTTCACTCGTATAACCAGTCTTTAACCCATCCGCGCCTTTGTAAAATCGAACTAATTTATTTGTATTAACAAGCCAAAATTCATTGTCTTGTCCTTGGCGAAGATAATCCTCATAGATTGATGTGTATTCTGTAATTGACTCGTGCTTTAAAAGTTCGTTTGCCATAATTGCCATATCATAAGCACTACTATAATGATTTTCCTCAGGCAATCCGGTAGTATTTTGGAATAATGTATTTTTTAAATTCAATTCTTTTGCTTTTTCATTCATCTTATTAACAAACGCTTCTTCACTACCAGCTATTTTTTCTGCTAAAGCAACACTTGCATCATTACCTGATGCTACTGCAACTCCTTTTAATAAATCATTTACTGTCATTTCTTCTCCAGCTTCCAAAAATATCTGAGAACCTCCCATGGAAGCGGCTTTATCACTTACAATAACAACATCATCCTTTGCTATATCTCCTTTTTCTAAGGATTCCATTATTAATAGCAAAGTCATAATCTTTGTCATACTTGCTGGGGGAAGTTGTTCGTGTGCATTTTTATCATATAGAATTGTCCCAGTATCTTGTTCCATAAGTATTCCAGAAGTAGCATCTTCAATTAAATTAACCTCCTGGTTACTTTCTTCTGCTGATACGGTATGACCAAAAAATAATACACCTAGTAACCCAATTATCATTATGTTTCGTATCTTTCTCATAGCCTTACCTCCAACTTCAATATATAGCAATAGTTTTTCCTTCAATTAGTGTTTTCATACCTCTGATGAAATTATCTTACTTCCTAAAACGATGAACTTTTATTTTGATAGCTAGCTAATTATTCCGTATAATTTGTACATAAATAAAGAAATTAGGAGGGAAATCCATTTGGGACAATCTATTAAAGGAAAGATAGCGTATATAACGGGTGCGAGTAGTGGGATTGGAAAAGCAACGGCTATTGAGTTAGCTAAACAAGGAGTGAATATCGGTTTATTAGCTCGCTCTGAACAAAAATTAAAAGATGTATCAGAAAGGATTCAAAATTTAGGAGTAAGTTCTCAATATCAAGTAGTAGATATTAGTGATGAAACTCAAGTAGATAATGCTATTACACAACTTGAAGGTCTTCTCGGAAAAGCAGATATTCTCATAAATAATGCAGGAATATCAACTTATGGCAATGTAGATGAAGTAACCTCTGCGGAGTGGAAACAAATATTCCATGTAAATGTCTTTGGAACCTATCATGTGACACGTCGGGTGTTACCACATATGAAAGAGAAAAACCAAGGAGATATTATCATGATTTCTTCCAGTAATGGTTTAAAAGGTACAGCTGGTTCTACTGCTTATAGCGGTTCAAAATTTGCAATCCAAGGTATGGCAGAAGCATTAATGCAAGAAGTCCGACCAAATAATATACGTGTATTTACGATGAACCCAAGTTTAGTTGCTACAGAATTAGTATTTGGCAATGATTTATCTGAAAAGAACGAAGATAAGTTTATGCAACCAGAAGATCTAGCTGAGTATATTGTATCTCAATTAAAGTTACATCCTCGTATATTTATAAAACAATCTCTACAATGGGCCACAAACCCGTTCTAGGTTTTTTGAGATGAAAAAAAGGGAGCTTATTTAACATTAATAAGTTTCCTTACTCTCGTCTCAATGGATCATTATTACATAATCCCTTTGCAAAAACATACTTTATTATAATAGCCTCAATCATTATTTTATAAGACAAACATACATTATTAACAGAAGTATATCCTCATTTATTAATAACGTATTACATTGAAATCAATATAATAAAAACCTAAAATTCCTCTTATAAAAACATAAGGTTTAGAAGAATTTAGGTTCTTATTTTTTCTTATCTTAATATGGTTAGGACAAAATTATGTTCTAATTTACTTGATAATTTTAATTACGCTATTCTTCGATTCTACAGCTTCTGTAGTATATGTCATTGCTTTTTTAATCTTTTGAATAACTTCATCATTGTTTTGTTTATTTGAATGGATGGTTGCAATTTTATCTCCTTTTTTAATTGCATCTCCTAATTTAACATGGAATGTTATTCCTACTTGATGATCAATCTGATCTTCTTTCGTCTCTCTTCCAGCTCCAAGTAGCATAGCAGCCTCACCAATTGATTGTGTGTTCACAGATGCGTAGTACCCTTCCTCATCACTTAATACATCAATAGATTGATTAGCTTTTATTTCATTCACACTTTCTATATTTCCATCTTGTGCTTCAACAAATTCAACTAATTTACTATACGCCTTACCATTTGTAATTACATCAGAAACCAAGCTTTTTGCTTCTTCAATTGTTGAAGCTTTTTTCGCAAGCAATACCATTTGTGAAGCAATCTCTACAGATACATCATAAATATCTTTGCTATAATCATTATCCCGTAGTAATTTTATAGCTTCAATAACTTCATTCGCATTGCCAATTTCATCTCCTAAAGGCTGGTCCATTCTTGTAAGTACAGCAACTGTTTCACGATCTAATTTTTTACCAATTTCAACCATAGCAGTAGCTAGTTTTTCAGCTTCTTCTACCGTTTTCATAAAAGCACCATTACCAACTTTTATATCTAATACAATCGAATCTGCTCCTGAAGCAATTTTTTTGCTCATAATAGAGCTAGCAATTAAAGGAATCGAATCCACTGTACCTGTTACATCACGTAATGCATATAATTTTTTATCTGCAGGTACTAAGTTTCCGGATTGTCCAACTAATGCGATACCTTGCTCTTTCACTTGTTCTTTAAATTTATCTAATGGTAATTCTGTGTGAAATCCTTCAATAGATTCTAACTTGTCTACTGTACCTCCCGTATGTCCTAGACCTCTTCCACTCATCTTTGCAAATGGAATACCTAATGAAGCGATAATTGGTGCCACAATTAGACTGACTTTATCTCCTACACCACCTGTAGAATGCTTATCTACCACAATTGTATTTAAGAATGACATATCTATCTGATCTCCGGAATTCACCATAATTTCAGTCAAGTCAGATGTTTCCTGATTCGTTAATCCATTAAAATAAATTGCCATTAATAGAGAAGATACTTGATAATCGGGAATACTTCCTTCTACATATCCAGTAATTACATGCTGTAATTCTTCGTAAGTTAACACTTCTCCATATTTTTTCTTATTAATAATTTCTACCGTATTCATAATTTCTCCACCCTCTCCAAACTTGTACCATTACATTGATTGAATGATATTTCGAACAAATTGTAAAAAGCTCTCTCTCACTTTATCTGTTGTTTCGATCACTTCATCATGTGTTAAAGGTTGATCTAATATACCTGCTGCCATATTTGAAATACATGAAATTCCAAGTACCTTAATACCTGCATGGTTAGCTACAGTTACCTCAGGAACAGTTGACATTCCTACTGCATCTCCACCTAGAATACGTATCATCCTAACCTCAGCCGGTGTTTCATAAACGGGTCCACTATTACCAACGTACACACCTTGTTGTACAGCTAAATCTAATTTTCCAGCAATATTTTTTGCTAGTTTTAATAAGTCTTTATCGTACGCAGTAGACATATCAGGAAAACGAGGCCCATGTCTATTATCATTTGGACCTATTAATGGATTGTCTCCCATTTGATTAATATGATCTGTAATTAACATTAAGTCACCAGCAGAGAAAGATTCATTTACTCCTCCAGCTGCATTTGTAACAATTAATTGTTCTATATTTAATTCTTTCATTACTCGTACTGGAAATGTTACTTGTTGCATGGTATACCCTTCGTAGTAATGAAAACGACCTTGCATTGCAATAACTTGCTTTCCTTCCATTGCACCAATTACTAGTTGACCTTTATGACCAGAAACCGTTGACGTAGGAAAATGAGGGATATCTTTATATTCAATATGGATTGCATCCTCAATTTCATCTGCCAATACACCTAGACCAGATCCTAAGATTAAACCTATTGATGGTTCTCTGTTCATTTTTTCTTTTATAAAACTTGCTGCTTCTTGAATAAATTGATTATCCATTCTATCTTCCCCCATTACTACTTAATATCGTTCAAAAAGCTTTCTCCGTGTTCAGGCAGCTTAATTCCAAAGTTATCTGCAATAGTTGCTCCTATATCCGCAAATGTTTTTCTAATCGGTAATTCTTTTGCTTGTTTAATTTGATTATGATAAACGACTAATGGTACGTATTCTCTTGTATGGTCAGTACCATGATGAATAGGGTCATTTCCATGATCAGCAGTAATTATCAGTAGATCATCATCGTGTAGTTGCTCTATAATCTCTGGTAATTGTTCATCAAACTCTTCTAAAGCTTTTCCATATCCCACTGGATCTCTTCGGTGACCATATTTCGCATCAAAATCAACGAGGTTTAAGAAGTTCAATCCAGTAAACGATTTATCCATTGACTTTCGTAATTGTACCATACCATCGTTGTTATCCTTTGTTCGGATTGATTCTGTGACTCCTTCTCCATCATAAATATCCGATATTTTCCCTAATGCTAGGACGTCATAATTATTATCTTTTAATTCATTCATAACTGTTCTGCCGAATGGCTTCAATGCATAGTCATGTCGATTAGATGTACGTTCAAATGCACCTGGTTCACCAATAAATGGACGTGCGATTACTCTTCCAACCATGTATTTTTCATCTAAAGTTAGTTCTCTAGCAATTTCACAAATTCTATATTGCTCATCTATTGGAATGATCTCTTCATGAGCAGCAATTTGTAATACTGAATCAGCTGATGTATAAACGATTAGTGAGCCAGTATCCATATGTTGCTGTCCAAGCTCATCAAGTATCTCTGTACCAGAGGCAGGTTTATTTCCAATCACCTTACGTCCGGTTTTTTGTTCTAATTCTTCGATCAATTCATCTGGAAACCCATCTGGAAATGTACGAAACGGTTTTTCTATATGCAACCCCATAATTTCCCAATGTCCTGTCATTGTATCTTTACCATTAGATGCTTCTTGCATTTTAGTATAATGCGCTCTCGGTTGAGCTGATGCCTCGATACCTTCAATCTTTCGAATATTGCTTAATCCAAGACTTGCCATTGTAGGCATATTTAACCCATTCATATTCTCTGCAATATGCCCTAATGTATTTGCTCCTACATCATTAAAATCTCTCGCATCGGGGGCTTCTCCAATTCCTACTGAATCCATTACTATTAAAAACACCCGTTTAAAATTATTCATTGTTTGTCATACCTCCTGTTATGTATATTCCCAAAACATGCTTTTACTATGTTTCTTCTCACTGATGTTAGATGTCAGACGACATAGTTGAAAAAAATTAGGCTCTAGGATGATAAGATTGATACATATCTTTTAAGCGAGCCTTTGTGACATGTGTATACACTTGAGTTGTTGATATATCTGCATGACCTAACATCTCTTGCACTAAACGCAAATCTGCCCCATTCTCTAATAAATGTGTAGCAAAAGAGTGGCGTAGTGTATGAGGTGTAATTGTTTTTAAAATTCCAGCTTCTAATGTAAGCCCTTTTAAGATTTTCCAAAAACCTTGTCTAGTAAGTCTTCTCCCATGTTGATTAACAAATAAGGCATCTTCACGATTATTCTTTTTAATCAAACTATCTCGAGCCTCAGAAATATACTTTTCTAGATAATGTTTAGCCGTATCACCAAGTGGAACAATTCTTTCTTTAGATCCTTTTCCAAAACATTGCACAAATCCCATCATTAGGTGTAAATCACTCACGTTTAAAGAGATTAACTCGGATACCCGTAGACCAGTAGCGTATAATAATTCTAACATCGCTTTATTTCGAACGGAAAGTTTCGTATTCATCTTAATTTCTAATAATCGATCTACCTCATCCTGAGATAAAATATCCGGAAGTTTACGATCTTTTTTAGGTGTTTCAATGTGTAAACTAGGATCATTTGATGTGATTTGTTCACGAATTAAAAATTGATGAAAAGAACGAATAGAAGAAATATGTCTAGAAATGGTTGCTGTTGATTTCCCTTGATCTTTTAGCATGTAAAGAAATCCCATAATATCAGTTCTAGAAATCTTATCCCACGTTGCAGTTTTATCATGGTCTTTCATATATTGCAAGTAATTTGTTAAATCCCTTTTATAGGAACTTAGTGTATTGTCAGATAAACCACGTTCAATACGTAGAAAATGGAAAAAGTCTTCAATCGCATATTCTAACATCGCTTTACTCATCTCCTAACAAATAAAAAGGTAGCAGATCAAATAGTCCATTATTTTTTTGAAAGACTTTAACTGCTGGGCCTTGCGGTGGATCAAACCGGTGTATGTCTAAGTATTCTTTATGCATAAGCTGTAATGCGTAATAAAAGATACAAGCACTAATCATAAATAACAAGAATATTTTTATCATATCGATTAATAGTCTACTCATCACATATCTCCCAATAAATTATTCTATTGAAAGAATATGCTTGTCCTAACCCTAAATATTACATACATTTATGATACAAAAAATATTGCCTCTTTCCTATTGGAAAAAGGCAGTTTAAGTTGCTTTAACAATAACTTCTTGACACTGTTTACATATACCGTGAAAAGTAAGCCGATGGTCTTTCACTTCAAATCCCCAGTCTGTTTGCACGATACGTTCTACATCTTCTAATAAATCATTCTCAATTTCTTCAACAGATCCACATTCAATACATACTAAATGGTGATGAAAATGTTTTGCGCCTTCTTTTCGTAAATCGTAACGAGAAACGCCATCTCCAAAGTTAATTTTATCTACAATTTTTAGCTCCGAAAGCAATTCTAATGTACGATATACTGTAGCCAACCCTATTTCTGGTGATTTCTCTTTTACGAGTAAATAAACATCTTCAGCACTTAGATGATCTTCTTCTCGTTCAAGAAGCACACGTACCGTTGCTTCCCTTTGGGGAGTTAATTTATAGCTATGCGAGTGTAGCTGTTTTTTTATTTGGTCAATCCGATGTTCCATGGATAGTCGCCTCCCTCTTTACCCAACTATATTATAATCTTCCAATTACAACGTGTCAAAGTGTATTATCACTTTTAAATTATAATAATTATAATATAATATCGACTATAAGTAAACTCTTTGTATCCACTCTACCATCATCGTGTTTGAAATGTATGCTTCTAAGATAGCTGCAAGCCCCGTACAAACAATTAAAATAACAAACGAAGTAGTTAACTTAATAAATGGTTGGGATAAGGAGGTGTTATTTCTTTTAGCAACTAATTTACTCAATAATCCTAATGAGAATATCATACATATACTTCCAGCGATAATATAAATAGGAATAATGACAATATTTTGAGGAGCAATTGAAATAGCGGACAATATTAATCCGTCCATACCTAACCAATTCACCATAAAGCCAACTGAAAAGCCTACAACCATACCTTTAATAAATATTAATATCCATACAATTGGAAGTCCGATAACACTTAATGCAAAAATAAACATTAACCCTAAATATTTTATATGGTAAAAGAAACTTTGCCATAAAATATCGTTATTGTTTAATGTCGATCCTTCTTCTGTAGTTTGAATAAAAAATCGTTCTAAATAGAAGAATAAATCTTGTTTTTGTACAACATCCATACTATTTACTATAACTGCTCCAAAAACGATACCTGTTAAAAATAATATAGTCGTAAATATATAAATAGTTGCATGATGTTTAAAGTGGTTGAAGACTACATAGCTCTTATGCATCGAAATCCTCCTAAATTGATTATCTATAATCTAATCTATGAGTATTTCAACATAAAAATAACTTATTTTATATATTTAATAGATTACATATAAGTTAGCCTTTTCTTAGAGTATGTAGATATAATATAGCATAGTTTGTTTTTGCATCATGTATCTCTTGATTTAATACCATCTGCTTTGCTTGATCTAAGGTAACCTCCCTTATTTCCACAAACTCGTCATCATCTCCTTGAGGAGGTTGTTCTAATTGTATTAAATCATCTGTTATATAGATATAAATTAGTTCATTTGCAAAACCTGGCGAGGTGTAAAAAGATGTTACAAACGAAAGGTTAGTAGTTGTAAATCCAGTTTCTTCTTCTAATTCTCTCACAGCTGCTGTTAAAGGATTTTCGCGTTCTTCTAACTTTCCAGCAGGAATTTCACACAGTGCTTTTTCTAAAGGTTTGCGGTACTGTTCTACAAGGATAATATTTCCTTCCTTTGTAATTGGTATTATACCAACTGCTCCTGGATGAGCAACGATTTCTCGCTTTGAAGTTTTTCCATTTGGTAATTCTACTTCATCTACTTTCAAATCTATTACATTACCTTTAAATATCTGTTCTGATGAAATGGTCTTTTCTTCAAATTTATGCATGTGATTTTCTTCCTTTCTTAATTCCTATGTGTGTATAAGTTGTATTCTTTTATTACTAATTCTACAATAATCATATAATCCATATGATAAGGAGGCAAATAATGCGTCATAATTTACTAGGTAAATCTAACATAAGTATATCTGAATTAACATTAGGATGCATGTCGCTTGGATCTGACTATCAACATGCAAGTGAAATAATTGATACTGCTATAGAGAATGGAATTAATCACCTAGACACAGCCGATTTATATGATTTTGGTTTAAATGAACAGATTGTTGGAAAAGCAATAAAACATCGCCGGGATCAAGTAGTCATTACTTCAAAAGTAGGGAATCATTTCCAAGCAGATTCAAAGGAATGGTATTGGGATCCTTCGAAAAAATATATTCATCAAGCTGTTCGGAACAGCTTGAGTCGACTGCAATTAGATTATTTGGATGTATGTATGCTACACGGTGGAACCATTGACGATCCAATTGATGAGACCATTGAAGCATTTGAAGAACTAAAAAAAGATGGTTTGATACGCACGTATGGTATTTCATCTATCAGAACAAATGTTATAAGAGAATATGCTAAACGTTCCTCTATTGATGTTTTAATGACTCAATATAGTCTATTAGATCGTAGACCAGAGGAAGAAATACTACCTTTATCACTAGAAAATAACATTAGTGTAGTATGTAGAGGGCCTCTTGCAAAAGGATTGGTAAGCAATCAAATGAAAGATATCATTGAGAAAAAAGGAGAAAACGGGTATTTAAATTATAGTTATGAGGAATTAGTAAAATTGAATGAAAGACTAAATGAAATTCGTTCCGATTATTCTATACAAGAATTAGCTATGCATTACGTTGGAGATCACCCAGCTGTTACTTCAACCGTTTTTGGAGCTAGTTCATTAAATCAATTAGAAGAAAATATTCGTGAATATGATAAAACAGACCATATAGATGAAACTCTTTATCGTCAGTTACAAGAGCTTACAAAAGAAGCAACTTACGATAATCATCGATGAATATATAAATTCAAGAGGCAAGAAAGTGTGATATTGGGACAAAAGCATTATCTTAAAAAATATAAATCGAATTGATGGCTTTTGAAAACCCGCTGCAGAAATACATTCTTCTTATCCTAATGTGCCTGATGAGCCTCCGATTGTTCATGTATCGGAGGTTCGCCCAGGTCTTGTCTTTTTATATTTTTCATGCTTATTCTATCTATCATCCGTCCTTCATCCTAACCCCTAAATAACAGAGTTTGTATTTACTAAACGGTACCTGCATCCTTATTCTTCAGTACTTATCGTTATAGAAGGGTTTAATATAGCTTCTTTACTATATAATCGAAATAGACTTCCTCGTACATCAAGTTTTAACTCATTATAAAAGAACACTTTTTGTTCAGAATTAATATAAGTTGGAAATACATCTGTTTCCATAACTTCTGCATTCTTAGGTAAGCTTGTAACCCAACGTACTGTAGGGATACCATTCACTCCACATAAACCTTCCGTATCATAAAATAAATATAATTTCTTCCCTTGTTCATATTGTTGTTGTAATAATTCTCTCGCCTGATTCGTAAATTCTAATTTCATTTTGCACCTCTACTACTTTTTATCAAATTGATTTCTTAAAAGTGACTCCATTGTTCCTGGCATAATTCGATATACGATACTACCTATTTCCATCCACCAAGGCATGTTTATCTCACGTTTTCTCGTAAATAAATGTGTAACGATTTTATCTGCCACTCGTTCTGGGTCTAACATGTATTTCTCTACATTTTGTTTATACGTTCCATCTTTATCTGCCCGTTCAAAAAAATTCGTTCTTACTGGACCTAGATTTACTGCCATTACATGAATCGATGACATCCTACACTCCATTCTTAGTACGTTTGTAAAACCTAGCATTGCTTGCTTTGATGATGCATAACTCGCAGATTTTGGCGTGGATATTTTGGCAGCCTGAGATATAACATTTACAATTTGAGTGTTTGCATTCGTTTTTCTAAGATACGGTATTATACTTTGTGATAATTGGATTCCAGCGAATACGTTTAATTGGAACGTTTCTAATAAGTCATCATAATTCATATCTTCTATAGAGTCAAAAACTCCTAGACCTGCATTATTAATTAATGCATCTATTTGTTTATTATCATTGATAATGGCTGGTATTAAGTTGTCTATATTATCTTTGTCAGTTAAGTCAATTGGGTAGATAGCACTTCTTTGATTATATAATTGATCAATTTCTTTTTGAATAGTTATGAGCTTATCACGAGAGCGCGCAACCAAAATAGGAAACCCTCCTTGGCTTGCTACCTTTTTAGCTAACATCTCTCCTATCCCACTAGAAGCGCCAGTAATAATTATTTTTTTATTCACTATGCGTTGGTTATTCTTCATTGTAAAAACCTCTTATAGAATGTCTTTGTATATCATGTATTGTACCGTGAAATCCATAGTGTGTACATTCTTGTTAATTGACTTCTTCCCAAAAATCAAACACAATAATATGAAGGGGTGAAAGAATGACGAAGATTATTGCACATCGAGGAGCAAGTAAATACGCACCTGAGAATACAAGAGCTTCGTTTGAGCTTGCTCATCAAATGAATGCGGATGGTATAGAAACAGATGTTCAATTATCAAAAGATGGAATACCTATACTGTTTCATGATGAAAAAATAAAACGAATTATGAGAAGAAAAGGCTTTCTTCAGGATTATACATACAACGAGTTAAAATCAATGGATATAGGTAGCTGGTTTGGAAGTAATTTTATCGGGGAAACAATTATGTCATTAGAGGAATTTCTTATATGGATACAGGATAAACCTTTACAATTACATTTGGAATTAAAAAATAATGTAATTGATTACCTTCACTTAGAAGTATTAACTTACAATCTTGTTGAACGTTATGGACTTCTGGATCGAACGTTTTTTTCTACCTTTTCAACCAGAAGTGTTCAACGATTATATAAAATTAATAGAGATACAAATATTGGTTGGCTTACAAGTAAGTCTAGGCAACAACTTCCCTTATTTTCTCGATCTTTAGGCGCAACCGCTATTCATATAAAACACCGACTCTTGCAACCAAAACTTGTACAACAAGCAAAAACAGAGAATATGCCTCTAAGGGTGTATACAGTAAATAAGCCAAAACAACTCGAACTTTGTTTTAAATATAATTGTGATAGTGTTTTCACAGATGTTCCAGATATTGCAAAAACTGCCTATCAAACCTATTTATAAAATAGAAAGTTGGTGAAAATATGGAGCTCGTCTTCCTTGGAACTGGTGCAGGACTTCCATCAAAAACTAGAAACGTTTCTGCTGTTGCTTTAAATATGACTCAAGAAATTAATGAAGTTTGGTTATTTGATTGTGGAGAAGCTACACAACATCAAATATTACATACCAACTTAAAACCAAGAAAAATTACGAAGATATTTATTACACACCTGCACGGAGATCATATTTATGGATTACCTGGATTCTTAAGTAGTCGTTCCTTTCAGTCAGGTGAAAATCAACCACTTTGTATTTATGGTCCTATAGGAATTAAAGAATTTGTAGAATCCACGTTACGCTTAAGCCAAACAAATCTTACATATCCAATAACCATCAAAGAAATAACAGAAGACGGGAATTTATTTGAGACAAATGAAATGATGGTTGAAACAAAAAAATTGCAGCATGGTATTGATAGTTATGGATATCGGATAAAAGAAAAGGATAAACCAGGAGAACTTTTAGTAGATAAATTAAAGCAAATTGGCATTGCGCCTGGTCCAATTTATCAGCAAATAAAAGAAAATGAAATCACTACATTAGATAATGGGTCTATTATTTATCGGAATGATGTACTTGGACCAGCAAAAAAAGGAAAAGTGATATCAATTCTAGGGGATACCCGTTATTCAATTGACCATATTCCATTTATCAAGTTCAGTGATATACTTGTACATGAATCAACATTTACGCAAGATAAAGAATTATTAGCATTTGAATATAATCATTCGACTAATGTACAAGCGGCTAAATTAGCCAAAGAAGCAAACATAAATAAATTATATTTAACTCATGTATCTTCTCGTTACCAAGCAGAGGATATAGATTCCATCATTGAAGAAGCAAGAAAAATTTTTCCTAGTACTTGGTTAGCAAATGATTTTAGTGTTTATGAAATTTAGATTTTTATAGAAAGAGGAGAGACAAACGTAATGGAATTATTAGAAAGGTATCAATCAATAGTCGAAAATCAACGAGCCTATTTTAATCATGGCAATACGGTTGATTACTCTTTTCGGAAACAACAATTGGAAAAAATGAAAGTTATGCTTAAGGAATATGAAAGTCATATTTTTCAAGCGTTAAAACATGATTTAAATAAATCGAAACATGAAGTAATTACCTCAGAATTAGCTATTCTATATTCAGAGATTGACAGTATGTTAAAAAACCTACGTCAATGGATGCAACCAGATAAAGTCACTAACCCGATTACTCATAAGGGATCAAAAAGTTATATTATGAAAGAACCTTTAGGAGTTATCCTCGTTATAGCTCCTTGGAATTATCCATTACAGCTATCTTTAGCACCAGTTATCGGTGCTATAGCAGCTGGCAATACCGTAATCATAAAGCCGTCTGAGCATGCTCCTCATACTTCAGAATTAGTAGCTGAAATGATTCAAAATACATTCGATAGTTCATTCGTAACGGTGGTTCAAGGAGCTAAAGTAGAAACAGAAGCATTATTAAAACAACGATTTGATCATATATTTTTCACTGGGGGTGCAGCAATCGGGAAGATTGTAATGCGTGCAGCGAGTGAATTTCTGACACCAGTAACTCTTGAATTAGGAGGTAAAAGTCCTGCTATAGTTGACGAAGATGCAAACATACAAGTTGCTGCCAAACGGATTGTATGGGGAAAATATACAAACGCGGGTCAAACATGTGTAGCTCCTGACTATATACTTGTACATGAAAAAGCTAAATTTAAGCTATTAAAAGCGATGAAAAAATACATTAAATCCATGTATGGGAAAGATCCCCTTCAAAATGATGCATACACGAGGATTATTCATGAAGGTCATTTTGATCGATTAACTAATTTTCTTTCAAACGGTACGATCGTTCATGGTGGAGAATATAATCGAGATACATTATCCATAGAGCCGACTATATTAGATAAAATCACATGGGATGAAGCAATTATGCAAGAAGAAATTTTTGGCCCCATCCTTCCTGTATTAACTTATACAAATATAGAAGATGCATTATATCAAATTAAACTAAGAGAAAAGCCTTTAGCGCTATATTACTTTGGAGAAAATGAAAAAATGCAACAACAAGTTATGGAATATGTCTCTTTTGGTGGCGGAGCCATTAACGATACCATCTATCACCTGGCTAACCCTCATCTCCCCTTCGGAGGAGTAGGTACTAGCGGTATGGGTAATTATCATGGAAAAGCGAGCTTTGATACTTTTTCACATCAAAAGAGCATCATGAAACAGACAACCAAATTTGATATTCCATTTCGATATCCTGGCGGTAAAATAACTTCGAATATTGTCAAAAAGTTTTTAACATAACATGAATCAAAT
The DNA here is from genome assembly GCF_000011245.1 of Oceanobacillus iheyensis HTE831. NCBI lineage: Bacteria > Bacillati > Bacillota > Bacilli > Caryophanales > Bacillaceae > Oceanobacillus > Oceanobacillus iheyensis. The sequence continues at coordinate 1,888,076 of NC_004193.1, forward strand.
ACGTTCATATAGGTAAGCATTACTTACTACCATACTAAAAAGCCATATTTCCATTCTTCATATAGAATTGGATTTATGGCTTTTTATAATCATCTAGAAAATCTTTTTGAAAACTTGTACGTGGTTGCTGATTTTCTTGACTCTCATTTTTATTTTTTTGTGAAGTAATAATATTCGAACCATATTTTTTTGTTAATTTATCAACTGTTACTTTAAGCTTTTCTTTCTTCTCAATTGCTTCGTAAGTGAATAAATCTAACTGTTCTCCTATATTTCTTTTTGTTTCCATATCCTGTAATGAAACACCTAATAAACGGACAGGCGCTTCATTCCAATGTTGTTCAAAAAGCTCTTTTGCCACAAATAATATCTCTCTGTGATTATCAATATAGTTATATAACTTTTTACTCCTCGTAATCGTCTTTCTATCATGATATCGAATTGTTATTTGTACCGTTTTACCGGCAGCTTCTTTCCGTTTCACTCGACGCTCTACATTGTCTACTAGTTCATGGATTAACTGCATTAATTCTGTCACATCTGTAGAGTCGTGTGGCAAAGTTTGGGAACTGCCAATGCTTTTAAAGTCGTGAACGGCTTCAGGATCTACTAAACGATTATCTATTCCATTGGCACGGTTTTGCAATCGTTCTCCGTTTACACCTAACAGTTGTTTTAATTCATATACATTCTTTTTAGCGAGATCTCCAATTGTTTTAATTTCTATACTATTTAACTTCTGTGCTGTTTTTTCTCCGATTCCGTACATCTCTTCCACCGACATTGGCCATAATAATTTCTCTACTTCTCTCTTGCGAAGCACTGTTATACCGAGCGGCTTCTTCATGTCCGATGCCATTTTAGCAAGAAATTTATTTGGTGCTATCCCAATACTACATGGAATATCAAGTCCGCTCAAAATTCGCTGTTGTAATTGATTCGCTGTAACCAATGGGTCTTTCGCATAAATCGTATCAGTAATATCCATATATCCTTCATCTATGGATACCGGCTGTACATATGGCGTAATCTCTGCTAGCATTTTAAAAATTTCACGTGATGCTGCTCGATAACGGTCAAAATTTGGACGCATAAGGATCAAATCTGGGCAAAGCTTTTTCGCTTGCCATATCGGCATCGTAGTTTTTACACCTTTTCCTCTCGCTTCATAACTACTCGTTACAATAATTCCCTTTCTTTCTTCAGGGTTTCCTGCAATAGCAAGTGGTTTTCCTTTTAATGATGGATTATGCGCCATTTCTACAGAAGCATAAAAACAATTCATATCAATATGAAAGATAATACGATGTTTGTTTACTTTAGATGGTTGCATAAATAACCTTCCTTTATGAGGAAAAGCACCCTTTCACTACGAATAGGGTGCCAAAATCCTCCACTTCATTTTACTGATTTGAAGCTTCCTTAACAATTTCTGTAATTAATTGGGTAACTTTCACTAAATCTTCTACTTTAATGTGTTCATCTGTAGTATGAATTTGTTCATAACCCACAGCTAAATTAACTGTAGGAATTCCAAATCCTGCGATAATATTCGCATCACTACCGCCGCCACTTTTTTCTAATTTGCTGTCGCGACCTATTGCTTTTGCTGCTTTACGAGCAACTTCAACAACTTGCTCTCCTTCTTTATGGTTAAATCCAGGATATGCAACTACAGTGGTTACTTCAGCAGATCCACCATAGCTTTTGGCTGTTTCTTCAAAGGCTTTTTTCATTTTTTCGACTTGTGCTTCCATTTTCTCCGGCACTAACGAACGAGCTTCTGCTAATATCTCTACATGATCCACTACGATATTTGTTTGCTTTCCACCTTCGAATCGACCGATATTTGCTGTTGTTTCATCATCAATTCGACCCAATGGCATATTTGATATAGCTTTTGCTGCTAAAGTAATTGCTGATATACCTTTTTCTGGTTCTAGGCCAGCATGGGCTGTTTTCCCTTTAATTATTGCGTGTACCTTTGCTTGAGTAGGAGCGGCTACTATTATGTCTCCTACTTCGCCATTACTGTCTAGAGCGTAGCCATACGATGCATCCACTTTTGCACTGTCCAGTGCTTTTGCTCCAACTAATCCAGACTCTTCACCTACTGTAATAATAAATTGGATCTGTCCATGTGGAATATTATTTTCATTTACCACACGAATCATCTCTAGCATAGATGCTAAACCAGCTTTATCATCAGCACCTAGAATCGTTGAGCCATCCGTTGATATTACACCATCTTTAATTAGCGGTTTAATTCCTTTACCTGGAACTACTGTGTCCATATGAGAAGTAAAATAAATGGAATCAGCTCCCTCTACATTTCCTTCCCATGTACAAATTAAATTACCTGCACCATGACCAGTTTGCTCCTTCGTATCGTCCTCTTCAACTTTCACTCCAAGGTCTGAAAATTTCTTTACCAATAATTTAGCGATTTCTGTTTCAAATCCTGTTTCAGAATCTACTTGTACTAATTCTAGAAATTCATCTACTAATCGTTGTTCATTTACTAGCATAATTGAAAACCTCCCTATTATAGGCTACTACAAAATAATCTTTTTTTACAGTGGAATGTTTCCATGTTTCCGGATAGGAGCTGTTTCATTTTTTTGTTCTAGCATAATAAAAGATTGTATTAATTTGATTCTTGTTTCCCTTGGATCAATAATGTCATCAACCATCCCTTTTGCAGCAGCATAATATGGACTTGTTGAATTATTTGGTAGATTAGTTCGTGTTTCATTATCTTTTTTGTCTGTTTTAAAAACACTAGAAGCGCCTTCTGGACCCATAACTGCTATTTCTGCACTTGGCCATGCATATAGCAGGTCCGCTCCGAGAGCTTTACTATTCATCGCCACAAATGCACCACCATAAGCTTTACGTAGTATTACAGTAATTTTAGGTACTGTTGCTTCAGCAAAAGCATAAACTAATTTCGCACCATGACGTATTATTCCTTCTTTCTCATAACGTATTCCAGGATAAAATCCAGTCACATCCTCTAGCGTTATAATTGGAATGTTGAAACAATCACAGAATCTTATAAATCGTGCTGCTTTATCACTTGCATTGGAATCAATTCCTCCAGCCATATGTTTCGGTTGGTTGGATACAATACCTATCGTTTTACCTAATAGTGATGCAAAACCAACTACAATATTTTTGGCAAAATATTTATGTACTTCTAAAAAACTTCCGTCATCAACAATTGTTTCTATAATTGGTATAACATCGTAGGTTTTACCTGATTCACTCGGTACCAGCTCATGTAAACTATTACAATAATCTCTAGCAGTTAACTCATTTGACATAGTAGTTGTATTAATAAATGTGAGAAGTTTTGCTGTGATTTGAAAAGCTTCTTGTTCATTTGTTGCTAGAAAATGACAATTACCATTCACCACAGCGTGCATATATGTTCCGCCTAAATCCTCTGCAGATACTGTTTCTTTCGTAATCGCTTCAATAACTTTAGGACCAGTAATATACATTTGCGATATGTCCTTCACCATTATAATAAAATCAGTGAGTGCAGGAGAGTATACTGCTCCACCGGCATTAGGACCTAAAATAATAGATATTTGTGGTATCACTCCAGAATACTTAACATTACGATAAAATATTTGTCCATAACCATCTAACGCAGTGACACCTTCTTGAATACGAGCACCAGCCGATTCATTTAATCCAACAATTGGTACCTTTGTCTTTGCTGCTAGATCCATCATGGATGCTATTTTTTTTCCTTGCAATTCACCTAATGAACCTCCACGCACTGTAAAATCATGAGCAAACACATATATTGGTTTTTTACTTATAGTTGCATATCCTACCACTACCCCTTCCCCTGGTGGATCATTACTATCTTCTGACTTTTTCATAAATGGATAAAGCTCTATAAATGAACCTTCATCTACTAATGTATCAATTCTTTCTCTTGCAGTTAATTTTCCTTTACGATGTTGCTCCGCATGCTTCTCGCTTCCTCCCCCTCTAAATACTATTTTTCTTCTTTGCTGAAGTTCTTCTAATTTTTTATAGATATCTATGACTGCTTCCTCCTTTTACAAATCGCAAATTTCAACTAAAACACCGTGCAAAGTACGCGGGTGTAAGAACGTGACTCGCCGTTGATCGGCTCCAACTCTTATATTAGGCATAATTGTCTTTAAAGAACTATTTGATACGGATAGTACATAAGTAAGATAGTTTTCGACTTTCAACGCCAAATGATGAATACCTTCACCACGTGAACTTAAAAAATTAGATATTGAGGAATGATCATTTATAGGTTCCATTAACTCAATACAAACATCTCCATTCATTAATTTTGCTATACGAATTCCTTCTTCAGAAATAACCTCTTCGCTCACAAGGCGAAACCCCAAGTCCGTCGTAAATGTAGAAATGGCGGGACGTAATTGATATACGGCAATTCCTATATGATCAAATTGCATAAAACCCCTCCTGCCTATCCATGGATGAAGTCATTATATTAGTAAATAAGATTTTCAATACAAACATAGTCATATTTTTATACTTTAGATAAAAAATAAGTTTTTAGTAATAGCCATCGGCGTTCTCAGAGAGCTAGATTCCAAACCTTTTATTAACTATAATGCCAAGTTGGTGTTAAATTTTGATCTTATTTTGCTACTTACATTGGTGCACGTATTTCATGATATAAAAGTTTTTTTGTATTTATTCTTGAATTTATACAAAAAACATAAATGTAGCTTGTTCTAAATGGTATTTCACGATAGAATATAGATTAAAGAACTTTGAATATCGGTGAATTAAAGGAGGAGCCATTGTGACTTCTAATGGGAATCAATCATTGAAGAAAAAACGTTCAAAGCGTGAGCGCAGAACTAAATTTATTATTTATATTATGATTTTTCTTATGTTAATCTCATCAATAACAGCTGGATTAGCATTTATTATTTAAAAATCGAGAAAATAGCCGTCATTATGACCAGCTATTTTCTCGATTTTTTTCTTTACGTAATTTTCGCGGAGGAATATCCGTTTTCTTAAATTTATTTTTGATTATGAGGTACTCTTCTATTTCATGAAGTAATTGAAATAAGTTTGATCTGGTTTCAAATTCCTCTCGATTCGTCGGTAGGTCCTCTTCATGAAAATCTCTTCTAAGTTGTCTTAATTCCTCTAAAAACAGTATGGCAGTATTACCTGGGTGTACAGATGTAGATAATTTTTCAAAGAAGTCTGCAATACGATTGGATATATAATCGGTGTTCGGGAGATGTGTAACTAATGGTAACATCTTCTTTAATAATTCAAACTGTCTTTTCCTCATTTGAAAATAATCATAATAGGTATGATCACTTCGTAATAAATGGTTTTCTCTATCTCGTTGAACTAAGGTATTCGCCTTTGCTAGTATATCTTCCGTATTGGTGATTTCCTCACCTTTCCAACTAGAATCCTTATCCCGAATATATAAAGAATACTCATAAAGTATCCGGCTAAAATTTTCTTCCAATTTTTCTTGATTGGATTTCAACATCTTATCAAGACTCGGCATATACAAGTTTAATAAAAGACCTGTTCCTATTCCAATCGTAATTAACAGTAACTGATCAGCTAACAATGGCCCAGTAATTGATGATGAGCTATACAAATTTAGAGTAACAACAGAGCTGGAAGCTACTCCCGGGGTAACTTTAAAAAATACGGTTACTGGAATAAATAGTAATATCATAATAAAAATGGAAAACGGTGTATACCCAATCACCTCAAAAAAAACAAAAGAAAAGATCATCGCTAGTACACATGCAAGAAAGCGTTGCCATGCGCTCATCAATGATCTTTTCCTAGATGGCTGTATGCATAAAATGGTTAATATTCCAGCTGACACAAAGTTGGTTAAACCAAAAAATTGTGCAAGTGTTATGGAAACTGGTGTCCCTATTGCAGTTTTTATCGTACGGTAACCAATTTTCAACTTTCATTTCTCCCTCAAAATTTCTCAATTACAGACTTATGTGCTTAAAAGATATTTACAGCTAAAATGTGAGTCGCTCCCACCGCATCTCATCCAGTTAACATTGCACATGGTAATTTGGGAGAGTGGTGGAATTGTTCGTGTCACTCACATTTTACAGCTGCATAAAAGGCAATTCAATATCCCTTTATTCTTTTAGCATTTATATTTCTTCACAATGTTGGTCAAATAATGTTTGAAGTTTTTCAGTAACTTCCATAGCGCTAAATCCTTCAATATCATGTCTTTCAATCATTGTTAAGATTTTCCCATCTTTTAGTAATGCAAATGAAGGTGATGAAGGTGGAAATCCTTCAAAATAAGTTCGAGCTTTGTCTGTTGCTTCGCGGTCTTGACCAGCAAAAACGGTAACTAAATGATCTGGTCGTTTATCAAAATGAATAGAGTTAGTTGCTGCTGGACGAGCAACACCGCCTGCACAGCCACAAGTAGAATTTACCATCACTAAAGTAGTACCTTCACGATTTAACGCTTGGTCAACATCTTCCTCGGTTTTTAATTCTTGATACCCTGCTTCTGTTATATCTTTACGTGCAGCATCTACAACATCCTGCATAAATAAGTTGAAATCCATGATAACCCATCCTTTTAATATGAAATGTATTTAGGTCTAGCTTATCAGCATCACCCAAAAATTTCAATTTATTAATTTCTTATTCAATATCTTAATAAAGTGAGACCGTATCTACATTCATACCTTCTAGAATTTCTTTGACTCTCGCAAGGAATCTGCCACATACTAATCCATCTAAAATGCGGTGATCTAAAGATAAAGAAAGATTAGCCATGTCCCTTGCAGCAAACATGTCATCTATAATAACTGGTTTGCGTACAATCGATTCTACTTGTAATATGGCTGCTTGTGGATGATTAATTACTCCCATAGAAGAAACCGATCCAAACGTGCCAGTATTATTTACCGTAAATGTTCCACCTTGCATATCTTCAGATGATAATTTTCCATTTCTTGCTTTGTTTGCAAGTTCATATATATCACGAGCAACAGCTTTTATTGTTTTTTCATCTGCATGCCTTATTACTGGTACAAATAATTCATTTTCTTTTGCTACAGCTATAGATAAATGAATATCTTTTTTCTGAATTATTTTATCTCCTGCCCAAGCACTGTTTAACTCCGGATATTCTCTTAAAGCTTGGGAAACAGCTTTTATAAAGAAAGCAAATGGCGTCAAACTATATCCTTCATCAGACTTAAATTTGTCCTTGATAGAATTACGATACTTCATCATGTTGGTTACATCTACTTCTACTTGCATCCATGCATGAGGTATTTCTTGTTTTGAACGAACCATATTATCTGCAATCGCTTTTCGAACCCCTTTTACAGGTATCTCTTTATCTCCCTTTTCACTTGCAATAGAATTAGAACGCACAGACGGTGTTCCGCTCTGATTCACTTTAGGTATTGTTTGATGAGAAGGTTCTTTTTGCTCTTCTTTAGGATCATTTTTTGTACCTTCTTTCATAAATTTCTCTACATCTTTTCTTGTAATCCTTCCAGCACGACCGGAACCATCTATCATTGTTAAATCAATATCATTTTCCTGAGCTAATCGAAGTACTGCTGGTGAGTACCTTTTTTTCATTGATTTGTTGACGTCTTCTTTCGAATTAGTATCGTTTTCTATGTTATCGTTCGTTTTCGTGCTATCTTCAGAACTTTTCGGTTTACTTGCTGAACTTGATTCTTCCGTATCGATGTAGCACATTAACTGACCGACTTCTACGGTTTCTCCTTCTTCGGCAATCAATTCCTTAATCACACCAGAAAACGATGAAGGCACTTCTGCATTCACTTTATCCGTCATCACTTCAGCTATGGGATCATATTTATTTACTTTATCACCTACCGCTACGAGCCAAGTGTTTATCGTACCTTCTGTAACACTTTCTCCTAACTGAGGCATGTTAATTTTTTCTACTGACATCTATATACCTCCAATTAGTATTCTGCGAGTTCTCGCATTGCTTTTTCTACTTTATCTGGATTAACCATAAAGTACTTCTCCATTGTTGGCGCATAAGGCATAGCAGGTATATCTGGACCAGCTAATCGTTGAATTGGTGCATCTAAATCAAACAAACAGGATTCTGAAATTATCGCTGCAACTTCACCAATAATGCTACCTTCTTTATTATCCTCTGTAATTAGAAGTACTTTACCAGTTTTGCTTGCAGCTTCACGAATTGCCTCTTTGTCTAACGGATACACTGTTCTTAGATCTAAAATATGCACATCAATACCTTCTTCAGCTAACTTTTCAGCTGCTTGAAGTGCAAAGTGAACACATAAGCCATACGTAATAACGGTAATATCTTCGCCTTCGCGTTTAACGTCTGCTTTTCCAATAGGTAGTACATAATCGTCTTCAGGTACTTCTTCTTTCAACAAACGATAAGCACGTTTATGCTCAAAAAATAGCACCGGATCATTATCACGAATAGCTGCTTTTAACAGTCCTTTAGCATCATAGGGAGTTGAAGGCATAACAATTTTTAGACCAGGCTGATTAGCGAAAACTGCTTCTACAGACTGCGAATGATATAATGCTCCATGTACACCTCCACCATATGGCGCTCTTACCGTTAAAGGTGCACTCCAATCATTATTTGAACGATATCGTATTTTAGCTGCTTCTGAAATAATCTGATTTACAGCTGGCATAATAAAATCAGCAAACTGCATTTCCGCAATTGGCCTCTTGCCATACATAGCTGCACCAATTGCGACTCCCGCTATCGCAGATTCTGCTAAAGGTGTATCTAATACCCGATCTTCGCCAAATTCTTCATATAAGCCATCTGTAGCTTTAAAGACCCCACCTTTTTTTCCGACATCTTCTCCTAAAACAAATACATCTTTGTCTCTACGCATTTCTTCTTTCATTGCAGTAGTAATTGCTTGAATATAAGACATTACTGGCATAACTCTTCCTCCTCTCTATTCTTCCTCATACACATATCGCAAAGCATCTTCTGGTTCTGCATAGGAAGCATTTTCCGCATAATCCGTTGCTTCATTTACAAGTTCATCAATACGAGACATAATTTCTTGTTCTTTTTCATCTTTAAGTACTCCAGCTTCTTTTAAAGTTGTCGCAAATGTAATAATTGAATCTTTCTTCTTCGCTTCTTCAACTTCATTTTTTTCACGGTATGCCCGATCATCATCATCACTTGAATGTGCTGTCAGGCGATACGTAATTGCTTCAATTAATGTTGGCCCTTCTCCTCTTACAGCCCTGTCTCTTGCTTCTGAAACAGCTTGATACACAGCCACCGGATCATTTCCGTCCACTGTTACTCCAGGCATTCCATAGGAGTTCGCTCTTTCAGAAATAGTTTCACTTGCCACTTGGCGGTCATAAGGTACGGAAATAGCATACTTGTTATTTTCAACCATTGTAATTACAGGAAGTTTATGAACCCCTGCAAAGTTAAGTCCTTCATGAAAATCACCCTGATTTGATGATCCTTCTCCTAAGGTCACAAAAGATACCAGAGGTTCTTTGTCCATTTTTGCCGCTAATGCAACACCAACCGCATGTGGTAATTGGGTTGTTACAGGTGAAGAACCAGTTAAAATTCTATTTTTCTTTTGTCCAAAGTGTCCAGGCATTTGTCTTCCACCAGAATTCGGATCTTCTGCTTTTGCAAAAGCAGATAACATAACATCTTGTGCACTCATACCAAAAGCTAATACAACTCCTAAATCACGATAATAAGGAGCAATATAATCCGTAGTACGATTTAATGCAAAGGCAGCTCCGACTTGTGCAGCTTCTTGACCTTGACAGGAAATAACAAAAGGAATTTTCCCGGCACGATTTAATAGCCACATTCTCTCATCTAATTTTCTTGCCAATAACATCATTTCATACATTCCTAAGGCAATATCATTACTTATTCCTAGTTGAGACTCAGTCATTGATTGTCCCTCCTTAAATTAACCATGAATTTGATTTCCTTCTACTGCTAATGCAGCTTCACCGATCACTTCTGATAATGTTGGATGTGGATGAATACTTTCACTAATTTCCCACGGAGTAGCATCTAAAAATTTAGCAAGACTCGCTTCAGCAATCATATCTGTCACATGTGGACCAATCATATGAACTCCTAATAGATCATTGGTATTTTTATCAGAGACTATTTTTACAAAGCCTTCACTTTCCCCGTAAACTAAAGCCTTACCGACTGCTTTAAAAGGAAATTTACCTACTTTTACTTCATAATCTTTTTCTTTTGCTTGCGCCTCCGTCAAACCAATACTTGCTGCTTCAGGACTAGAATAAATACAAGAAGGGATCGCATTAGCTTTTATTTTTTCAACGGTATGCCCTGCCATATGTTCTACAGCTTTTATTCCTTCATGTGATGCAACATGAGCTAATTGAAGACCGCCAATTACATCACCAATAGCATAGATGTGTGATTCCTTCGTTTGATAAAACTCATTTGTCATAATTAAATTTCTATCTGTTACGATATCTGTATTCTCCAGTCCAATATTTTCAATATTCCCTTTTCTTCCTACAGACATAAGAACTTTCTCTGCTTGATGAGTTTGTATTTCTCCATCAACATCTACTTGTAAAGAAACACCTTGATCTTTCTTTACAGAATCAGCTTTTACATTTGCGTTGGTAATGATGTTAATGCCTTTTTGGGATAATAATTTACTCATTTCCTTTGAAATTTCAGCATCTTCTGTTGAAAGGATTCGGTCTTGATTTTCGAGAATAGTGACATCTACTTCAAAGTCATTTAACATAGATGCCCACTCAATACCAATAACGCCACCACCAATAATTACTATAGAATCAGGAAGTGTTTCTAATGCCAACGCATCATCTGAACTTAAAATATAATTGTGATCAAATTCAAAACCCGGTAATTGGTTAGGTCTTGATCCCGTTGCAATCAAAACATTTTTTGGTAAGAGCATATCGTTTTCTTTTCCATCACTATACTCGACCGATATCGTTCCAGGCATTGGTGAAAATATACTTGGCCCTAGTATTCTCCCAAAGCCTTGATAAACATCAATTTTCCCTTTTTTCATCAACCCTTGTACTCCTTGATGCAGCTGGTCAATTATCTTTTGTTTTCGTTGTTGTACTTTTGAAAAATCAAGAACAGGCTTTGCTACTTGAATCCCAAATTCATCTGCCCGAGTCGTTTGTTGATATACTTCCGCACTCCGAAGTAATGCTTTGGATGGAATACAACCACGATGAAGACATGTGCCTCCTAACTCAGCTTTTTCAACAATCGCAACTTTCATTTTTAATTGTGAAGCACGAATGGCGGCAACATAACCACCAGTTCCTCCTCCAAGTATGACTAAATCGTATTCCGTTGCCATTAATGTCCCTCCTTTTTACGGATAGACTTTCACGGGGATTTCTCCTCGAATCACTTGAAGAACGCCTTCATTCATAGCTTCAAGCTCATTATTACCTGGAAAAACCATCACATCTGCAATCCAATTTATTCTTGTGATTACTTCCTTCATTACAAAATCATCATCTTCTACGTTCCCCGTGAAAACTATACCATCTACTTCTCCATGTAAAACTGTACTCATTGACCCAATTTCTTTCGCAATTTGATATGCTAATGCTTGCATGATTTCCATTGTCCAAGGGTCTTTTTTTAATAAATTCAATTGAATAACCTTTGGATCTTCAGTGTGAAGATATCCTTTTAAGCCAGATTGTTTTATTAATTTCTGTTCCCAATCCTCGATCTGATCAAATTTATCTATCCCATATCTTAGAAACCTAGCAATTGGAATGCCACCAGAACGATCTATAGTGAAAGGACCTTCCCCTTCTAACCCATTAGTAACATCAATTATTTTCCCTTTATTATGTGCGCCAATAGTTATACCTCGTGCGATATGAATTACAATAAGATTCAGCTCATTGTAATTTTTTCCTAAACGCTTGGAAGCTAGTCTTCCTGCTTGTCTATGGTTCAAAGCATGAAATATACTCTTTCTTTCAATTTCGGGAATTCCCGATATCCGCGCTATTGACTGCATTTCATCAACTACTGGCGGATCAACAATATATGCAGGAATGTTTAATCCCTTAGCAATGCTATCAGCTATAACCGCCCCTAAATTAGATACATGTTCTCCATAGGAAGCTGTTTTCAAATCATAAAGCATTTTATCATTTACAGCATAAGTTCCACCAGTAATAGGTTGAAGTAATCCACCTCTTCCGCATACAGCACTAAATTTTGAAATATTTATACCATCAAGATCTAATTGATGCAGAAGGGTTTGTTTTCGATAAGCAACTTGGTCCATGATTCGAGTGAATTTACTTAACTCTTCTTCATTATGTTGAATCGTTTGTTTATACAGAAACCTTTCATTTTCAAACACGCCAATAGTTGTTGCGTATAATTCTGGTTGAACCACTAGTATCCTTCCATTTGTTTGCACAAGACAACCTCCAACGACTTGGCTTTCTTAATTAAAATTTAGTATGTGTTTTTCATTTCGTAGAAACTGGCTTCTAGAATTACGTACGGATTGAATTCGTTCCTCCGCCATTCTATCTGCTGCAACATGTGTAGGAATATTATCTCTTTTTGAAATCTCGAACACTTTCTCTACATTGTCATAAACCATTTCTACTTTTTTCATTGCTCTTTCTCTGTTATAACCAACTAACTCATCTGCAACATTAATAACTCCACCTGCATTAATAACATAATCTGGTGCGTAAACAATTCCCCGTTCATGCAATATATCACCATGTTTTGTTGACATTAATTGGTTGTTAGCAGATCCTGCGACAGCTTTTGCTTTCAATTTATCTAACGTTTCATCGTTAATTGTAGCTCCTAGTGCACACGGAGCATAAATATCGCACTCCACTCCATAAATCTCATCTGGGTCTACTGCTTTTGCCCCAAAATCTTCTACTGCACGCTTTACAGACTCTTTATTAATATCAGTAACGATTAAATTTGCTCCTTCTTTATGTAAAAATTCACATAGATGATATGCAACATTCCCAACACCTTGAACTGCTACGGTTTTTCCTTCCAGCGACTCTGTTCCGAAAGCTTCTTTGGCCGTTGCTTTCATACCATGATATAATCCTAACGCTGTAATAGGAGATGGATTACCGGATGCACCTGAATAAGAAGAGGTTCCTGTAACATAATCTGTTTCTAAATGTATTAAGTCCATATCCATTTCAGTTGTTCCAACATCTTCTGCAGTAATATACCGCCCGTTTAAACCTTGGATGTATCTTCCAAACGCACGAAACATTTCGGGATTTTTATCTTTTTTTGGATCACCGATAATTACTGTTTTCCCTCCACCAAGATTTAATCCAGCAGCTGCATTTTTATATGTCATTCCTTTTGCCAACCGTAGGGCGTCAACTATTGCATCATCTTCTGTCTTATATGTCCACATTCTCGTTCCGCCTAGTGCGGGTCCTAATGTAGTATCATGTATAGCAATAATCGCTTTTAATCCTGAATTTTTATCTTGGCAAAAAAGTAATTGTTCATAATCATATTTTTGTAAGCTTGTAAAGATTTCCATTATTATTCCTCCTAAGAATGAATTCACAGAACCACTAAACGGTGCACTTAATCCACACCACTCCTTTCAATAGTAACTTGCAAATTGTATGCCAACTAATAATACCAAGCAGACATTGATATACAGCCTTTGAAAGCACGCAATAACTTTCATTCCTGCAATATTTTGCAGGAAAAATTATTCAAGGTTGTATTTATCTAACTTATAGTATAAGTTACGTACAGAAATTTGTAGTTCTTTTGCTGTCTTCGTTTTATTTTTATTACATCGTTCAAATACCATATTAATATACTGTTTTTCATAGACATCCAAAGCATCTTGCAATTTGGTGATTTCACCGTCTGAGTTTAGCTTTACGTAAGTATCTTCATGTTTTCTAGCAATGATGTTAGGTAAATGCTTAACATCAAGTACTTCTTCTGTATTATCCATAAATATCATCGCTCTACTTACGACATTTTCTAATTCTCGTACATTGCCAGGCCAATGATATTTCATTAATTGATCAACAGCCTTCGTAGATATTCTAACAACATTTCTCCCATATTCATTGTTCATTTTATGAATGATATGTTGTATAAGCTCTGGTAAATCAGAAATTCGTTCTTTTATTGCAGGAACTGTAATTGGAAGCTTATTTATCCGATAATATAAATCTTCTCTAAATGTACGGTTCATTATCGCTTTTTCAAGATTTACATTCGTTGCTGCAATCACGCGTATATCTATAGAAATAGGGGTGGACCCACCGACACGTACTACTTCCTTTTCTTGAAGTACTCGAAGTAATTTCGCTTGCATGGTTAGTGACAATTCACCTATTTCATCTAAAAAGATACTTCCTCCATTCGCTTCCTCGAAGAAGCCTTTTTTACCACCAGTTTTTGCACCAGTAAAAGCTCCTTCTTCATACCCAAATAGCTCACTTTCTAATAGCGATTCTGAAAGCGCAGCACAATTCACTCGAATAAACTTATGGTGCTTGCGATCACTTTCGTTATGAATTGCATGAGCAAACAGTTCTTTTCCTGTGCCTGACTCTCCACGTAGCAACACAATTGCCGGAGTCTTTGCACCTACTTTTGCTTGTTCAAGCGCTAACTTCATTTCTGGAGAACTTCCAATTATATCGTCAAATGTATACCGAGCTTCTAAGTTACGGATAATTTGCCTTGCTCGTTTTAATTCTTTCGTCAATAACTGAATTTCTGAAACATCATGTAAAACCCCAACACTACCCTTAATTTTTCCTTGTACAATGACAGGGGCAACATTAACAATCACTTCTTTGTTATGAGGGCCTACTTTCATATGTACGCCTCTAACCACCCGACGCGTTTCTAGAACTTTGAGGTGCATACTTTCTCCCTCTGAGATGTCTACAGTCGCTGGTCTTCCAATTACATCTTCTTCCGTTAGCCCGGTAATTCGAGTATACGCAGGATTAATGATGAGACCATTTCCTTTTTCATCTACTACACTTATCGCCTCATCTGATGAATTTATAATCGCTTCTAACATCGTTTTTATTTCATTTAAATCCGTATTTTCTTCAGCAAGCTTGACAACCTCTGTAATATCTTTAAATACAGCAAAAGCACCAACTAAATCACCGGTTTTACTAATAATTGGGATTCGGGTAGAAATTACTTTCTTACCATTATCTAAAATTGTTTTTTGGTTTAATTCTCTTCTTTGGGATTTTAAAACATTCGGTAACCTACTCGAAGGTAACAAATCATAGATGTGTTTCCCTTTATACTCAAACTCTTTTTTATTTAAAATATTTTCTGCCCGATTATTTAAAAGCTCTACCTTTTCATTTTTATCAATAACAATCATTCCGTCATGAATATGATTGAGGATAAGTTCCAATCTGTTTGCTTGTGATTTTACTTTTTCAACAAGGTATTCTTTTTCATATAGCAATTCAGAGATTATATTAGCAACTGAACCTGGAACTACTACTGTTTTTCGAGGCCGTACTTCTATAATTTCTTCTAATACTGATTCCACACCTGTTGCCTCTAAAACAATATCCACTTCTTCAAAAATCCAATCTTTCCAATTAGTACTCACTGGAATACCTGCATTTTTCGCCAGTTGTATAGCGGGCGCAGTTAAATTTAGATCAACAACTGCCTTTATGTTCATCCGACTAGTTGCCTGTAATAAATGAAATAATGCAGTTCCGCCTTTACCGCCACCAACAATTAATACTTGTTTCATCATCTCTCCACCTTGCATTATTTTGCATATCTACATCTTATGATATTCTGCATTTATTAGCAAACTATATTTTTTTCTATTTTCTATAGAATTTGATATACTTACGGTGAATATGTATTTACATAAAGGGGTTAACAGATGCAACGCTTATTAGCAGTTATTGTTATATTTATTCCTGGAATCATCGCAGCACTTGGCATAAAACTCATGCGCGATACGTTGTTCGATGAATTTTATGCAATATTTTTCTATGGTAGTATTCAGTTTATAGTAGGACTTGTCTTGTTTATTTTAGGAGTAGCATTCTTGGGTGGTTTTATTATTTACCGAGATAAGAAAAAGCAAAAAGAACTTTTTGACAAAAAGAAAGACGGATAATTTTCCGTCTTTTTTCAATAAAATTACTTTAATCTTCTATAAAATATGTTATATTAATAAAATAAATTCGATAATGGGGGATCATTACAAATGAAAGTAGCAAAATTTGGAGGAAGCTCAGTTGCAAATGCAGAACAAATTCAGAAAGTAGCAAATATTATCAAGGCGGATCCCTCCAGAAAAGTTGTTGTTGTATCCGCACCCGGTAAAAGATTTAAAGACGATGTCAAAATCACTGATCTATTAATTGAATTTGCTGGCAGTCATCAGCGAAAACAATTCGAACAAAGTGAGAAAACATTAACTATTATAATGGACCGTTTCAAGGAAATTGTCGACAATTTAAATTTGCATACCAGTATAATTGATGATATTAAACAAACAATTGAAGAAGATTTAAATAAGGATCTATCACCAAACCAACTTTTAGATGCAATTAAAGCAATTGGTGAAGATAGCTCGGCAAAAATAGTTAGTGCATACCTTCAACATATAGGTATAGATGCTACATATATGAACCCGAAGGATGCAGGTATATATGTTAGTAATGAACCAGGACATGCACAATTATTACCTGAAAGTTTTCCGATTATTAAAAAGCTACGTGATATTGATAAAGTCGTAGTCATCCCAGGATTCTTTGGATATGCCGAGAATGGAGAACTTGTTACATTCTCTAGAGGCGGTTCCGATATTACTGGTTCGATCTTAGCTGCAGGGACAAAGGCAGAATTATATGAGAATTTCACTGATGTAGATTCGGTATATGCTGTTAACCCAACAATTGTTAATAATCCGAAAGAAATAAATGTATTGACGTATAAAGAAATGCGAGAATTATCATACGCTGGTTTCTCTGTTTTTCATGATGAAGCATTAATTCCTGCTTTTCGTGAACAAATTCCCGTATGTATTAAGAACACCAATAATCCAGATTCTCCGGGAACAATGATTGTATCAGAACGTGATGCGAGAGACAATTGTGTTGTTGGAATTGCAAGTGATGTTGGATTTTGCAGTCTTTATGTAAGTAAATTTCTAATGAACAGAGAAGTTGGATTCGGACGCAAACTTCTCAATATTTTTGAAGATGAAGATATTTCTTTTGAACACGCTCCTTCAGGAATAGATGACATGTCCGTTATATTTAGAGATCACAAGTTTACTCCAGAAAAAGAACGTATCGTAATAGACCGTATTAAAAACGAATTACATGTGGACACAGTTAGTATTCATCGTGATCTAGCTGTCATTATGGTAGTTGGTGAAGGTCTTGTAAATACAATTGGAGTTGCTGCCAGAGCTACTTCTTCATTCTCTAAAGCAAGAGTAAATATTGAAATGATTAACCAAGGTTCCTCAGAAGTATCCATGATGTTTGGTATACACGCAGAAGATATTGATAAAGCCATTCAATCTCTATACCATGAATTTTTTGAAGTGAGCCAAAAAGTTGAAGAAGCTGAGACAAAAATATTAACGTAAAAAGACGTCTCTTTATATTTTTGCGTAGTCGGTAATCTTGAAAATTATTTATGTTATTTCCGTACCCTTTAACTAATTCATTAGAGAAAATTTATAACAAAACCGTCCTTCTTGATTTAAATCATGTAATCAAGAAGGACGGTTTATTTTGTACATCAATTAACGCCCTACTGTGCGTATGTACCATATAAACGATTTAGCTGACTTTATGCTCCAACCTTAACCGGTCAGCTACCATAGCAATAAATTCAGAGTTTGTTGGCTTAGCTTTCGAAATATTTATGGTGTAACCAAACAAGGCAGAGATAGAATCAATATTGCCCCGGCTCCATGCAACTTCAATCGCATGACGTATTGCTCTTTCTACTCGTGAGGCAGTGGTATTAAATTTCTTCGCTATATCAGGATATAGTACCTTTGTGATTGAACCTAGCAATTCAATGTCATTATATACCATTGTAATCGCTTCTCTTAAATACATATACCCTTTAATATGTGCAGGAACTCCAATCTCATGAATAATATTCGTTATATTTGCCTCAAGATCCTGTTTCTTCTTTTCTACTTTAGCTGTTTTTGATACTGTAGGACTAGAAGTAACGGTAGTGCCTTGAACCTGTCGAATTTGATCTGCTAAATTAGATAAATCGAATGGTTTTAGAATAAAATAAGAGGCTCCTAAATCAACTGCCTTTTTCATTACTTCTTCTTGGCCAAATGCTGTCAACATAATAACATTTGGTTTAGGTGTTAAATTCATGGATTTAATACTATTTAATACAGCTAACCCATCGATATGGGGCATTATGATATCTAATATTAATACATCTGGATTTTTTTCCTCCAGCATACTAATACAATCTCTCCCATTAAAAGCAGTTCCAATAACTTCAATATCATGTTGTTCGCTAAAATAGTCCTCCATCATCTCAATAAGTTCTTTGTTATCATCAACTAAACAAACAGAAATTTTCTCCACCAGTTATTTCCTCCCTTTATCTTTTGGTCCACAATTTACATATTCTACAAAAGTATAAAATATCCTCTTTTTAATTAAAAAACTTTAAATTTTTTTAAATATATTCACTTATACTTCGTTTTTCTTATGTTTTCGATATGATTCGATATAAAAATAAGAATAGTGTCGAAAAATATTTACTTATCTGGAGAAGTCAATTTACATAAATTCATCAAGTTTGATCTTTTTGACATGTGTGGGGGTTTGGTATTGATAACTGGCATGAAATATGGCATGAAATATTTTCAAATTGCAGTGCTTTTATCTAAAAAAAACGCAAATTAAAATGCTTGTAATGGCTTAACCACTACAAGCATTTATTAAGCTGCTGTTTGTTTCTCCTCGCGGTGCGGAATAATATCTGCATCTTGCAACATCCATTCAATATGAACACCGTAACCAGAAGTTGGATCATTTACAAAAACATGTGTTACCGCTCCAATTACCTTTCCATTTTGAATGATTGGACTTCCACTCATGCCTTGAACAATTCCACCTGTTTCTTTTAATAATTTTGGATCTGTAATTTGAATTACCATTCCTTTAGTAGATGGGTTATTTTGTGGTACACTACTCACAATTTCAATATCAAATTCTTCAATTTCTTCTCCATTTATAACAGTTAAAATTTTTGCTGGTCCTTCTTCTACTTCATGTGATAAAGCTACAGGGAAAGGTTTGTTGTATTTCTCGTGATCAATTTCCTTCTCTAACACTCCAAATATTCCATAATCTGTATTTCTTTTTATGGAACCAATTCGATGGTTGCCTTCTTCAAATCTTGCCTGTTTTTCGCCAGGTATACCATTATCTCCTTTTTCAATGGAAGTCACTGAAGAATGAACAATCGATCCATCTTCTATTTCAATAGGTTTCTTTGTATCCATATCAGAGATCACATGACCCAATGCTCCATACTTACCGCTTACGGGGTCATAAAAAGTCATAGTGCCTATACCGGCTGCTGAATCTCTAATATACAGTCCTATTTTGAATTGTTTTTCTTTCTCATCTAATACAGGTTCAAGCTTAGTGTCAATTGTACTTTTGCCCCTTTTTACGGTAACATCCATCATTTTCTTATTCTTACCAGCTTCTTCTACATAGGATTTAATGTCGCTCATTTCTTTAATTTTTTCCCCATTGATTTTAACGATCACATCGCCTACATTAATTTTTGCTTTTTCTCCTGGAGAAATATCCCCTTTATTTCCATTTACTAAATGGTGTCCAACTACCAGAACTCCTTTTGTTTCCAGTTGAACTCCTATTGATTGTCCCCCAGGGATTACTTTCACATCTTGCAAATTTCGTGGTGGTTCATCCCCTGTATTCTTTTTAGGAGCTGGAGCAGCATCTGGAAAGACTTTTTGAATTTCTTTAGTAGTACTAGTCGATTGAACTAATTCAGAATCTATATGATCAGCTATGGTCATTTTTGGATAAACAAACATAGAAGATACTACAAAGGTAATTACTAAAAATAGTACGAACCGTTTTATGAAGTTTTTTGTTCTATTCTGCACGTCATCACTCTCCTCTTCCAACCATCGATTTGTTCTTTTTTATGTACTTATAATTTCTGCATTTGACAAATCTTTAAACTGGAACAACCTATGTGAAATGTGTATCTTTTCCTGTAAAAGAGATAGTATAAATTACATAACACGATGAATCAGCTATATGCATGTAAGGAGTTTAGTTATATTTGTTAATCGAGGTAAAATAAAAAAACCGGTAAGTATATTTTCCGGTTTTTAAATAATTTTATCCTATTTATTTTAATTTTTTACTTTAAAGTTTGATGCAAGCTCTAGCATTTCTCTTGCATGACTTTTTGCAGTGTCGGTAAGTTTCGTACCTGTAATCATGCGACTTAATTCATCAATCTGTTCTTCCTCATTTAATTCTTGAACGCTTGTGTATGTGCGATTTGACTTCTCATTTTTCCGAATAAACTTATGAGTATCTGCCATTGCTGCTACTTGGGGAAGGTGAGTAATACAAAGTACTTGAGAATCTGTAGAGACTTGATGCATTTTTTCAGCAATAGCTTGTGCGACACGTCCACTCACTCCAGTATCCACTTCGTCGAAAATCACACTGGTAATACCCTGATGTTTGGAAAATATTTTTTTAAGTGCAAGCATAAATCTTGATAATTCTCCACCTGATGCTACTTTTGATAAATCTTTCAATGGTTCGCCAACATTCGTTGAAATCAAAAAACGAACTTTATCATATCCATTTTTTGTTAACTTTGGTGGTGTTGCATCTTCAAAGTCAATAGCAAATGATGCATTTTCTAAGTATAAATCTTTGAGCTCTTGATGTATTTCATTCACCAAGTTTTCTGCTGCAAGAGCGCGTAAATGATGGAGTTGTTCTGCTTCTAACATAGCATCTTTTTCGAGTTCTTCTATTTCCGCAACTAATGCATTAACATGTGTATCACGATTCGTTATTTGCTCTATTTCTTCATCAATTTTAGCTAAATAAGATAACATTTCTTCCACTGTGGTACCATATTTTCGTTTTAACTTATTTAATTCATCTTTTCTTTGCTCTAATTCATTTAATCGTTCAGGGTTATATTGTAGGCCATCTAAATGGTTCCGTAATGAGTATGCCAACTCTTCTAAAGCATAAAAATGGTTTGCGATTTCTTCATTTTTTTCAGTAATAAACGGATCAACATCTTGATTAGTTTCCAATGCTAGTTGCGCTTGTTTCACAAAATCAAGGCCCCGTTGTTCCCCATAAAGAGCGTAATAAGCATCATTTAATGCTCGATGTAATTTTTCATAATTAGCAAGCTGATGAATTTCTTCATCTATTTCAATGTCTTCTTCAGGCTGTAATTGCGCTTGTTCCAATTCCTGCTGTTGAAATTGTAACAAATCAAGTCGTTGTGCCATCTCTTGCTCATTATCATTTAACTTACGATACTTACGTTTTACTGTTTCAAGTGCATCATATATTTTTCTGTATTCAGACTTTGTTTCTTCGATCGCCTTGTAGTCATACATATCAAGAAAGTCAATATGATGGTCAACATCCATTAATGACTGTGTTTCGTGTTGACTATGAATATCAATTAATGTTTTACCAAATTCACGTAATATAGCTAAAGTAACTAATTTACCATTAACGCGGCAAATACTTTTACCAGAAGAAGTAATGATCCGTTGTAATACAACTTGTTCGTCTTGTATCTCTATTCCAAATTCATTACCTGTATGATATATAGGATGATTGTTGTTCGAAATAAAAAACAATCCTTCAATTGTTGCTTTTTTTGTACCATGTCTGACATAGTCTACAGAACCTCTTCCACCTGCTAATAATTGAATTGCATCAATTATAATGGATTTTCCAGCTCCCGTTTCACCTGTTAAAACCGTTAGTCCGTCATTAAAAGTAATAGATATGTCATCGATAATAGCAAAATCTTGAATTGATAATTCGGTTAACACTTTTCTACCCACCCCATTGTTTCCAACTTATAACATTTCAATAAAGCGATTTTTAATCATTTCTGCTTGTTCTGGAGTTCTGCAAATGATTAAACATGTATCATCCCCACAAATGGTTCCCATAATCTCTTCCCAATCAAGATTATCAATTAAAACACCAACCGCATGTGCATTTCCTGGCAATGTGTGAAGAATAATAAAATGACTAGCATGTTCAATTTTTACAAACGTATCAACAATCAGTCGTTTTAACTTTTGCAATGGATTAAATCGTTGGTCCGCTGGTAAACTATATTTATATTGTCCCGTTGTGGTAGGTACTTTTACCAATTGCAGTTCTTTTATATCACGAGAAACGGTTGCTTGAGTAACATTAAAATCTAAAGCTTTTAAGGAGTCGACTAATTCATCTTGTGTCTCAATTATATTTTCGGTTATTAGCTCTCTAATTTTAATATGCCGTTGTAATTTACTCATGGTTATACCTCCTCAGTTCCTTAACTCAAATTCATATGTGCTTCTTCTATAACTCGATCATAGGATATGAACGCTTCCGTATTACTTTCTTTTTCCCAACCCAAATGTACTAGAAACTCAATATTTCCTTCCGTACCTGTAATAGGTGAGTAAGTTAAGTTTAGTAAGGAGAAACCGCTCTCCCTTGCATACATCATCACTTTATCTAAGACCTCGTGATGGACTGCTGGATCACGAATAATTCCTTTTTCCCCTACTTGTTCACGTTTTGCCTCGAATTGTGGTTTTATTAGAGCAATTATATCACTATTAGGTTGCAGAATCTTGTTAAGAACTGGGAAGATATGTTTTAAAGAAATAAAAGATACATCTATAGATACAAAATTAGGAAGACCATGGTTTAATAATTCAGGTGTAACATCCTTGAAGTTTGTCCGTTCCATGACAATAACACGATGGTCATTCCGAAGCTTCCAGTCTAATTGATTGTACCCGACATCAATTGCATAGCTTTTAATTGCACCATGCTGTAACGCGCAATCAGTAAAACCTCCAGTTGATGAACCAACATCCATAAACAATTTATCACTTACATCTACATCAAATTCTTGTAATGCCTTTTCTAGCTTTTTTCCGCCTCTACCTACATAAGGATTATCTTTTTGTTTTACACGTAACGGCGTTTCAACAGAAATAATGGTTCCTGGTTTATCTATTCGATCATTTTCTGTAAAAACGATCCCGGCCATTATAGACCTTCTGGCTTTATCAATATTCTCAACCAATTCTCGCTCTACAAGTAACTCATCAGCTCTTTTTTTCTTTTTCATTTCTAATGATCACGCTCACTGAAATACTTTGTCAATTCAGCGAGCAGAGAATCTTCTGCTCCAGCCAAATGTAGACTTTTGTAGGCTTTTTCAACATAGAGATTTTTCTGATCGATAGCACCTTGCAATCCTAATAATTTCGGATACGTGCTTTTTTCATTCAGTTCATCGCTACCCACTGGTTTCCCAATCTTCGACGCATCTCCAGTTATGTCTAAGATATCGTCCTGCACTTGAAAAATTAAGCCTAAATAATAAGCATAATCAGTAAGGTGTTTTAACTGATTGTCTGTTGCTCCACCAAGATATGCTCCAGCAATAATTGCAAACCGAATTAACTCTCCAGTTTTTAATGCGTGAATTTCTTCCATTTCTTCAAGTGTAACAGCTTGTTTTTCAGCTTCCATATCCAATATTTGACCAGCGACCATCCCAGCTGGTCCACTCGCTTCAGATAATATTCGTATTAACTCCACTTTTTCATCAGAAGTTAGTAGGTCATCTGAACTAATTAATTGAAAACTATACGTTAGTAATGCATCTCCAGCCAATATTGCTGTTGCTTCATTGAATTGTTTGTGATTTGTTAACTTGCCTCGACGATAATCATCATCATCCATGGCAGGCAAATCATCATGAATAAGTGAATACGTATGAATCATTTCTATTGCAACTGCTGAGGACATCACTTTATCTAATGTTTTTCCGTATACCTCATAGCTAGCCAATATTAATATTGGCCTTAATCGCTTCCCGCCTGCA
The DNA here is from genome assembly GCF_000011245.1 of Oceanobacillus iheyensis HTE831. Taxonomy (NCBI): domain Bacteria; kingdom Bacillati; phylum Bacillota; class Bacilli; order Caryophanales; family Bacillaceae; genus Oceanobacillus; species Oceanobacillus iheyensis. The sequence continues at coordinate 1,912,377 of NC_004193.1, forward strand.
TTTAATGAATATAGCATGGATTCTTTTAAATTATTCGGGATATCTAAATGTGAAAAATAAGTATTATATGTTGCTTCCAATTTCTCACGATATATCTCTAAATATCTTTGTAAGTTTTCATTCACGATGATGAATCCTCCTGTATATCAAAAGGTTCTAATTCTCCTTGTTCATTCATTATCTGAACCATTTTATCTTGCACATGATTTAATTTCTCACTACAAAGCTTAGAAAGATTCATTCCTTCTTGATAATATTCGATCGCTTTTTCAAGTGGAACGTCTCCTTCTTCTAATTTAGAAACGATTCCTTCTAATTTCTCCATGGCTTGTTCAAACGTTAGATCCTTCGTTGCCATTTTCATTCGCCTCCTTAATTGCTGTTACTTTTCCAGTTACTTCCCCATCTGCAATTCTTAATTGAATCGTATCATTTATGTGTAAATGCTTAACTGATTTAATTAACGCTCCATCTTCATTATACGGAAGAGCATATCCTCTTTTCATAATTTCCAAAGGATTAACCAAACTTAACTTATCTATCTGCGAATATAACCGTTGAGATTGTTGTTCAAGGTAGTTATTCATCATCTTATTTTGAAGGGAATGTAGTTGACGTAATTTATCAATTGCTAATCTCAGTTCCCTTTGTGGATGTTGACTGGATAATCTTTTTATTAAATGATTATGTGTTAATTTGTCATCAGAAACCTTTGATTTCATTCTTCGTTGAAGGTTATCCATTGTTGAATCCAATTCTTGTTCTTTTTGCTTTACTAATTGGTGCGGATATTTAAATGCATAGGTTTGTCTTAGTTGATGAAGTATTGTTTCGTGCTGACTAATATATTGTTTTAACAGACGTGCTAACTGTCTTTTTTGAATCTCTATTTTATCCAAAAGTTCAACCTGGGAAGGTACTGCTAATTCTCCAGCTGCGGTTGGTGTAGGTGCACGTAAATCAGCTACAAAGTCACTTATTGTGGTATCTGTTTCATGTCCAACAGCAGATATAATTGGTGTTTTCGATTCAAAAATTGCTCTTGCAACTTCTTCTTCATTAAAGCTCCACAATTCTTCAATCGATCCCCCGCCTCTCCCAACAATAATCACATCATACGATAGGGAATCTGCTTGCTGTATAGATCGAGCAATGGATGCTTTAGCTTGATTTCCTTGAACAAGTACTGGAAAAACCGTTATTTTCACAGAAGGATAACGTCGTTTCATCGTTGTTAGTATGTCCCTAATTGCTGCACCTGTTGGAGAAGTAATCACGGCGATATTTTTTGGATAACGAGGAATTGGTTTTTTATATTCGTCTGCAAAATAACCTTGTTTATGTAATCTTTCTTTTAATTGTTCAAATGCTTGATACAAAGACCCAATACCGTCAGGCTCCATTTCATGAATATACAACTGATACTGACCATAAGCTTCAAATACACTTATTTCCCCACGAATAAGAACGTTCATTCCATTTTCAGGATGAAAAAGTAACTTACGATTGCTTGAAGCAAACATTACCGCCTGAATACGTGCAGAATCATCTTTAATTGTCAGATACATATGGCCACGACTATGGTGTTTAAAGTTTGATATTTCCCCACGTAACCAAATATCCCGCAAATGTGGATCAGAATCCATTTTCCTTTTAACATATTTTGTTAAAGCTGTTACCGTCAAATATTTATCTTTCAACGTCATTCAATCCTTTTGCAGCTTTAATTGTATTTTTTAGCAGCATCGTTATCGTCATGGGACCTACCCCACGTGGAACCGGTGTAATGTAAGATGCTTTTTGTTCTGCACTTTCAAAGTCCACATCTCCAGTAAGTTTTCCATCATCCTTACGATTAATGCCTACATCAATTACTACGGCATCTTCCTTAATATAATCCGCATTAATTGCATGAGCTCTTCCTATCGCTACAATTAGTATATCTGCCTGCTTCGTTATTTCTTGCAAATTCTTTGTACGAGAGTGCGTATACGTTACTGTTGCATTTTCTTGTAGTAAAAGCAATCCAATCGGTTTACCGACAATATTACTTCTTCCTATAATTACAGCATGTTTCCCTTCAAGAGAGATATCTTTTGATCGCAACATTGTTAAAATACCATATGGAGTACAAGGAATAAACGTATCTTCTCCTGTCATCATTTTTCCGACATTAATCGGATGAAATCCATCTACATCTTTTGCAGGAGAAATAGCGTGTATAATCTTCTGTTCATCCATTTGATCTGGTAACGGTAATTGTACTAATATGCCATGAACACTGTCGTCATTATTTTGTTCGTCAATAATTTGAAGCAGTTCGTCTTGGCTAATATTCTCAGGCAGTTCAATTAAATTAGAAGAAATCCCTGTAACTGCACAGGCTTTTTCTTTTCCTTTTACATAGGATTTGGAAGCAGGGTTATCTCCGACCAATATTACTGTTAAATGTGGAGTCAGACCTTTTTCTTTTAATTCATCTACTTCTATTTTCATTTTTTGCTTTAACTCTTCAGATAATTCTTTGCCATTTAACAATGTAGCCATTGGTTAATTCTCTCTCCCTTATGCAATAATTTTTGATAAAACACCATTTACAAATTTTCCTGATTGTTCATCCCCAAATGTATGTGCCAGTTCGATTGCTTCATTAATAGAAACATTTTGCGGAATATCATCGATATACATTATTTCTAAAATGGCCATTCGGAGAATCGTTCTTTCTACAGAAGCTATCCGATCTATTGTCCATTTCTCTAGATGTGTAGAGATCTTTTCATCAATTACACTCTTGTGTTGAATAACTCCTTCAACTAACGATCTCAAGAACACATCGTATCTTTCCTTTTCTTTTAGTGTTTCCATTACTTCTTCTAATTCCGTCTCATTAATGTCTAGCTGAAATAAGACCTGAAAAGCTTTTTCTCTTGCTTTGTGTCGATTCATTCTATTTTGACTCCTTCTAATTCCTTCATTTACTGTTAAAATAATAACACGTTTCTCTTTTACTTGGCTAGGATTCAACCATATCATATAAACGATTTTAGCATATCCGGTCCACTTTTAGTGAACAAAAAGAAAAGCCCCCAAGCAAAAAAGATATTTTACTCAGACGGCTCTTATTGTACCCTTTTGAAGGCTATAATATTGGATTGTCCTTTTTCAACTTTTTCCTCTAGTAAATGTATATAAGCTAAATCATGTATGTTTGTGAATACAACAGGAGTAACTGTTGAAAATCCTTGTTTTTCTAAATAGTCTAGATCTACTTTTAATAATGCTTGCCCAGCTTTAACAAATTGATTTTCATCAACAAAAATATTAAATCCTTTTCCATTTAAGTTAACTGTATCCAATCCAGCATGTATTAATATTTCTGTCCCTTCCTCTGATTGGACTCCAATTGCATGATTGGTCGGAAAAATATGAATGATTTCCCCATCCACAGGAGAAACAATCGTTCCATCTTCCGGAATGATGGCAAAACCTTCTCCCATCAATTTACCAGAAAATACTGGGTCAGACACATCTGTTATCGGTATCATTTGTCCAGTTAATGGTGATACGATTATTTCATCATTAACGGATATAGGCTCCTCTACAACAGGATATTCAAACTCTTGTCCTAGTCGAGGTACCTTACCTAAAATAATATCCTGTATTTGTCCTTTTATCGTCTCGGAGCGAGGTCCAAATATTGCTTGAACGTTATTTCCCACCACTAAGACTCCTGATGCTCCTATTTTTTTTAATCTAACCTTATTTACTTTTTGAATAGAATCGACAGATACCCGCAATCTTGTAATACAAGCATCCAAATGAGTAATATTTTGTAATCCACCTATCGCTTCTACTACGTCAAACGCTAAGTCGCTTTTTTCAGAACTAGGACTATATTTATGATCATCTGATTCTTCTCTACCTGGCGTTAGTAAATTAAACTTTTTAATGAAGTAACGGAATAGAAAATAATATATTATCGCAAAAAATAACCCAAGTATAATCGTTATCCACCACGGTTCTTGTCCTGGCAGAATACCAAAAAGCACAAAGTCAATAGCTCCTCCTGAGAAAGTAAATCCTATATTCACATGAAAATATGTCATCAAAACAAAAGATAAACCATCTAAAAGTGCATGGATCAAAAATAAAATTGGTGATAAAAACATAAAAGAAAACTCAAGAGGTTCTGTAATTCCTGTTAAGAAAGATGTTAGTGCTCCTGATACAAGTAAACCTGCAACTAATTTCTTTTTTTCTGGCTTAGCAGCATGGTACATTGCTAGAGCTGCGGCAGGTAAACCAAACATCATGATTGGGAATTCCCCAGCCATAAAGTGACCAGCTGTGAATTCTACTCCATCTTTTAATTGAGCAAAAAAAATCGCCATATCCCCTCTTACAATATTACCAGCTTCAGTCTCGAATGATCCAAATTCATACCAAAAAGGTGCGTGAAAAATATGATGAAGTCCGAACGGAATTAATAATCGTTTAATAAATCCAAATAAGAAGACTGCTACATATGTACCTTCTTCAATTAACCAATATGATGCACTATTCATCGCATCTTGTACCGGCGGCCAAATAAACATGAGCAATATACCTATTACAAATGAACACCCAGCAGTAGCTATAGGAACAAATCGCTTTCCAGCAAAAAAACCTAAGAAAGAAGGCATTTCAATATCATGAAATCGGTTATAACAAAAGGCAGCAATTAGTCCGACAATAATTCCTCCGAATACACCTGTTTGTAAAGTTGGGATACCTAAAACAGATGCAAAACTAGGGTCAGATTCAATCATTTTAGAAGTTACACCAATCCAAGATCCCATAACTTGATTTAAGACTAAATATCCGACTAATGCAGCTAGCCCCGCAGCTCCATCACTTGCAAGCCCTATCGATACACCAATAGCAAATATCAATGGTAAATTATCAAAAATAATACCACCAGCATCTTCCATAACTGTAGCAATTAACTGAATCCACTCCATATGTAAGAATGGAAGATACTCTAACACTGTATTCTGCTGTACTGCGTTACCAAGACCTAGCAACAACCCAGCGACTGGTAATAATGCAACTGGCAACATAAGTGCTTTACCTATCTTCTGTAATAGACCAAATGCCTTCTTAAACATATTTATCCCCCCTTCATTAAAAATTGATTACGAACATAAAAAAACATGAGTTTTTTTGCAAACAACCGTTAAATAGTTAGCTTAACGACTGAGCATTTATCTACCCATGCCTAATTGTATCAGCAGTACATAATCTATTCATATTTTTGATAAAGACGTTGTAAATGCATTGTCAAATAAACAGCTTCGGCTTCATACACTGGTTTTTTTAAGGTTTGCTGTATAATTTTCATCAGTTTCCAACTCAAATTATAGCAAATTGGATATTCTGTTTTCAGTAATTCCGCTATTTTTTTAGGTTCTTGTACAACTTCTCCTTCTACCAATCGATCAATAGTATATCTGATATGACGTACCAAACGAATGTACTCAATACCTGCTCTATCAATCTTTATACTCAATTTAGTTTCAATTATATTAATTAATTGGGTAATTAATTGAGAGTATCGATTAATATCAGATATTTTTCTGTTGTATATAGCACTATGAACATGTAATGCAATAAAACCAATTTCACCATCGGGTAAATTAATATCTAATTGTTGGTTTAAAAAATCAACTATATCAGCTGCAATTTCATATTCTAAAGGATATAGAATCTTTGTTTCAGATAAGAATGGATTTATGATAGCCATTCCTTTTTCTAAACGATTAATCGCAAATAATAAGTGATCCGTTAAAGCAACGTGAACTTTTTCATTTAATATTTCACTAGACCTTTTTTGAATCATATTAATGGAATCAATGATTTTTTGAAGTAAATATTCATCAATCTGAGGTACTATTTTTTTATATTGATCTTGTTGTTCTTGATCACGTAAGACAAATAATTTCTCCACGAATTCTTCCTCAACAGAATCGTTCTCTTTAAAATTAAAGCCTATTCCACTCCCTATTAATACCACTTCATTCTGATAATTATCTTGTGCTATTAATACGTTATTGTTCAATGGTTTCTTCACTATAAAATCGGACATATTACCTTTCTCCTATAACAATCTTTAAGTAAATATAATTGTAACACAAATGCAAGAAATTTATAAAAATTAATGGACTTGAATAAGAGTCAATTAATAAATTCATTTTAAATAACAAACCGTATACTCTTTTAAAAATACACTCGCTTTCCAAAGCGAAGCTTGCGCCTTTGGTATTCAGAAAAACCTTTATCTTATGTTTTATAAGTGTACGAAGTCGACATCATCCAATATGGTTACTTTAAATCTTAACATTCTTATCTTACCAAAAAACGCAGGTCATACGTAATGACCTGCGTTTTATAAACTATTTACTCTGTATCTTCTACATCATCTTCCATGTGGATACCAACAACATGGACATTAATTTCCTGTAAATCAATTGCTGTCATAGAAAAAATGGTTTGACGAATATTAGTTTGTAAGCCTTGAGCTACTTTTGGAATAGGTTGCCCATATTTCAAAATCACATAAATATCAATGGAAACTCCATCATCTTTTAATTCAACTTTTACACCTTTACTGTGTGATTTTTTTCCGAAACGTTCAGCAACACCTGAAGCAAAGTTACCTCTCATTGCATATACCCCAGGTATTTCCGTAGCTGCTATTCCAGCAATTACTTCTAATACTTCAGGTGCAATCTTAACCTTACCTAGTTCGTTCTGATCACTCACTTCTAATAATGGTTGTTCACTCATTGCATTCACTCCTTATTCGGAATCATCTGTGTCCTGCAAAATCGGATATTCAGTAAGGAAATTAGTATTAAAATCACCTTCTTGAAATACTTGGTGATTCATAATTTGGTAGTGAAAAGGAATTGTTGTAAAGACTCCTTCAACAACAAACTCATCTAATGCTCGCTTCATCTTGCTAATTGCTTCTTCTCTCGTTGGAGCATATGTTATTAGCTTAGCAATCATCGAATCATAATATGGTGGAATTCGATATCCAGTATATGCACCAGAATCAATACGAACTCCTAATCCACCAGGTGGTAAATACATTTCAATCTCACCCGCAGATGGCATAAAATTTTGGTATGGATTTTCGGCATTAATCCGACATTCAATTGCCCACCCGTCCATCGTTATATCTGACTGATTAACTGATAGCTTTTCGCCATTTGCAACATTAATTTGTTCTTTAATTAAATCTACACCAGTTACCATTTCTGTTACAGGGTGCTCTACTTGTATTCTAGTATTCATTTCCATGAAATAGAACTCATTCGTTTTTCGATCGAAAATATACTCAATGGTACCAGCACCAACATATTCTACGGCTTTAGCCGCTTTTACAGAGGCTTCTCCCATTTTAGCACGAATGGATTCATTAAGTGCAGGAGAAGGTGATTCTTCAATCAATTTCTGTAGTCTACGCTGAATCGAGCAATCTCTCTCTCCAAGATGGATTACATTCCCGTGAGTGTCAGCAAGTATTTGAATTTCAACATGACGAAAATCCTCAATGAATTTCTCTAGGTATACACCTGGATTTCCAAAAGCTGTTTCTGCTTCTTTTTGAGTTATTTCCATTCCTTTAATAAGCTCTTCTTCGCTGCGAGCAACGCGAATACCTTTCCCGCCGCCACCAGCAGTAGCTTTGATGATAACAGGATAACCGATACTATTAGCTACTTCGATAGCATCTTCAGTTGTATCGACAATACCTTCAGAACCTGGAACAACAGGTACATTAGCATTTTTCATTGTTTCTTTTGCAACATCTTTTATTCCCATTTGTTGAATTGCTTTTGGAGTAGGGCCAACGAAGGTGATATTACAAGCTCTGCATATCTCAGCAAAATCAGCATTCTCAGCTAAAAAACCATACCCTGGATGGATAGCATCAACTTCGGTTAGTGTGGCAAGACTCATTATATTCGTTATGTTTAAGTAGCTGTCTTTACTTAATTTGGGCCCAATACAGTATGCTTCATCGGCTAATTGTACATGAAGGGATTCGCTATCGGCTTCTGAGTAAATGGCAACCGTTTCGATATTCATTTCTTTACAAGCACGAATAATACGAACCGCAATTTCCCCTCTATTAGCTATTAATAGCTTCTTAATCAATTATTCCATCCCCTTACTTCTTTACTCTGAATAATGGTTGTCCATACTCAACAAGCTCACCATTCTCAACCAATATTTCTACGATTTCTCCTGATACTTCTGCTTCAATTTCGTTAAATAGTTTCATTGCTTCAACTATACATACAACACTGCTAGAATCTACTTTCGTCCCCTTACTCACAAAAGGTTCTTTCTCCGGTGATGAAGCAGTATAAAATGTACCAACCATTGGTGAAGTAATTTCATAATCATAATCTACAGAAGAACTTGATTTAGTTACTTCCTCTGTTTCTTCCGTTCTTACTTGTTGTTCTCTTTCCACTGTTGGTTGACTAGTAAATTCTGTTACAGTAGGGTTTGATTGTATAACTTGTTGTTGACCACTATACTTTTTCATCGATATATTTGTACCATTTGTTTCATAAGAAAATTCTGTTATAGATGATTCATCGACCATTCTAATTATTTCCCTTAATTCTTCAACATTTAACATAACCGGCACTCCTCGCTTGTATTTTATCTACTTTTTTTGATCAAGCATTTACGATTAGGTACTAATATTACCTCTTAATATATTACGATACAATCAGGGTAAACATCAAGTAAATCTATATTTTCTAACAATTCTCCTTAATTATATCAGTAATGAAAATGCTTTTCTATGAAGGAATCAACTTATCTTTTATGTAGATAAATAATTTGTAAAGTCGAGTCTGTTTCACAGGTGCTAAGCCAAGATTCATGTAAAGAATGATTCCGTCATAAAAAAACGACGGAAGAAAGCATCCGTCGTTAAGGTTTAGTCTATTATATTATAATTATTCTCCTGCAGTAGGTTGGAAATTAACCTCAGTCGTAATGTCCCTACCAAATTCATCACGAACCATTTGCATAATATTTACTGCTTCTTCGTCTGATAATTCATCTACTTTTACATGTACATGTACCTTATCACCATCTGTTCGAACAAGGACATCTTCATAACCAGTTGCACCTAGTATTTGTTCTTGTAATATTTTCTCTTTTGAAGATAACTCTTCTAATTGATCAATTTCTTTTAAAGCTTCATCTTTCTCTTCCGCACTTGCTGATCCAGAAGCCACTACATCTGTTAACCGACTCTTCTGTTTACTTCGCTCATCTTGTACTTCCATTCGAATTGTTGTAAATACTTCATCACTACCCACATTAGTTGTACTTTCTATATCAGCACCTTCTTCTCCATCTGCAGGGGCTGTTGTTTCTTCAGAACTATCTTGTCCATCATCAATAAAAGCTAAATCGTCACCACTTGGAGAGAAGATGTAGAATACACTAAGGACAACCATTAGACTAAGCATTGTTAATAACCATACTGTTTGCTTTTTTAACATATAAATTCCTCCTTAATTTTTTGGCATTACTGAAATTTTATGCGTAGGGACATCAAGTACTCGTGAAACTGCTTCTATTACTTGATTTTTTAAAGATGGTGTTTCCGCCCCTTTAGCTACAACAAAAACTCCTCTTACCTCTGGTTGCTTTGTTTGTACAAGTAGAGGTATTTCTTGGTCACCATTACGAAAGAGAACAACTTGACTCTCTTCGGTTTGATCTTCCACTACTCTACTGCCTCCATTTCTATCCGTCTCATCTGTTGTCTGTTGCCCTTTTGTTTGATTTTTTTCGTATACTTGTTCACTTGTTGCATCGAGATTTACCATTACTTCTGCATCATTTACTCCTTGAATCTTATTGAGCATCGTAGCCAACTGCCCCGACATCTCTTCTTCCAATTGTGAAATATCATTTCCAGATACTTCTCCTTCTCCACCGCTTGGTTCCGTTGGTTCGTTTTGTGGTTCCTGAATCAATTCTGGCTCTTCACTAGACGAGAACATATTACTTATAAAAAGCAGCAATAATCCTGTTAAGCCTAATATTATTAAATAACCAATTTTCCTAGATGGCTTCTTGTCCTTTTTTTCCTTATCATTTTGTTCATTGTTCGGCCTGAAAAAAGAATCTAATTTATTTTTCAAGATGTCCCCCCCTCCCAATAAACGGTTACTTTTTTATCCGTAATTTCCCATAATTCCATAAGAAGCATCTCCATTTCTGAAAAATCCACCTTCGGACGAGATTTCTCCGAATTGGAATCAATTACCACATCTTCAACTGTATCCACCGCTCCCTCCCCTTGTTCAGCTTCTTTAATAAATACAATGACTTCTGTAAGATCCTCAAAGGTAACTTCACTCTTTTCTGCAAAGTGGAATTCGATGTCTTCTATCATCATGTTATATTCCTCCTTTAAGGGGTCCTCGGCAACATTTTCCAGTTGGACAGCCATTTGTTCTAAAATATATGCATCTTGACTCGCTTGTATTTCATTTTTTTGAAATTCTATTTGATTTTCTAAAGAATCGGTTGAATTATATTGTTGTTCAATTTCATTCATAGAGCTTGATATGACAGTATCTATATCCGTATCGAACAAATGAAAAACTGGTTGTAAAATAATTAAAATTAATACCAATCCTGTGACTAACCGGACATATTTTTTAAGATCATTTGCAGGAATAAGTAAATCAATGATAGATGCAATTATGATAAAAATGATGATTTGAGTTACCCAATCGATTAGTATATTCATTGATTCTATCTCCCTATCGTAAGAGTATGGTAAGGTTACTTGCCGCAACAATAATTACAATTGCCAAGAGAAACATAAGTGATACGGCTAATAAACAGGCAAGAATGTACAGGATATACGTACTGATTGTATTCAATGCTTGTACAATTGGACCTCCGCCGATTGGTTGTAATACTGCAGCTGCAATCTTATATATTAACGCTATAGCCGCAACTTTTATTGCGGGGAATGCAACAATAAATAAAATAACTACCAGCCCAGCGATCCCTAATGCATTTTTTAAAATTAACGATGCACTCAAAATTGTATCCGCTGCGTCGGTAAATGTCCGACCAACAACGGGTATAAAATTACCGGTAACAAATTTTGCAGTTTTCATTGCAACGCCATCCTGAATTGCTGATGCAGTTCCTTGAACGGATATAACCCCTAAAAATATAGTGAGAAACACCCCAAGTGTACCTAGCGCTACAGATTTAAACAGGTTTGCTAAATGCGTTACTTTGTAATTTTCATTTAAACCACTAATAATAACTAGCATTGCTGACAAGAATAATAGCGGCAAAACAAATACCGAAATAAACACGCCACTAAAATTAATTAGAAAAATAATGATAGGGTGAAAGAAAGATATGGAAACCACATTTCCAAAACTAGCCATCATTCCTAAAACAAGTGGTAGTAAGGCAATCATAAATCCTTTCATGGTGTCTATTGCCTCTTTTGTATAGGAGGTCGCTAAATAAAAACTATTCAAAACAAGAAAGATTAATACTAAAAATATTACAAAATAGGCCACTCGACTAACAGTCGTCTTTTCAAAAGCAGATTGCATCGATTGCAATACAACTGCAAATAAAGTGAGCATGAGCAAACTTCCTAATAATTTTCCATTTAGAATTAACTCATGAAATAGGTAATGCAGAAATTGACTAAGGATATCTTTAATAGAGAATGAATTTATATTTTTTATAAAATCATAAAAGCTTGTCTTTTCTAAATCTGGTATTGCCTGTCCATATTCATCGACAATTTCCTCCCAATAAGTTTGAACCCCCTCTATTGATATTTCATCTAGTAGTGCATCCTTTAATTCGATAGTTGGGATTGGTTCAGCAAATGTAGGTGCTTGTCCAATAAACGTAAACAATATAGTAAAGAGAATTACTCGAATTACTGTTGAACACTTCATTCACTTCAATTGCTCCCTTCAGGATTGATGTTTTTAGACGTTCGGTAAAAAGCCAACTATTGCTTCAATAACTGTAGTTATGATTGGAACTGCTAATAACAAAATAAATATCTTTCCTGCTAGTTCAATATACTTTGAGACTGAATCTAGTCCTGCATCTTTTGTTAGATGTGATCCTATTTCAGCAATATATGAAATGCCAATTATTTTTAAAATCGTATTTAGGTAAAGCGTTTGAATATTCGCCTGATTTCCTAAGGTGCGAATTGTTTCGAAAATAAGTTGAATTTGTTGAATTACTGAAAAAAATATAATGATACCTGTAATTAAAATTAAGAAGAAAGCAAGTGATTTATTGACCTCTTTTAATAAGATATAAAGAATTGCTGCCACGACACCTAATAATACAATTTGAAGAATATCCATGAGAGAGCTCCTTAGAATAAAAATACCGATTTAATTTGTTGGAATAAATCTGATAATCCATTTACGACAATAACAAGAACAATAATAAACCCAATTAGTGTCGCAAACTGAGCAATTTCTTCTTTCCCCATTTGTTTCAAGATTGTATGAATGAGTGCTACTATTATTCCAATTCCTGCAATTTGGAATAGTATCGTTGCGTCTAAAAACATGCATTTACCCCTTTCTTCCCACCCATCGAGATATATTCAACACTTAAATAAATAGCAACACTAAAAATAGTCCACATAGAACCCCTAGTGTTTTAGATAACTTTCCATAATGTTGATAGGCATCTTGTGCTTCAGTCAGCTGATTTTCTAAATATACTTTTGTCAGATGGATATGCTTTTGTTGTTGTTCAATATCGTGTTGACCTAACGATTTTCCAAATTGAAGTAAGATTTCTTCCTCACTGGATTGTAATGCAGAATTTATCAGTAATTGACTTACTTGTTCCTGCCATATTTGATCAAAATCAAATGGTATTCTATCCATCTGTTCAGCCATACCTTGAAAAAACAATCGTATTGGGTCAGGACTTTTTTGGGCAATAATTAAAAAAGCTGCTTGTAACGAAACTTGGCTATATACCATTTCTGCTTCCAATACTTGTAAAGCATTAATTACCTGTCGTATATGTTTCGGTCGTTGCTTTAGACGATTACTCCATTCAAACCCGATGGTGGTTGCTGTCCCGATTAAAAGCAGTGCTCCAATCCACTTCATGTATAGGACTCCTCTTTGACAATTTAATTTCATCACCAGCTGAATCATAGACTTTTTGTATCTTACCTATGTCTGGTCCTTTTCCTAATAAAACATATCGTTCAAATACCTGTTGTTCGATCAACCTTTTCATGGACGGTCTCTTGTTTAAATCATCCCATTGATTGGCATGGGCGGTGCAAATAATGGTTACACCAGTATGAATCGCTTCTAATAATGCCTCCACATCATGATCGGTTCCAATTTCATCGACAACAATTATATCTGGTGACATCGAACGGACAAGCATCATCATTCCTTCAGCTTTTGGACAAGCATCCATAATATCCGTGCGCGTTCCAACATCATGTTGAGGAATCCCCTGTAACGAGGCAGCTATCTCAGACCTCTCATCCACTATTCCTACCTTTTTTGACCTATTCATCGGTTGATCTATCGTTGCAATCATCCTTGTTAAGTCACGAATAATCGTTGTTTTTCCAGATTGAGGTGGACCAATAACCATGGTATTAAAGTAGTAATTATTGTAGTTTATATAAGCGAACACATCTATTGCTGCATTCCGTTTTTCCTTTGCTATACGAATATTAAAACAAGATATATGTTGTAATGCTTTGACATCTTTTCCAGAAGTGTTTACCCTCCCTGCAATTCCAACCCGATGTCCACCTTCAATGGTGATATATCCTGACCGCAGTTCATCTTCCATACGATAAAGAGAGTATTCACTTATTTGATTTAATAAATAATTCCCATCATTTTTTTGAGGTATTGTATCTTTAAGCCATATTGCTTCTTTATCAAATATTAATTCGATAGGTCTGCCTATTCGAATTCTAATCTCTTGAAGTTTTTCTTCATTATGGATAATTTTTTCTTTAATACGTTGTTGTAAATGTATTGGGAAGAGTCGTAAGATCTTGTCCATAATATTTCCTCATCTCTACATAATCTTTATACTAAATGTATGTGATAGAAGAGATATTATGACCATTAGGAGAGAACCTTGTTATTTCCTAGAAAATAAAAAAGCCTTAAAAAGTCTAAGTGACTTTTTAAGGCTTTTGGATGAAGTATATTAAGTGCTACGTTGTTACGCTCTAGATACGTATTTACCGTCGGATGTATTAATAACTAATACATCACCCTCGTTAATAAAGAATGGAACTTGAACAATCAATCCTGTTTCAAGCGTCGCTGGTTTAGATCCGCCGCTCGCCGTATCACCTTTAATGCCAGGTTCTGTTTCCGTTACAGTAAGTTCAACATTATTCGGTAAGTCTACTCCTAAAATCTCATTCTCATAGCTGACGATAGATACTTCCATATTCTCTTTAATAAATTTTAATTGTTCTTGGATTTGTTTGCCTTGTATTTCTATTTGATCATACGTATTCGTATCCATAAATGCATGTGCATCCCCAGAAGCATATAAGTATTGCATTTTGCGATTTTCAATATGTGCTTTGGAAACTTTTTCACCTGCACGGAACGTTTTTTCTTGAATATTGCCACTTCGTAAATTACGTAATTTAGATCTTACAAAAGCAGCACCCTTACCTGGCTTTACGTGTTGAAATTCAATTACTTGCCAGATATCATTGTCTACTTCAACTGTAAGCCCTGTTTTAAAATCATTTACTGAAATCATTTTTGTTCCTCCCTATGTATGGGTTTTAAAGCTGAATCAATTCTTTTGGAGCAAAAGTTAATCGCTCGTTTCCTGTATCAGTGATCACGATATCATCCTCGATACGACAACCTCCAAGTCCTTGTACATATATTCCTGGTTCTACGGTTACTACCATTCCAGGTTTCAAAATTATATCAGAACGAAAAGATAATCCAGGACCTTCATGAACCTCTAATCCAAGTCCATGTCCTGTAGAATGTCCAAACTGTTCACCATAACCTTTCTCCGTAATATAATCTCTTGTGAGACTGTCAGCTTCTATACCAGAGATTCCTGGTTTCGTACCTTTTACTCCACGAAGGTTCGCCTCTAATACTATATCATATATTTGCTTAAGTTCGACAGAAATTTCACCTACTGCAACCGTTCGGGTAATGTCGGAACAATACCCATTATATAGAGCACCATAATCTAAAGTAACAAGCTCACCAGATTGGATTTTTTTATCAGACGCAACACCATGTGGTAAAGCAGATCTGTGCCCGGATGCTACGATAGTATCGAAACTTGAGGAAGTTGCTCCTTTACGACGCATAAAGAATTCTAATTCATTGGAAATCTCAATTTCAGGTACTCCAGGTTTAATATAATTCTGAATATGGGCAAACGCATCATCGGCAATTTCTGCTGCTTTTTTCATCACTTCTAATTCTTCTGGTGTTTTAATCATGCGTAATTCTTCAATCCATCCATTAAAGGGAACTAATTCAGCAGAAAAAGATTCTTGATAAGATAAATATTCTGCGTATGTTGTATAATCCTTTTCAAACCCTAATCTGGTTATATTATTTTCACTAATTAATTTACTAACTTCCTTTGCTATGCCACCTTTATGTTCTACAATATCAAAATCTGAGGCTTGAGCAGAAGCTTGTTCGGTATATCTAAAATCAGTAATAAATACTGCTTTATCCCCAGTTATCAAAGCAGCACCGGCGCTCCCAGTAAAACCTGTAATATAGCGTCTATTATACGGACTACTAATTATAATAGCATCAACATTATGTTCTTCCATACGACTACGTAATTGTTGTATTTTAGTCAAATCTCTCATCCTCCCATATAGTCAGAAAACTATCTATTTTTGTATTTTAGTTTAACACAAAATCAATAGTTTGAATAATTATTGGGAGCTTTCTGATTGGGGTTGATTCGCTTTTTGCCAGTCTTCATAATTATAAGATATAGAATAACCCACAAAAGTGCCATATAAAATAAACACACATATTGTAGTAACCCATGTATTTAATGATAATTCAGTTATGTGCGGTACATTTGGAAAAAGTGGTTGAAATACAAAGAAAACGATTGCCCATACAGCAATTCCAAATAGGATACTCACCCATAATGAAAAGACTTTCTTTAACAAAACATAGTAAAGAAATGCAAAAACTACAGATACTATACCAGCTATAATAACTGTAAAAAAATTTCCCAACCATTTATCTGTCCAACCCGCGTTGACCCAAGAAGTTAATAAAAATGATTTAGGTGATACCTCCATGAAATTAAAAAAGTAAAATAGACTAGCTACAAAGCTCCAGAGAATACCACCGACAAATCCAGTTGTTAGCGATCTAGTTAGTATTGTGACCCGGTCCACACTTTGATTGGACTGATTTTGTTTTTGTTTTGTAGAACTCATCTAGTTACACCTCCATCGATTAGTATTGCCAATAGATGATGAACTATCACATATTATATAAATATTCTTAACTACAAACCCAATTTATAATTGCATAAATATTGATATAAAGGGAAGAATATAATAAAAATACAGTTGAGATGGATAATACAAATCATGTTCAAATATTGGAAATTGGTATATCATTAAGGTAGGTAATCTTTTAAATAATCTCCATTAAGATGAGGGATGTAAAGGATAGATTTTGCCCAACTTGATAAATATCCTACAAATATAAATTGATGAGGAGGGGTATATATGAAAAATAAATCTATGGCAATATTGGTGTATATTATAATTGGATTAGCTGCTGTTGGTCTTTTTTCGCAACTATTTGGAAATACAATTTCATTTCTTTCTAGAATATTCGTCACCTTTTTAATTGGGGCTGCCATTTTTGGATTACTCTATTACTTTTTTGTCAAACGTCAATCCCCAACAAATACAGAAGATCGAAAAAAATATAAACAAGCTGTAAAACAATCAAAGACAAAATATAATTCTACCTCTTCTATACCCAAAAAGCCTACGAACAAGAAGAAACGAACAAAAAAATCAAGTCATCTACGTGTAATCGAAGGCAATAAAGCTAAGAAAAAGAACCGCGCATCTTACTGAGCGGTTCTTTTTCTTAGCTTTACCCTTGCCATTTTTTCAAAAATTTTTCTGTACTATCTTTTCCTGATAAAATTAACCTATCCCTCGCCTCTTCTGATAATGAGAAATTCATAGTGGCTGTACCTTCAATAGGTACAAAGATAATATTTTTCTTATCGTTTGTAGATATATATCTAGAATCATGCGCTTGTTTCATTGTTGAAAAGAGTGCTTGAAACATGTCTATCGCATTATCAATCCTTCTCGGTCCAATTTCTTGGGTTATTTCCGTTAATTTTACCCCTATTAATGGCCGAAGAGGTTTAAAAGAAGGTTGATCAAAAATCCAAAGTGGAAAGTTACTAAGTAACCCACCATCGACAACAATACTTTTTTGCTTATACCTTCCCGGTACTTTTTTAGGCATAAAGAAATACGGAAAACCCGCACTCATACGGACAGCTTTTGAGACTGGGAAATATTCTGGTTTTATTCCATATACTCGTTCTAAATCATCAGGAATCACTACTAATTTCCCTAAAGATAAATCACTTACAACAACTTTTAAATAGCCTTCCTTAATATCAGAGAAGGTTTTAATATGTTTACGTTCTAAAATTTCTATCAACCATTCTTCAAGTTTATCTCCTTTATTAATTCCAAGCTGGAAATAAAGGAATAGCCATTTCGACAATGGAAAAAACTTTGTAAGCAAAGGAGGATCTGCAAGTGCTGAAAGATCCAATTCGCTTACAAGCTCTTTAATTTCTTCACTGGAATACTTTGCTGCAATCATTGCAGCGATAATCGCACCAGCAGATGTACCTGCAACTCGTTCTAATTCAATATGATGTTCCTTAAAGGTTTCTAAGACACCTACATACGCAAAAGCCTTTACTCCTCCTCCAGAAAAAACACCATCAATAATCATAACATCTCTCCATACTGTTGTTATTTCATATATAAGCACAAACAGTAAGAGTTATTCCAAAACACAATTTAAAGTATAATATTTTTGAAAGTGATTTTAAAAACTTGCTGTATCATTAATAACTTTCACCTTAGTACGAGTAACATTCTTAATTCACAAAATATTGCATCGCACAAGATATCTACAGATCTTTGTTATCCAGATGAAACAGATTTAATTTCTCTTACACAACAAAAAAACCGAACTATCCACTAAAAGTTCGGCTCTCGCTTTTATTTTTCTGCTGTCTCGTTTACTTGC
The DNA here is from genome assembly GCF_000011245.1 of Oceanobacillus iheyensis HTE831. Lineage (NCBI taxonomy): Bacteria > Bacillati > Bacillota > Bacilli > Caryophanales > Bacillaceae > Oceanobacillus > Oceanobacillus iheyensis. The sequence goes on from NC_004193.1 coordinate 1,930,808, forward strand.
TGATCACTTTCTTTAATAACTTTTTTTAAATCCTTTACTCGCGAATCATCGTCTTTAAAATAATTTACAAGATCTCCAATTCGATCAATTGAATTCCAACTCAAATGATGTTCAATCCCTTCAACATCGTCATATATATTTTCGTCATTCACACCGATTATTTCTAGAAATTCTTCTAGTAATTCGTGACGAAATACTAAACGTTCTCCAATTTTTTTACCTTTTGAAGTTAATACAAAACCACGATACTTTTCATAATCAAGGTATTGATCTTTATCTAGTTTTTGTACCATCTTTGTTACAGATGAAGGATGAACATCCAACGCCTCTGCAATTGCTGATACACGAGCATATCCTTTTGATTCAATTAAATTATATATTATTTCAATGTAATCTTCCATACTAGGTGTAGGCATAAAACGCGCTCCTTAAATAGATATAAATAATTTTTATCACAGGCAACATTTTTTCTAATCTATACTATGAGCATACATGATTGTTCGTTCAGACTCAAGTTTTTATTCGAGAAACTGTAGTGCAATTATAGCGAATGCGCACCAATTTTTGCTCCTGTGATGTCGGTTAATACCATGAGGCTTTTCTCTAAAAACAAATAAACGATAGGATAAACGTAAGAAAAATATGGAAAATTCTACACGAAAAAGATTTGTAGAGACTTCGTGTATAAGTATCTATCAGGATGCCCTTTAGCTCCTGTAAACCTCCAACAAAACTAGTCTTGTCTGTATAAGAACAACATATAGTCAAAATTCTTTGCTTTCAAATAAAAACTTTGAAAAATAGGCGCTCTACCCATATAATGATAATGTAGACTTAGAATTACGGGGGACCTAGAATGGAAATTATAATTATTGCATTAGTCGTTTTACTAGCGGTGAGTCTATTCCGATATTATAGACAAAAGAATTATTTAAAAGTATTAACCGAAGATCAATTTCGCGAAGGGTATCGAAAAGCACAATTAATTGATGTTAGAGAGCCTCAAGAATTTGATAAAGGTCATATTTTAGGAGCAAGAAATATTCCCATGACTCAGATGAAACAACGACTTATAGAAATGCGTAAAGATAAACCAATTTATCTATATTGCCAAGGTAGCTCACGTTCAGCAAGAGCTGCTCAATTGCTCCATAAGAAAGGCTATAAAGAAATCTACCAGCTTAAAGGTGGATTTAAAAAATGGACAGGCAAAATTAAAACAAAAAAATAACATAAAAAGATAAAAACCGAACCATCATGTGATGTTGTTCGGTTTTTGTCTTTTCTATTCGAACCTAAATTTTATTTTACTAATAGTATAGATTGCTTATGGATGATATCTAAGAACGGGTTTTCTAGCAGCCCTTGTTTCATCCATACGCTTTACAATTGTCTGATGAGGAGCTTCCTGAACTATTTCAGGGTTTTCTTCAACTTCTTTTGCTATTGTGCGCATCGTATCAATAAATCCATCTAATGTTTCTTTAGATTCTGTTTCAGTTGGTTCTACCATCAATCCTTCTTCTACATTCAACGGGAAGTAGATTGTAGGTGGATGATAACCAAAGTCTAATAATCGTTTTGCCATATCTAATGTTCTAACTCCAAGTTTCTTTTGCTTACTACCTGATAATACAAATTCATGTTTGCAATGTTGTGGGTAAGGAAGTTCAAATACATCTTCCAACTGTCGCATCATGTAATTTGCATTTAACACAGCATATTCACTGACCTTTTTAAGACCTTCTGCTCCCATCGTCCGAATATACGTATACGCACGTAAGTTTATGCCAAAATTCCCATAGAATGGTTTAACTCTTCCAATAGATTGAGGTCTATTTTCATCAAAATCATAACCATCATTCTTTTTCACAATCAATGGTTTCGGTAAAAATGCAGCAAGTTCTTCGCTAACACCAACTGGACCTGATCCAGGCCCTCCACCACCATGCGGGCCGGTAAATGTCTTATGAAGGTTTAAGTGAACTGCATCAAAACCCATGTCTCCTGGACGAACATATCCCATGATTGCATTCAGATTAGCTCCATCATAATATAACTTACCGCCTGCTTCATGGACTATTTCAGCCATCGTCAAGATATCTTTTTCAAACAATCCTAATGTATTAGGGTTTGTTAACATTAAGGCAGCTGTATCTTCTCCTACTACCTGTCTCAAATCATCTAAATCTACTAAACCTTCTTGATTAGATTTAACCGTAACAGCTTCAAATCCAGCAACTGCTGCAGAAGCTGGATTTGTTCCATGAGCAGAATCTGGAACAATAACCTTCGTTCGTCCATAGTCTCCTCTAGACTCATGAAATGCTCGAATCATCATTAGTGCAGTCCATTCCCCTTGTGCTCCAGCAGCAGACTGCAGGGAGACTTCGTGCATGCCAGTTATTTCTTTTAGAGATTCTTGAAGATCAAACATCATTGCCATTGCACCTTGTACAGTGCTGACATCTTGATACGGATGGATATGACTAAATCCATCTAATCTAGCGATATCTTCATTTATCTTCGGATTATATTTCATCGTACATGAACCTAGTGGATAGAATCCGGAATCAACGCCATAGTTACGATTTGATAGCCCTGTGTAATGACGTATTATATCAAGTTCACTTACTTCTGGAAGTTCTGGAGGAGTCTGTCTCACATATTCCGAACCTAATTCCGCTTCTAAATCAAATGACTCCACATCTAACTCTGGTAAACTATAACTGGTTCTACCTTCTTTACTTCTTTCAAATATTAAAGGAAAATTTTTATTAGACATGAATATCCCCCAATTCTTTCACAAATTGATCGATTTCTTGCTTTGTTCGTACCTCTGTTACTGCAATTAACATATAACCCTCTAGTGACTTATCGTCTTTTGCTAGATCATAACCAGCAATAATACCTTTATCTAATAATTGCTTATTTATTTTTGAGACAGAACCTGGAACTTTTATTACAAACTCATTAAAGAATGATCCGTCAAATGCAAGCTCAACGCCAGCTTCAAGCAGTTTTTTTCTAGCATATCTTGCTTTTTGCATATTTACACTGGCTAATTTACGTAATCCATGCTTACCAATCGAACTCATTGCAACCGAACTAGCTAATGCATTCAGAGCTTGATTTGAACAAATATTAGATGTTGCTTTATCTCTTCGTATATGTTGTTCTCGAGCTTGTAAAGTTAATACATAACCTCTTGTTCCCTCTTCATCAACTGTCTCTCCTACAAGTCTCCCTGGAACTTTACGCATTAGTTTTTTTGAAGTTGCAAAATATCCACAGTGAGGACCACCAAATTGTGCCGGGATACCGAATACTTGTGTATCACCTGTCACAATATCTGCCCCAAATTCTCCAGGAGGGGTTAAATATCCAAGAGCTAAGGGATTACTAGAGACAATTAACATGGTTTTCTGGTGATTTTCAAGTAATTGTTCGATTTTTTTCATTGGCTCTAATTGTCCAAAAAAGTTAGGATATTGAACAACTACACCAGCAATCGTCTCATCGATTGCTTGATCTAATTGAGCTAAATCAGTGACTCCATTTACAGTATCGATTTCCACTATATCAATGGATTGGCCTCTTGTGTAAGAATCAATTACAGCACGATATTCTGGATGAACCGCTTTTGATACGAGTACTTTTTTTCTTTTTGTATGAGCAGCACTAAGATTGACTGCTTCTGCTAAAGCTGTTCCTCCATCGTACATAGAAGAGTTTGCAACCGGTAATCCTGTTAATTCGGATATCATTGTTTGGAATTCAAAGATTGCCTGTAATTCCCCTTGTGATATTTCTGGTTGATATGGGGTATAAGCCGTATAAAATTCTGAGCGAGAAATTACATGATCAACTACAGAAGGTATGTAATGATCGTAAACACCTGCTCCTAAAAAAGATGTATATTCTTTTGTATGAATATTGCGACTAGCAAGCTCTGTTAACTCTTTTGTTAGTTCATACTCACTTATCGGTGCTTTTAGATTCATCTCACCCTTAAATCGTACATGCTCTGGAATGTCAGAAAAAAGTTCTTCTGTGGATTTAATTCCAATTGCATCAAGCATTTCCTGCTTATCTTGATTAGTCATTGGTAGGTAACGAAATTCCATTGGTTCTCCCCCTTATCTTCCCCGTTTATAAAACGGTGTCGGAACTATTTTAGCCTTCAATATACGTTTTCGAACTTTCACATCAACTTCAGTGCCTATTTCTGTATACGAAATATTAATTAAAGCTAACCCAACATTCTTGTTTAGAGTCGGAGATTGGGTTCCAGAAGTTATAAATCCAATTTCTTTATTATCTTTTAATACCTCATATTCATGACGTGGAATACCTTTATCAATCATTTCAATTCCTACTAACTTACGATCAGTCCCATTTTCCACTTGGTTCTTTAATACTTCTTTCCCGATAAAATCCGGTCCTTTATTAACTTTTACTGCGAAGCCTAATCCAGCTTCTATTGGGGAAATATCTTTTGATAATTCCTGACCATATAATGCTAAATTAGCTTCAAATCGTAAAGTATCTCGAGCCCCTAATCCTATTGGCTCAAGTCCATTTGCTTCTCCTTTTTCTAAAAGCAATTTCCACAATGCTACTCCTGAGGAAGCGTCGATATATATTTCGAAACCATCTTCACCGGTATATCCAGTGCGTGAAATAAGTGCCTTAGCTTCTATTCCTTTTAAAGCTACATTGTTCTTAAATCTAAAAAATTTAATTTCTTGTACATTTTCATCTGTACATTTCTGTAAAATCTCTACAGCTTTAGGTCCTTGTATTGCAAGCTGAACATACTGATTAGATACATCTTCAATAACAATCTCATCGTTTGAATACGTATTTTTCTGTTTTATCCAATTTGCATCTTTTTCCGTGTTTGCAGCATTTACTACTAACAAATAATCTTCATCGTCTAATTTGTAAACAATTAAATCATCTACAGTACCACCATCTTCATAACACATAATCGTATATTGTGCTTTACCTGGTTCCAATTTAGAAATGTCATTTGTTAATACGTATTGCAAAAAAGATTCACTTTTTGGCCCTTTCACTGAAATTTCTCCCATATGAGATACGTCAAAAAGACCTGCTTTGGTTCTTGTTACTTCATGTTCATGTTTAATACTAGAGAATTGTACAGGTAAATCCCATCCTCCAAAATCAATCGTTTTCGCACCATGAGATGCATACTCTGTGAAAATTGGTGTACGTTTTTGTTCACTCATTCCATCCACTCCTAATTTTAGTTTGATGAAAGAAAAGCGCATAAAAATAGAGACTCCTCCATAGTGAAGAAATCTCTGTCCTTATACCAGAAAGTTGCATATTCATTCTTCAAAAAAGAACAAATATTTGCTTCGTGGGTGGTTTACCTTCGTAAACACTCTCCAGAGTTGCGTCATACAAGAGTCTTTTTGGCCTGAGAGATTCGCTCTTCACTTGCTCCTTCGGCGTTACTATTCGTTGTAAACTCTCCCCTTGTAATCTTCCGCTGATGAAATATGTATATTTTGGTTATACTAAGTACCAAAATAAAGGAAAATCTATTTTCACTTGGATTATAACACAAATACTGCAGATTTTATAGAAAAAACCAAATTTTATTACCAAGAAAAGGGGAAAACATATGGATTCTATCCAAGTCAACAAAGACGAACAATTTATCATCGACCTGGATGAAGCGATGCAACGAGAGGAAAATCTAACAAGCTGGAAACTCTTCTCTATGGCGTATGAAGCAGAAAAACAAACGATGAGTCCTTCATTTAAAGGACTTCGATCTGTAAATCATTTATCGCATCTTCAAATATTGGATCACCAACGAGAAGCTGCTGAACAAGTTATCGAAGAAATGGATGGTAGAGCTATCCTTGCTGATGAAGTGGGATTAGGCAAGACAATTGAAGCTGGTCTAATTTTAAAAGAATATATGGTAAGAGGACTAGTATCAAAAGTATTAATTCTTGTACCTGCTTCTTTAGTAAACCAATGGGAAAAAGAATTAAATGACAAATTTTTTATCCCGGCTATAGCACATCGTAAAAACTATAGCTGGGTAGATAATCATGTAATTATTTCCTCTATTGATACCGCAAAACGATCTCCAAACAGTGAGGAAATCCTAGATATTGATTATGATTTAATCATCATAGATGAAGCACATAAGTTAAAAAATGAAAAAACAAAAAACTATCAATTCGTTCGAGAACTAAAGAAGAAATATTGTCTATTACTTACTGCTACACCAGTTCAAAATAAATTACTCGAGTTATTTAATTTAATCAGTATACTAAAGCCAGGACATTTAGGAAACTATCAAACGTTTACTGAAAAATACGGGAAAGACAGAAAAAGAATGGAACAAGATCCTTACTTAAAACAACTTGTTCAAAAAGTGATGATACGAAATACGCGAAAAGAGACAGCTTTACAGCCTTCTAAAAGAAAAATAGAGACCGTGTGGATGGACTTTACAAAGGAATTCCAACAAATATACGATCAGTTAGTTCAACTCTCATTTGGAATGTCCTCATTTTCAAAGATTACCTACTTACGTGAATTTTGTTCTTCTCGTGAAGCATGCTATATGTCGTTAGTAAAATTCGTAAAAGATATAGAAGATGAAGAACATCCATTAAAACAAATAATATCTGATTTAGAATCATTAGAACAACATATAAAAGCGGAACAAATGGTCAAGTTAATTCAATCTTTAGGTGATGAAAAAGTTATCGTGTTTACCGAATACAGAGCTACTCAATATTATTTACAGTGGTTTTTACAACAACACGGGATTACTTCCGTTCCATTCCGAGGTGGATTTAAACGCGGAAAAAAAGATTGGATGAAACAGTTGTTTCGAGATCATGCGCAGGTACTAATAGCTACGGAAGCTGGAGGAGAAGGGATTAATCTTCAATTTTGTCATAATATGATTAATTATGATTTACCCTGGAATCCAATGCGTCTAGAGCAAAGAATAGGAAGGATTCATCGATTTGGCCAAGAAAAAGACGTACAAATTTATAATTTAGTTATTAAAAATACGATAGAAGAACATATGCTTTCTTTATTGTATGAAAAGATTGATTTATTCCAGAATGTAATTGGTAATTTAGATGCTATATTAGCTGAATTAAATGTAAAAAGTTTAGAATCTGAAATGGAATCTATTTATAATGAGTCAAGTTCTAGTGGAGAAGTTCGAATTAAATTAGACAATTTAACCTCTATCATAGAACAAGCGAATCCATCAGATAACCAAATGGAAAAGGAGCAAAAGTATGGCAATCCATGATTTAAATACTTTTCTAAGTGATTATTTTGAAACAAAGAACTGTTCAATTGAGGAAAATTCAGATGGCAAAATGGTCATTCAGTTAACCGAAGAAATGGATCGAGAACTCATGAACCGACCATTTTATTGGCATTATATAAAAAAGATAGGTCGTCAAGGTGAGCCTATGAAGTTGTCAATGATAACTAATCTTGATAGGAAAGACGAACAAGGCGAATGGATTCATTTCGGCAGCCCTCGCCTACATCAAATATTGAATAAATTAAAACAAGGTGAACGTCTGACAAAATTATTCGAGGTAATACATACAACGGAAAAAACTCCTTTATATCCGTGGTTAATTACCAATATCAAAGTTAGTTATAGCGGAAGATACAATAAAGATGAGATATTATCGATGGGGTTACAATTAGTAAATGGCCGGATGATTGTAGACGCAATGGATAAACTTCAGAAAATACCATTAGAAAAATCGATTTCCGACTATTGTTTTACAATGTCACCCATAATTAAACTGCAGAGTGGTTTTAAACGTATTCAAGATACAGTAGCCACATATATTGAAAATCAAGATCATGATTGGGCAAAAGATTCTTTCGAAGTTTGGAAAGAAGAAAAAAAGACGCTTACACATTTTTATGAAGACGATCTAGAACATAAACGTTACAAGCAAGAATTAGAAGATTTAAAAAAACGATATCAACCAACGATTCAGATTACGGTTATTAACGGCGGTATCTTTTATTTAAATAATACCTCCATACAATAAAAAAAGAAATGGGTCATTTTCCATTTCTTTTTTTATACCATAATTTAAATGTAAATGGCAAAACACCAAACCATCGACTTTGATATACTTTATTTGTTCTTTTATACCTCTTCTTTCTTTTCCGCTTTTCTTCTTTAGGTAAATCTAAATAAGTTACTACTTGTTCGGTCATGTACCGTAAATAATCATTCCCTTTCATAAATACACCGCCTTTATTTACTAAATAGTTTTAGCAAAAACATAAACCATTATTCAAAATATTTTCAAATTCAGGCAGGATATTCACGCGATATGTAGAAGTATATTATAGTCAGAAATTCTCAGAAAGGAGGTAGATGAATGAATGAAGTAAAAAAACTTTCTGACTCCCTCATCCATTCTGCAGTCTCATTACAATCTTCAGACATACACTTTTATCCTTATCCAACACAAACGGAAATCTATTTTCGTATTCACGGAAGACGTACCCTTCATCGAAAGATTTCTTCAAATCAATATCGATTATTAATTACTTATTATAAGTTTATTTCTGGTATGGATATCGGCGAGTCCAGAATTCCCCAGCATGGTACAATAATCTGGACAGAAAAATCGAACACTTATTCTTTACGTATCTCTACCCTCCCCCATCATTTACTAGAAAGTATTGCTATTCGAATCCATCCACAACAATCTCATCAAATAGAGAAGAAATTATTTCTTTTTCCAAATCAAATCCGTCACATAAAAAAAGAATGGTTATCAAATCAAGCAGGTATCATTTTACTAACAGGACCAACTGGAAGTGGAAAATCAACCACTTTATACGCTCTATTAGAGTCCATGCTTGCCGAAAATTCATGTCAAACTATCACACTAGAAGATCCAATTGAAAAAAAGATGGACAATGTATTACAAATTCAAATTAATGAGAAAGCTGGCATTTCCTACCACACAGGACTAAAAGCAGCCCTTCGACATGATCCCGATATAATAATGGTGGGAGAAATTCGTGATCGTAAAACAGCACAATTTGCCCTTGAAGCTGCTTTAACAGGACACCTCGTTTTCAGTACTTTACATGCAAAAAATGCTATAGGAACTATTTTTCGCCTAAAAGAAATGGGCTTGAAAGATATTGATCTAGAGCAAAGTCTATTAGCAATTGGAGCAATCCAGCTACTACCAATTCAATGTAGAGGCAAACAAAGAAGAGCTGCAATTATGGAATTATTAGAAGGAGAACAGTTAACAGAGGTAATATACAATCAACGGAAACAACTTGAATACCGTTTTACATTTGAATATCTAAGAAAGAAGGCTTTTGCATATGGCTTTATCTCTAAAGATGATTATCCGACCACATAAGCTATCTTCTAGTAACCAACTTCGTTTTTTACAAATTTTAAGCAGAATGTTATCGAAAGGATTAACCATTTCTGAATCACTCGATACCCTTTCTTTCTATGCTGAATATAAACATATCGCTGATAGGATAAAACATGACCTTAAGAATGGGTTACATTTAGATGAATCTCTTGAAAAGGTTCACTTTCACGATTCTATTGTTACACATCTTTATGTGGTAAGGAATAATGGTAATTTAGAGAATCGAATCAAGCAAAGTGTACATCTATATCAAAATCGAATAAACTACCAGAAACGTTTTCAACAAGTAATACGATATCCACTTATTCTGATTATTACTTTCACTATTATATTATATTTTGTATATAATCAAGTACTTCCATCCTTTCAATTTCTTTTTGTGAGCGACCTTTCACCTGCAATTCAATTGACATTTTTCGTATTACAATGGTTTAGTTATTTTATTCTCATTGTGATAATTCTTATCTTATTATTATTTATATTTTGGTCGGTATACAAAAAACGAATATCTACTGACCTGAAAATAAAATTTCTTTCTAGAATCCCCATACTCTCTAGTTACTATAGAAAACAAACATCCTTTCATTTTGCTACCCAGTTAAGCTCGCTTCTTCAAACTGGTATGTCATTTAATACATTACTATCCTACATGGCTAATCAAGATAAACTACCGATTGTTATTTATTATTCAAAACAGATGCATTTACAATTAGCAAGGGGGAAATCATTAGAGAGTCTTTTTACCTCTTTTGTTTTTATCGAAAAACAATTAAAAGCAATAATGTCAAATAGAGTTGATGCAAATACACTTGCGAAGGATTTACACGTGTTTGCAGAATTATCTATAGAAGATTTGTACCACCAGTTAAATAAGGTGATAACGTATATCCAACCCATTTTTTTTATTATCGTGGGAGCTTTTATTATATTCATTTATATTAGTGTGCTCTCTCCAATGTTTGACATAATGAATTCAATTTAAGGAGTAGATTATATGTTTAAAAAAGAGTCTGGTTTTACACTCATTGAAATGCTAATTGTGCTTATGGTCATTTCTGTATTGATGATTCTGATTATCCCGAACATAGGTGAAAAAAGTGAGGATGTTCATTCGAAAGGTTGTGAAGCTCTGGTCAGCGTTGTACAAGCTCAAGTGGATGCATTTTTACTAGAGAACGGACAATACCCTAGTTCATTAGAGGAATTAATAGAAATGGATTTTATTACCGAAGATCAATTAACTTGTCCAAATAATAATGTATTAACTTACGCAAACGGTAGAGTAGATGCCTCCTAGTAAAAATGGATTTACCCTTATCGAAGTATTATTTTCTCTAACCATACTACTGATTATTTTATCCCTTTTTTCGCCTTCACAAATAAAACATCTACATCAATTTAAAGAAAAACAATTTCTTGAGTTACTCGAATATGATGTCTTGTATATTCAATTACGAGCAAGAATGTATGAAAATGAACGTATTCTGATCCGATTCTATGAAGATGAATATCGAATAATTAGAGGAATGAATACGAATCAAATTCGTCCATATCCTAAGGGATTATCTGTTACTACATTTGGAAGAAGTGAAATTTATTTCAATTCAAACGGTACATTTATTCAGCCACGGACCATAAGAATCTATGGAGCCAGTAACTCCTATCGATTAACTTTTCCACTTGGGAAAGGACGTTTCTATATTGAAGAGATCTAATGGCTTTAGTTTTTTTGAAATAATAATGGCAGCTTTACTCTTTTTCTCAATGATTATTTTGTTCCTACCTCTTTTCTCACTTTTAATGAAGGAGCAAGTCGTGCTTCAAGAAAGACGAACGATTGCTTATACATTACACGATAAACTTCAATCCAGTCTTTGGAGCAATCGTCCCCTAGAAATTTCTACGTTTAATTTGGAAAATACTCAGACAGAAGTGACCATCACCTTTGAAACAAATGAAAGTACTCTTATAGGATGTGCGCAATGGAAAAATATAAATTATCGAGACGAGGAGTATTGTTTGCATGGTAAATATCAAAGATAATCATGGCTTCTCTTTCATAAGCCATTTATTGATGCTGGCAATTATTTTAATTACAATTCCATTTATTAGTTTTATGTTACAATCCATTGAAGTTCCATCTACCAAGGAAGAGCTTTCTGTTTATCAATTTTTTCAATTTATTAGAGATGATGTTATACGTTCTATTAATGCAGTAACTACAAATGACAAACTGGCATTAACTATTCCAAGCAAAATAAATGAACAAACGATTATATATGAGCAATATGGGAATTTAATTAGACGTACAGTTGATGGACAAGGTTTTGAAGTTTATATAAGAAACATAACAGAATTAGACTTTCATCCTTTGGAATTTGGATTTCAGATTACTTTAACTACTACTTCAGGGGATCAATATGAAAAAACTTTCAGTATTTATTAAAACAGAACAAGGATTTTTATTCATTTACGTTATTTGGATTATTAGCTTCTTATTTGTCAGTTTATCATTATTGACTATTTATTATCATCATGATCAACAGATAACACATTTTCATCTAAAACAACTACAGTCAGAAACTTTATTTCAAATGAGCAGAATAGACGTTGAAGAAGATATAGACGAATTAATTGATACAAAATCACCTAAATATTATTCTTACCCTGATGGGGGAGTAGAAATTCGGATAAATAAAATAGAGGAACATATTGTAACATTAACCTTTATCATATTTTTAGACCAAGAACCCTTTTATTCCTATGAACATTTTTACAAAGTTAATGAATAAAAATCTTTGATTAGGTTATTCTATACACAACTTGAAATACAAATGTTTTATAGAAACGTTTACAATCTTATCCAGCTCGTATATAATAACTATGAAAAGGTTACCTACAAAGGAGGGGGAAGACATGGATCGCATGTTTCGTGTTCTTGCCTTTTGGACAGGTATTTTTACAGTAATGTTTTATGTCGGCGACATGATGAATACTGCACTTTTATTCCTGGCTCAAACGGCATTTTTCCTTACATTAGGCTATTTAAAACTATCCGAACGTATGTACATGTATTTATTTGGTGCATATTGTACTGTATTTCTAATTGGATATACTTGGTATTCCGAATTTATACTTGTACCAGGGTTTGGACATTAAAACGAAGAAAAACCACATATATATGTGGTTTTTTCTTTGTATCTTTTTTAGGCTTGGAAAAAAGGATTTTCATTTTTTTCTTCCTTTATGGTAGTAATTCCACCGTGACCGGAAAGAACTTGATATTCTCCTGGTAATTGATATAGTTTCTCTCGAATCGAATGCTCTAATATTGCTAAATCTCCGCCAGGCAAATCTGTTCTACCAATTCCTCTTTGAAATAATACATCTCCACTGATAACAATTTTCTGATCAGGGAATATATAACTTACACTACCTGGAGAGTGTCCCGGTGTATGATATACTTGCATTGAAAACTCTCCGATAGTTAACCCTCCTTCATCTACACTAAAATCAGCTGGAGTTGCTAAAATGGATTCTCCGATTAACTTATGAGAACCATTTAAATTCGGATCACTTAACCATTCATGTTCAGCTTGATGCAAGTACACGGGTGCATTTGTTTTCTGACGAATTTTTTCTAAAGCCCCGATATGATCAAAATGTGCATGAGTTAATAAGATAGCATTAATATCTAAATGATGCTCTTTAATGATAGATAGAATTAACTCTGCATCTCCACCTGGATCAACAATAATACCATTCGTACCTTTTTTTAAAATATAACAGTTCGCCTGTACAATTCCTACTGGTCTAGCAATAATTTCCATGAAATTCTCTCCTTATTTTTTATAATAACTCGACAAAAATGGTGGAATACTATAAAATAATAATTGATCACCGTTAGTTACATAATAATACAGATATTCCTTTCGACTCAACAGAAAAATGACAAGCAGTCGGAATGAGGAGGTTAATAAAAGATGGAAGCGTATTATCACATTATCCTTGGAGTATTACTTTTAGGAGTTACTCTATTAGCTGTTATGTCCGTAATTCGTCAGCTAAAGTATAAAAACATGTTTGCATTATTATTTTCAGCTATTACTGCTGTAGCCTTCGGATTCTTTTCAATCGCTACAATTATTACAGAAATTATTGGTTAATAACCACGGTAAAAACAACAATTTTGCATTTGTAAAATTGTTGTTTTTTTATGCCGTAGAAATGAATAAGTTTTTCACCGAAATATACTTCTCTTATTTAGTAAACATGCTGAATAATCAGCTTAGCGTCAGTCAGATGTCCTAGTTCATTCCACAATACATAAATTTTATATGTACGTCTTCAATATAAAAAACCTAACAACAATTGAATTGTTGTTAGGTTTTTATCAGTTTAATTATTCTTCTTTAGTTTGATCTTTACCGAAATCTACAAAGCGGAATAAATCACCATATACGATTGAATCAGAGTAAGCTAATTCTTGATCCACTTTTTCTTGAATAGAGTCACATGCGCTCCCTACTTGTTCTTTTTGTGCTTCGGCTTCTTGTTCAGAAGATGTTTCCTCATCAATAACATCATCAACAGGTTCACCTGTTTCTCTGTCGTAACAAACACCCATAGTCTTTACATAGTCTTCACTAATAAAATCACCATTACGAAGTGCTATATAATCTTTACGATCTTCACTAAACATGTCGTTACCAAAATAAATATCTTTTTCTTCTTCGATACCCAACATATTAAGCATTGTTGGCTTAAGATCAATTTGGCCAGTTACTTCATCCATAACTTTACCTTCCCCATTACCAGGAATATGAACAAATAAAGGAACTCGTTGTAACTGAACTTGATCGTAAGGAGTAATCTCCTCTTTATCTAAATACTGTGCCATTGCGCGATTATGATTAGCACTAATTCCAATATGGTCACCCATAATTACTATTACGGAATCTTCATATAACCCACTATCTTTTAGATCCTGGAAGAACTGTTCAATAGCTTCATCCATGTATCTAACCGCTGGAAAATAATTATTGAGTGTATTTGAGTTTGAATCAAATTTATCAATAGACGTATCTTCCTCATGCATTTCAAATGGGAAATGGTTTGTTAAAGTTATAAACTTACTGTAAAAAGGCTGTTCCATTGACTCTAAATACTTAATTGATTGTTCAAAGAAAGGTTTATCTTTTAAACCCCAGCCAATTGAATCCTCTGCTGAAACCTCATAAGCCTCTTCACCATAAAAATTATCAATCTCTAAGCTGTCATACATTCCGTCACGATTCCAGAAGCTTTTGTTATTAGCATGTAATACAGAAGAAGTATATCCTTCTTCTTTAATAAGTTCCGGAAATGCATTGTATTCATTCGCGCCATGCGTAAAGAAAACTGCACCACGAGATAATGGATATAAAGAGTTTTCAACTAAAAACTCAGAATCAGAAGTATTTCCTTGACCAGTCTGTTCATAAAAGTTTTCAAAGTAATACGTATCTTCATCTTCAGCTAAACTATTTAAGAAAGGAGTAATTTCTTCTCCATTCACTTCATTATTAATAACAAATTGTTGTAGTGACTCAGCATTAATAAAAATTACATTTTTATCCTCTGCAACACCAAACATTTCTTTACTACGTTCATGATCGATATTCGTTTCAATAAATTCCTCAATTTCAGGAATTTCATTTCCATCTGCAAATACACGTTGTGACTCGGTTTTTGAGTGAACAACAATATCATAGATATGATAATTAAATAAACCAATATTTTTAACTAAATACTCTCTGTCAAACGCACGAGTAAATAATTGTGGACGCTCCATCTCTGCTAAGAAAAAGTTCCCTGCAAGCAGTACTAGAGAAAATGCAACTGCTCCAACTTTACCACTTTTTGGATATTGTACAGATAAAGTACCTTCGTATTTCTTACTTAATACCCAAATAATAACAGCATCAGCAAAGAATAACACATCATATGGTTTGATTAAGGTTAGAATACTTGAACCTAAATCTCCCATATTGCTTCCCATAAATAATTGTGGGATGGTGATGAAATCTGTAAACTGACGATAGAATACGAGATTCGCCCAAATAATTAAGGAAGCAAATAGCGCCATATAGCGAATATATTTCATCTGCCTTGAAGTCTTATTAAACCATACTGCAATCGTAAATAGTAAGAAAGCAGATACGAATGGATTAATAAATAAAATTAACTCTTGCATAGAGTTGTCTATTCCAATGTTGAACATAAATCGATATACAATATACGTTTTCAGACCAAATAGTAACGCTGCAATTACATACAACGGCACTGTTGGTTTTTTGAAGAATTTCATAGTTCTCCTCCTAGTTTCCTAACTCATTCATCTATATTTCATAGTACAATTACTCATTATGAGATACATTCCACCTTTTTAGCAATTGTAAACTACAATTAATAAAATACTTATTAATATAGACGAATATCATGCCATTAAAGTTTCACTTTTTTAAGATTTTTTACACTGTACTCATAACTTACTATTTTAGTAGAAAATCAAAAAAAATCAAGTGAAAAATGTGCTATTTTTTGAAGAATATACCAAGTAAGCTGCTCCAATAATGCCTGCATCATTTCCTAATTGAGCAGTTTTAATTGAACAAGCCTCTGCAACTCTTGGTAATGCATGTTTTTCAAAAGCAAATTGGATAGCATCAATTAACTGATCTCCAGCTTTAGAAACTCCACCGCCAATTAACACTTTAGATGGATTTATAATCACACCCATGTTTGCTAAGACTTTCCCTAAGACATCAGCAGTATGATCAACAATCGATTTTGCTGCGACATCGCCTTCCTTTGCAAGGTCAAAAATCTCTTTTGAAGTAATTTCACCATTTTTATTATATACTTCTGCTAATGTTGAATTAGGTATTTCAATTACTTTTTCTAATGCTTGTCTCACAATACCCGTAGCAGAAGTTATCGTTTCTAAACAACCTTGATTACCACAATTACAACGTGCGCCATCCTCTTCCACAATCATATGTCCTAATTCTCCTGCCATTCCATTAGCTCCATTTAAAATTCGACCATTGGCGATGATTCCTCCACCAACACCGGTTCCAAGTGTAATCGCAATTAAATTGTCTGCTTGATTCCCTGCACCAACCCAATTTTCTCCAAGCACAGCAGTATTGGCATCATTTTCAACGTATACAGGGATACTCACATAAGCTTTAAAAGCTTCAGCTAAAGCAAAATTTTTCCAACCAATATTAACAGCTTCATGAACAAATCCCTTTTCTGCATCAATAAATCCTGGCGCTCCTACACCAATTCCAACTATCGAAGACAAAGAATAACTTAGCTGCTTTATTTTAGACTCCACAGAAGACCAGATTTCGGGTACAATATATTTTCCACCATCAAGTAGATTTGTAGATATTTCCCACTTGTCTAGTACCTTCCCTTTTTCCGATATAAAGCCTATTTTAACTGTAGTACCCCCAATATCAACACCCACTAATAAATGTTTGTCCACTATCCATTCCCCTTTAATTGATTTTTTTCTTTTTCAACGCAAAGTTTTGCCATGAGAAATTCATGTTGAGTAATAAATCCATATTGATACAAATCATTTAATTCAAATTCTATTAATTCCAAATCCCCAAGTCTATCCCCAGTATAAATAAACGCACCGAAGCGTTTTAATAAATTTCGCACTTCAATCATCGTTTTCAAATTAATCACCATAAATTATTATATCAAAAGCTTGTATTAATGGGAACTAAACAGACGAAAACCCGAATCAGTTAACGATCCGGGTCTTTTGGGTCTAATATTTCAGGGCGACGATGCTTTATCGGTACTGGTACGCGGATAATAACATCACGTAACGCTTTTGGTGAAAATGGAATAAATGGCCAAAAATAAGGTATTTTGAACGTATTCATTTTTGTAATGTACAATAGCCAACACGTTATTCCTAGCACGTAACCAATCACACCGAAGCTTGCAGTTGCGAGTAATAATATAATACGTACAATTCGGTTTGCCATACTTAGCTCATAACTAGGAGTCGCATAAGAACCTATTGCAGCAGTAGCAATATATAGAACTACTTCATTCGTAAACCAGCCTACTTGAACGGAGACATCACCGATCATGATTGCTGCCACCAAACCGAGCGCCGTTCCTAATGCTGAAGGCGTGTGAATAGAAGCCATTCTTAGCATATCTAACCCTATTTCCGCTATTAAAAATTGTAGCAGCAGAGGAATTACTCCTGGATCATCAGGGCCAATAAACTCTAGGGCTGCTGGCAATAACTCTGGCTGTGAAGACATCAAATAATATAAGGGCAATAATATCATTGAAAATAAAATTGCAAAAAAACGAACCATTCTTAAGTAAGCACCAACAGTGGGCTTTTGTCGATATTCTTCTGCATGTTGTAAGTGATTCCAAAACGTAGTTGCAGTGATCATGACACTAGGTGATCCATCAATAATTAATAATATATGCCCATCATATAAATGTGCCGCAGCAGTGTCTGGCCTCTCTGTATATCGGACAGACGGATATGGATTCCAATAACGATCACTTAAAAACTCTTCAATTGTTTTTTCAGCCATCGGTAGACCATCTGTGTCAATTCTTTCCAGTATCGATTTTATTTTATCTATATGTTTATTATCTGCAATATCTTCTATATTACTTATGACTACGTCTGTTTTTGACCTTCTACCAACCTGTAAGTATTCCATTCGAAGTGAACGATCTCTTACCCGTCTCCTTGTTAAGGCGGTATTAAATACTAAAGTTTCTACAAAACCATCTCTAGGTCCTCGAACCACTCTTTCTAAATCTGGTTCTTCAGGTGAACGTGCAGGGTAAGTTCTTGAATCAATGATAATCGCTTTATCTACACCATCTACAAATAAAGCAGTTGCTCCTGCTAAAACAAAATCAGCAGCTTGATAAATATTATCTATTGGTTCGATTTCTATATAGGGAATATATCTCTTAAGTAGTTTTGTTAACGTGTCTTCATCCAGTTCATGCTCTTTTAGCTCAGCCAACGTTTGCATGATATATAACGATATATCATCCTTGGCAAATCCATCAACCATGAACATAGCCATATCTTTACCAGCATAATTTAAATCTAAATAAATTAAATCAAAACTTTTTTCAACCCCTAAATAATTTTTTAGGAATGTAACGTTGTTTGTTAATTTATGGTCAATTGGTCTTTTATCCTGTTTCATTCGTTACCACCCATGATCTATAAGATATGAATAGTTTATAACGAACTATAATTTCTATACTACAATCCTTCATATATTCTTTTTCATTATCATATATAAACATATAGACAAGCGATAAAGGATGAGTAAGATGTGGAAAAAATATATTCTTCCTATCATAGGCGGTTTACTATTTGTAATTACGTTATACTTAATAAATATGGATAAACAAGCAATTAGCTTTTTTCCGTTGGACGATACACATACGTTTAATTATGCAGATACTAAAATTTCTCTTATCGGAGAAGAAGGTACAAATCAATACGAAATGCAATGGGATGTCCATTCACAAAGTGACACCGAATTAGCCATGCGCCAAGATGTTTCATTATTATTCGTAAATGGAAGGCTTAAAGGAGTACGTAGTAAATGGCAACAAGATACTGATAAGATTGATATCAAACAAAATTTTATTGGACAAGACTCAAATCATTATGAAAGTATTTCTTTTCACCAAGGAGAAATTCATATAGATGATAATACTATAAGAAGTATTCAGCGTATGTCTCATGATGATTTATATGTTATCGACTCCCCTTCTGAACCAATAGCTTCATTTAAAGAACCAGCTAATGAATATGAAAAGGAATGGAAAGAAGTCTTAAAACGAACTTCAAATCAACAATTGATTTATCAATGGCAACAGCTTATGTATTATTTTAACGTTGATTCTTCTGATTATTATGCTATACCTTTAACAAATTTAATATTATATGAAGATACTCCATTACCAAATATGACAAAGCAAGAATCAAATCAAGTGATTGGACAATTATGGGAAGGGCTATATAAAAACTACATTATCCCTGCACTTGATCCACCAAATGATAAACTTAGCAGCTTTGTACCAATAATTTTAATTGACAAAGAAGCAAAGCACTTACTCGTGCTGTTCGAACTTAATGGAAAAAAAGAGCAGCTCATTCAGCGATTGCCAAAAGCTACTCTTAGTGATTAATAATTGGATAAGTCTTGTTGAAGATCTAATAATTCTTGATTTTCAGGAAAACGTTCTAAACCTTCATCTATTATTTCATTTGCCTTATCAAATTCAAAATTATTTGCATAGATAATAGTTAAATTATTGTATGCTTCAGGGATCGTTTCATCGTAGTTTAAACTTTCTTCTAGATCAGCTTGTGCTAATTCAATTTCATCCTGCTGTAAATATGCATATGAACGATGGAATAGAAAATAAGGAACCAGCTCATTATCGTTCGTTGATTTTAATTCATTTAAAGCATTGGTAGATAGGTCAATTGCTTCTTCAAATTGATTGTCAGATAATTTCTCTTCTACTTCAATTAATTTAAATTCTAAAGAAGAAGCATTATTATCAAAACCGTACATTAATAATCCAGAACATAAAATAATAAATGCAATAATTGCTCCTAATTGATATTTACCATTCTTTTTACCTGGTACATAAAGACAAGCTGCTATTAGAAAGCCTCCAAGTAATCCACCGAGATGAGCACCCATATCTATTTCCGGTATAGAAAAACCGATAACAAGATTCACTACAAGTATAAATACAATATTCATACCCATTGTATCCTTAAAGACATCTTTATAGATTAATCCAAAGAATAACAAGGCACCAAACAATCCAAATATTGCTCCAGACGCACCGGCTGAAATACTAATAGATGTAGCGAAGCTCGCTATAGAACCAGCAATTCCACCTAGAAAGTAAATAACTAAAAATCTCGTTCTGCCAAATATCCTTTCAACTGCTGTTCCTAAATAGAATAAAGCAACCATGTTCATTAAGATATGAACAAACCCTATATGCAGGAACATCGAAGTCAATAGACGCCACCATTCTCCTTCCATGATTAATGGATTATATTTTGCACCCATTTGTATAAGCGTATCGATATTTTCACTGCCGCCATTATTTATTTGTTGTAAGAAAAAAAATAGATTAAGTGCTATTAAAATATATGTAAATAATGGTTTTCCATTTGAAAATACTTTTCTTCTTTTTTCGATTCGATTATTATAATCATGAAATATGGTTTGCTTAAAATAATTAACTTTACTTTCTTTTTGTTCATCATCCAATTCATTTAGTTCATCCATAGATAAATCTAACCCTATTTTCTCCCGTAACCGTTCAATTTCATCAGAAAACGTAGATTCATGTAAAAAATAGACATTCATCGTAAATGGTTTTTTTGCATTTGAAGTAATTGGTTTCTTTAATGTTTGCCAATCATCACCAATTGGTTCCTCACTTGATGTATAAATCGTAATTGCTTCAATATGTTTTCCTTTAAACATCTTTCTCATTTGATGAATTCGTTGATATGTATTTGTTACATCTTGTTTAAGTTGATTGTCCCAATCAAACCTTTTTGGTATTAATCGAATGATGACTGAAGTATTGTTTTTAAACTTTTCAAACCAAAGCTCATCTGTTTCCTCGTTCTTATTAATTAATTCAAACCCTTGTTCAAGTAATTGATAAGCTAACTGGTACTCCACATATACATCGTTTATGTACATACACCAACCTCCCCAATAAATATCATACCAAACGGGAATATTTTTTGCACAGAATTACCATAATCCAGGTATCTAAAAAACCTTAGAAGATAAGTGTAAAAATACTTATCTTCTAAGGTTTTAGTAATTATAGCGATTTGATTGTTCACCAAAGATTTTTGATTGAACGCCCGGAAAATTCATAGCTAATCTAACTGCTAATTTTCGTATTATACTTATAGCAAACAGCGTATTAAATAATTTATATCTCCACTTTAATACGATAAAAATTAGAGATATAAATAATGCAATCGAAATAAGTGGACGCATTAAAAAATCATTCCTTCCTAGCTCTATTATGTATATAGTTTTTTCTAGAATGATTTACTTATACATAGAAAAATTAGCTACCATAAATTCTTGTTTCAGTTAGTAGATAATCCACCGAAAGGTCATGGGATTCTTTAGGTATGGAAGAAATTATTTGTACCTCACTACAAATTGACAAGGTAGGAGCTTGTATACTCGGTAATATTCGATCATAATACCCCCCACCAAATCCAATCCGATAACCGTTTTTATCAAAAACAATTCCCGGAACAATACATAATCCAAGTAATTCATTTTCTAAGGGACTCGTATGTTCCATAATAGGCTCTTCAATTCCCGCGTATACAACTTCAAGTTGTTCAAAAGAAGTGATTTGACGATATGTCATTGTTTTATCAATCGGATTACATTTAGGAACGGCAATTACTTTATTTTCTTTCCATCCTTGTTGAATAATTTGTTTCGTGTCCCATTCGAACCCTTTAGAAACAGTGATTCCAATTGTTAAGGAATTTTTCCATAGGTGTGAATGAAATAGTAGATGCTGTTGTTTTGATTGAATAGACTTTCTTCTATCTTGAGATAATTCATTTAATTGTTGAATCATATTTTTCCTTAAAATTTGCTTATTCATTATGTACACCCCTAATAATAGAAAAACTCCTATCCAAACGATAAGAGTTTTTTGCTAACATTATTTTGTTTCACGATGTAACGTGTGTTTTTTAAGACGTGGTGAGTATTTCTTAAGCTCAATACGTTCAGGATTTGTACGCTTGTTTTTTGTAGAGATGTAGTTACGATCTCCCGTTTCTGTACAAGCTAAAGTTATATTTACGCGCATATTTTATCCCTCCAAACTTTTCAACTTGCCTCTTCATACATAATTGTGCAGACTTTAATTATATTATCAAACTTTCCATTAATTATCAAGATTGTTTACTGCAATAATGAATGAAAATCAACGCTTAACTTATTTCCATAATAATTGTAATGATAAAAATTAGTAGAATAATGATGATTCCATTGTCTATTTATGGTATAACTATTAATGAATATAAAGGAGGGAATAAAATGTTTTATGCGATAATAGCTATTATCGTAGTTGCAATTGTTCTATTCATACTATCTTATTTTATGAATGATAGAATTGAAGAAGTAGAATCACAATTAGAACAAATGTCGATTACAACAATGCAAGATACATATCAATTAAAGAAGAAAATCAAGGTGCTTGAAGAAGAACTATTACCAAGTGATTTAAATGATCATAAAACGGAAAATAGTAATCTTATCAATAGTTAAAGGAGTAAATCAATGAAACACCACATTAGAGCTTTTGCACTTGGTTTGTTTACAAGTGCCATAATTATTCTGATTGTATTCTTTCTCGTGCAAGACTCACAAACATCTATCGAAGATGTTAATGCAGAAGAAATGATTCCTGTATTAGAAGATCAAGGGTACACAGTTCTTTCCCAAGAGGAATATATATCCTATAGTGTAAATGGCAACGATTCAGAAAATAGTTCGGAAAGTAACAATGAATCATCAGATGAAGAGTCTCAACAAAATGAAGATACAAACAACAAGAAGAGGAAGAAGAATCATCAAATGAAAATCAGAATGAAGATGAATCTGATGAAAATTCTACGATAGAATATGAGCTAACTGTTGAAACGGGTATGGCATCATCTGAAATAAGCGACATTCTGGAAAATGAGGATATCATTGAAAGTGCTTCTGACTTTAATGATTATTTAGAAGATAATGATTATGCAATTAACGTTAAACCAGGTACATTTGAATTAACAAGTGACATGTCTCATTTTGACATAGCAGAAGTAATTACAAGTTATAATTAAAAATAGCACAGCGATATGCTGTGCTATTTATTTAGATTTACATTTTCTCCTTTGACCAAATATAATATGCTTTCACCAATATTTGTGATATGATCTGCAAATCTTTCCAAGTATCTCGCGCAAAAAGACATTTGCATCACATATTCGATCTGATCGGGTCGGGTAGCCGTTTCGTATAACAAGTCACTAACTACTCTTTTATAAACATGATCTACCTCATCATCCATTTCTGCTAACTTTCCAGCAAGCGAAATATCTTCCTGTTCAAATGCTAATACTGCTGTGTGAAGCATCTTTTTTACTTGATGGTGCATATGTGAAAGGTCAGGAGGGACACTCGAAGGATTATCTAGTAACCTAATACTCGATTTGGCAATATTTTTCGCGTTGTCACCCATTCGTTCTATATCTATCATTACTCTTAAAGCAGTTACAATTTTTCTTAAGTCTGTTGCTACTGGTTGTTGTTTTGCAATTAATAAAATAGCTTTATCATTAATGTTTTTTTCAAGCTTATCAATTTCTTTATCTTTCGCTATAACAGTCTCTGCAAGTTCTTGCTGTTGTTGTATTAGTGATTCAACTGAACTATCCAATGCTTCACCTACCAAATCCGCCATATGAAGTATGTCACCATAAAGTTCTTGAAGCTCTTCTTGGAACTGATTACGTGTTGTCATATAAGTTCCTCCCCTAAACAAATAGTTTCTATATGTTACTAATTATAAAGGTTTAATATTAACTATTTGTAAATTCTATGTAATCATTTATAAAAATAAGCGAATCCATTTTGGATTCGCTTATTTTTTATTCATCAACTGCATTTTCTTCATCTTGTTCTTCTTTGACTTCGAAGTATGCATCGAGGATACGTCTGCCGATTTTACCGTTAATTCCATTTCCTTGCCCCGTGTGTGGAACTATTATGGCAAATGCAACTTCAGGTTCATCAAATGGAGCATAGCCAACAAGTGAAAGACTATTTGTATCAGCTAGCTTTTTCCCATCATCATAAATAGATGTTTCAGCTGTTCCTGTCTTACCTGCAGGATTATAATCTACATCTTGAAAATAACCTCTTGCTGTTCCAGATTCATAAACTCGCTTAAAACCATTTTGTACTCGTTCTATTTCACTTTGACTCATATCAATACGGTTCATTACTTGCGTATTTTTTGTATAATACACTGGACCTAATTCATCAAATGATGCAATCGGATCATGAACTTGCTTTAAAAAGTGTGGTTGAACACGATATCCATCATTGGCAATTGTTGAAACATATTGTGCTAACTGTAATGTCGTATACGTATCATATTGTCCTATTGTAAAGTCCAGAACATTACCTGGGTTCGGTGCACCATTTGATCTAACCCCGGTAGATTCATGTGGAAAATCAATACCTGTAGATACTCCTAGACCAAATTGATTAAAGTAATTTTGTAAATCATTTAGCGCATTGTTGTATTCAGACCAACTTGCATTAAGAGTTGAGTTATCTGGATAAGGGTGACGATTTTCTCCCATCATTCTTAAAGCAATATAAAACATATATACGTTTGAAGATTTTTCCAATGCTTCTAGATCTGTTACATAGCCTAAATTTGAAACTGATTTTTTTACAGGCGTACTAGCTATCCTAACGGGGTTATCAAAAAAAACTTGACCAGGTGAAATGACACCTGATTCATACCCTGCTAATACACTGGCACCTTTTACGGATGATCCAGGTTCATATGCGCTAGCTAAAGCCATAAATGCAGCATCATTGTATTCGTTTTTTTCTTTATTATAATTCACACCAGACATCGCCAGTAGTTCTCCTGTTTTTGGATCCATTACTACTGCGAATGCATTGGTTAAGTGTTGGTTAGGTCCAGGATATTGTTGTTTAACCTTCTTCATTTCATCTAATACTATTTCATCTACTTTTTCCTGAAATTCCATATCAATAGTTAATACAAGGTCTTTTCCTCGTTTCCCTTCAACTACTGTTTCCGTTCCAACTATTGATCCATTTTTTCTTGTCTCATATTGAATCTGTTCTTTTCTTCCTCGCAGGAAATCCTCATATTGTTGTTCTATTCCACTTGTACCTACTCGATCATTACGGCTATATCCTTTACTTAAGTATGCCTGCACATCTTCAGCTGGAATACCCTGCTCTTGACTTGTAATACCTCCCAGGATACTGCTTAGCGTATTATCATAAGGATACAGTCGATCCCAATCTGTTGTCGCATTTATTCCTGGTAATTTATCAAGATTCTCCGCTACAGTAGCATATTCCTCAGCTGATACATCTTCATTCTTTATAACTTGTGGAGTCAATGAATATGCTTTATCTAATTCTTTTTTTATGGCGATAATTTCCATATCGTCATCAGAAAAATCACTGATTTCTTCCTCGGTAATCAACTCTAATGTGTGGTTATATACATCTGCATTATCCATTTCGGAAGTATCTATGTCATTTAACCGTTCGTCTACATCTTTTTGATTTAATAAGTAATAATATTCTCGTTTATCTCTATCTGTGATACGTTTTAAGCGATCTTCCTGACCCATCTCAATATAATCCGCTAACTTTTGGGCTAATTGTAAGCGGTCTTTAGCTTGTACCCCTTTTGGTGGTGTATACGTAATAGAATACATTGCATTATTATCTACAATTACATTTCCATTAGTATCCAAGATTCTTCCTCTTGGGACCGGTACACTTGTCGTATCAATATTGGTTCTCTCAATTTCTTCTTGGTGAGCCTCCCCATTTAATATTTGAACAACCCCTAATTGCAAAATTAATACAGAGAACATCAAAAAGATTGCAAAAAATAATATATTTATCCGAAAGGGAAGTTGGGCTCGTTTCTTTTTAATATCTTTACTCAATGTTTCTTCTCCCCCAATAATTTAGTACAATATTTTCCTCTGTTTGATTTTACCATAATTAACGATTTTTTTCGTCTGTAATTTGCTCTTTTATTAAAATTTCTTTTGGATTCCTTGTCCCTATTTGAATATTTTTAATGAAGAAATAAATAGCGAGATGACCCGCGCCAAAAACTACAAGTAGAATCGGGATGATTTGTTCTTCTTTAAATAATACAATCCCTAATATAAACACGGTTATTGATAGTGCTCTACCTAAATTCAAGAAAATTTCTCGTATTACGATATATTCCACTCGCATTTCAGCAGCTTTATATGCTTTTCCAATTACATCAAAAGTCATTGATACAAATGGGACATTTAATATAGGGTAGGCAATACCGATAATTACTGCATACACCATCAATAAGGAGTAATTCACTTCAAAAATGATGATAAATATGGAAGCAAATAGTAACAAACCACCTAATAATATCGATTTTTTCCTTAAATGGGGCTTTATAAATCTTGCCGCAATTAGATAAAACACAATCGATAAACCAGATAAAAACATATTAAATGTCCCAAGTGCGAGTTCACTATTTGTAACGAGAAACACCCATATTGTGATATAAAAACCAAAAATACCTTCTCTTAAGCCTTGGAAAAAATGAGAATGTAAAATTCTTTTCCAATTTTTGTTTCTCTTCCTTTCTTTTGCGATATGCTTCATTGCAAATAACCCTTTTGACCCTTTCCGTACGATAAAAAAGCTTGCAATCACTGCACAAGCAAATAACAAAAAAGAGATTCCAAAGATTACATTATAACCAACATCATCTACCATATTTGAAATTATAAAGCCTGCTAATAGAGGGCCAACCATACCTGCAAATGAACTTAAAATACCGAACACACCATTAAACATATCTCTTGTATCCGGTTCCGTAATCTCAAAAGTCATAACATGAAAAGCTAACCAAAAAAATCCGTAACCAATACCGATTAAACACCCCAGTATAAAGTTATAATAAGCTGCTAACTCACCAATAAATAATACACATACAAAAAATAAGCAAAGGAAGAGGATACCAACACGCAAAATAAGTATACGATCAATGGATTTGGATAATTTACCTGCCCATACAAACGCAAGAGCCTGAAAAATATAACTAGCTAAATTATAATTAGCAATTGTTATTAATTCTCCAGATTGTTTCCATATATAGACATTAACAAATGTATTAGATAAGAAAATACCGCCTGAATATAATCCACCAATTAATAAAAGAATGATTAAGTCACGATTTTCAATTTTATGTTTTTGAAAAAAATTGTTTATTTGTTGGAACATTAAAAACGACTCCTTCTTTTCCAACTTTATTTTTTGCGAAGGAGTCGTATCTATACAAAAAAAACACGTGAAAATCTTTTCACGTGTTTTAATCTATAATTATATTACTTAGCTTCTTCGTAGTTTTTTGCAACTTGATCCCAATTAACTACATTCCAGAATGCTGAAATGTACTCTGGGCGTTTGTTTTGATATTTAAGATAATAAGCGTGTTCCCAAACATCAAGTCCTAATACAGGAGTTTTTCCTTCCATTAATGGTGAATCTTGGTTTGGTGTGCTTGTAATTTCTAGTTCACCATTGTTAACAATTAGCCAAGCCCATCCAGAACCGAAACGTCCTGCTGCAGCTGCTGCAAATTCTTCTTTGAATTTGTCTAATGAACCAAATTTAGCATTAATTTTATCAGCTAATTCACCTGTTGGCTCACCGCCGCCATTTGGTGATAATAACTTCCAAAATAGGCTATGGTTAGCATGTCCGCCACCATTGTTACGTACTGCAGTTTTTGCATTTTCAGGGACTGCATCAAGATTACTAATTAATTCTTCTACAGACTTACTTTGAAGGTCTGCATGTCCTTCCAATGCATCATTTAATTTAGTTACATACGTGTTGTGATGTTTCGTATGATGAATGTTCATTGTTTCTTTGTCAATTGTCGGTTCCAATGCATCATATGCATATGGTAATTCCGGTAATTCAAATTTTGCCATGTTTATCTTCCTCCTTAAAATAAATGATGTAAAGGTTTATGTCCCTTTATATTAAAAAGACTATCAAAGCTTTTAAGTAGTTGCAAACGATATGCTTTATATTTCCAATGTTTGTAGTTGGTTCCAATTTCAACATACAAAAAAACAAGCAAATGCTTGTTTTTTAAAATGGCTCGGGACGGAATCGAACCGCCGACACAAGGATTTTCAGTCCTCTGCTCTACCGACTGAGCTACCAAGCCGTATTAAATTATAACGTAATCCATTCTAAATCGAATTTCCAGCTTACTATCAATTAGCTCAGAAGTTATATTGCAATTTTAGTTTCATCGATAGTTAATTCGAAATACGTATTTTGAGGTCATTTAGTAATCACTCAAAATAAAAATATGTATGGAGGAGGTAGAGGGATTCGAACCCCCGCGCGGTTTGACCCGCCTCTCGGTTTTCAAGACCGATCCCTTCAGCCGGACTTGGGTATACCTCCGGATTGGTTAAAATGGTGGACCCTGCAGGACTCGAACCTGCGACCGATCGGTTATGAGCCGATAGCTCTAACCAACTGAGCTAAGGGTCCTTCTATTTAATATATGACGTTATTCATGGGGCGACCGGTGGGGATTGAACCCACGAATGCCGGAGCCACAATCCGGTGCGTTAACCACTTCGCCACGACCGCCATGATTATAATATGGTAGCGGCGGAGGGGATCGAACCCCCGACCTCACGGGTATGAACCGTACGCTCTCGCCAGCTGAGCTACACCGCCATGGCTCCACAGGTAGGATTCGAACCTACGACCGATCGGTTAACAGCCGATTGCTCTACCACTGAGCTACTGTGGAATAATCATCAAGTTTTGTTTATGTAATAACAGCAACGAATAATAATTTATCATGTTTAGCAAAATCTGTCAAACATTTTTTTGCGTCTTTGCAAAAGTTTTTATTTCGTTTTTCGACTGCGTTATTTATAATAGCATGTTCTTTTTCATATTTCAACAAAAATATTAATAGATTTTACATTTTTTTATTTTTTTCCGTTGAGACCTGCCTAATTTCATTATTTTGGACATCTCCTAAGTGCTATATCTTGGTATTTATCCCCTTTTTTCGATCTACCTGAAATAAAAGTATACTCTTCGTGTATCTCTATTTGGATTAATACTAAAAGTTTAAACGACACAAAAACTTAACGAGTATGCCCAATAAATAAGAAGGTTTAAAAACTTCTAATACAACTATTGATTTACATAATATATCACAATATCATTATGTGGTACATAATAGTTGGCATTTAAATAAATCCGTTTTTCTTTTTCGTTTCAATTCTTTCTTATTCACCTCTTTCATTTCCCCCTAAACTCCTTAGCGTAAATTGATTTTTTATACTATGATTAGATTCACTAGTCCTCCTTCATGAAAAGCAGTCAGAGAATCATATTTATGCTTGTGAACAGTATACACATTAATCATCAAGAGCATCTGCAAATTAAATTATTTATATTACATTTATTTCCCACAAAAAAATCGTAGAGAAGTTTTACCTCCCTACGATTTATTTTTTATTGCTCGCCTAATACATTTTCTGCAATATTCACTGCATGATCACCAATTCTTTCTAGATTACTTATAATATCTACAAAGACAATCCCTGCTGAACCATTACATAGACCTTCATTCATACGTATGATATGACTTTTACGGAATTTCCGCTCCATTTTATCAATTTGATCTTCCTTTTGAATAACTTCAAGAGCTGCTTCTCTGTCTTTTGATTCTAATGATTCAATTGCTTGTTTTACTGTCATTGCAGTAAGATCAAACATGTTATTTAAATTTTCCATAGCTTGATCTGTTAGAATTACTTTGTTTGACATTTTGTAATCAATTAATTCAACAATATTTTCAAAGTGGTCACCAATACGTTCAATATCTCGTACTGTATTCATTAGAGCTGTGTGTTCGGCACTTTCAACTTCTGATAAAGATGTTGATGCAATTTCAACCAAATAGTCCGTAATTTTTCTATCTAGATTATTTAAAGCACCTTCAATTTGTAACGCCATTTCCGAATTCTTTTCATTTTGAGTTGTCACATATGAATGTGTTTCTTCAAGACCTTTATGAGCATATCCACCCATTCTCACAACTTCAGCTTTAGCTTGATCCAATGCTAAAGAAGAGGACTGCTGGATAAATATTGGATCTAAGTGTTTTGGCTTATATTCAATAATTGTGTCATCGCCAGGTATGAGTTTTGTTACAAACCATGCTAGAGCTGCAATAAATGGAAATTGTAGCACTGTATTAGCAATGTTAAAGCTACCATGTCCAAATGCAATTGTCATTTCAGGATTTAAATTTAGCCAATCTTGTAAAAATGCCACATAATTAGTAAATGGTATTAATAGTAATAGGAAAATCGTTGCCCCTATTAAGTTAAACGTAACATGAGTTAATGCAGCTCTTTTAGCAGCTACTGAAGCACCAATACTAGCAATAATTGCAGTTATAGTTGTTCCTAAGTTATCCCCAAATAAGACTGGTAAGGCTGCTCCTAATTCAATTGCACCTTCAGAATATAATCCTTGTAAAATCCCAATTGTTGCAGATGAACTTTGAACAATTAATGTAAATACTGTTCCTATAACTACTCCTAAGATTGGAGTATCACTCATTGATAATGTAAGTTCATGAAACGCTTCTAAAGAGCGAAGTGGGGACATTCCACTACTCATTAATTCTAAACCAAAGAATAGGGAACCAAAACCAAATACAGCTTGTCCCACAGCATTAACAATTGGTTTCTTAAAGAAGAATAATAAGAATGCACCAAGAGCCATTATTAGTAATGCATATTCACCTAAATCGATACCGATAATGAATGCAGTTACTGTCGTACCTATATTGGCACCCATTATAACTCCAATTGCTTGTCTTAGAGTCATAAAACCGGCATTTACTAGTCCAACAGTTAATACGGTTGTTCCAGAACTACTTTGGATAAGTATAGTTACAATCATACCAGCAAGTACTCCTAAGAACGGATTGCTTGTAAACCGGTCAAGTATGTTACGAAGGCGATCCCCAGCCGATTTTTGCAAGCCATCACCCATATATTTAATACCTAATAGGAATATTCCTAACCCACCGATAAATTCAATTATAAGTTTTTGTACATCGATTTCCACGTGTTACTTCATCCCTTCTGAGGCCTATGTTATATCTTGTAGAATTTTGTGCCTTATCCATTATTGATGATATTATACCGTTTGTAAAGGTACTTTTGGAAAATTTACATACTCTTAATATTTCTTTTCATTTAATAAAAATAATATGGCTAAACCTTATTTTTAGATAATAATTTCTAAATATGTGTCCTTTCAATAATAAGTAATTTCCAGCTAGGAAAAATTGCAATTCCAGATATACTCTCATAATGAATTTTTTAGTATTCTTTTACTTTTAGCACAAAAAAACCGAAATTAAACCTCTTTTTCCAAAAGGTTATAATTTCGGGATCATATCAATTTTATTCTTCTACTATAGGTTTATCTATTTTTTCAATTCGAATTTTAGTTCCATCAACTTCTACAACCTTCACTTTCGATCCTTTTTCTAACCATTGACCACCAGTTACAGCGCTATAATGTTTCTTATTTATCTCAACTGTCCCCGAAGGTCGAAAGTCTGTTAATGCTTCTCCTTCTGTTTCTAATAGATCTTCATATTCTTTTGATAATGAACTGTACCCTGCTTCTTTTGTTAACTGATCCATAAGAGCTAATTTGGTCCACATTTTCCTACGTTTAAAAACTTTTAAAAATACCAATGATAATCCTGTACCGAAAAGTAGAGCAATAACTGCATATAAGCCACTTGCCAAATTTGGCTGTGGTAATGCTACAGCTGCAATCATTGTACCAAGCCCTAGTGTTGCCAGTGTACCATCGTTGACAATCTTACCGTCAATAATAATTAGTAATAAACCAATAAAATATACAATAACGATTAGTAAGACAGAATCTGTATCTAAATAAGCAGTAAAATATACAGAAATAAATCCAATTCCTAACAAACCAAATATTCCACGCATATTAACTAATACTTCACCTAATAAGAATAAAGTTCCTAAAAATAATGCAAGAAAACCAATCCATTGTACATCGAATAAATCCATACGATACTCGCCCCTTCCACTCTCTATCTATACATACGATTTTAGTACAAAAAGGTTTCAAAAAAGGAGACAAGACAACTATGCATCCCTTTAAAAAATTCTTATTATCTATATTAATTATATTGGTTCTCATAAGTATATTTCAAGATTTATCTAATATTAATAATAATCAACTCACCCAAAAAGCAAATGTTCAGACTCAACAATCTGATTATAACATCATACCAATAAAAGTAATGCCAGGAGATACGGTTTTAAGCATAATAGAGGGTCTCCACCAGGGAAGAACCAATGAGATTAAAACAGACCTTTTACTAAAAGAATTTAGAAGTTTGAATCCCACCACAGAACCAACAGATATAAGAGTAGATCATATTTATTATTTTCCCCTAGAGCAAGAGTGAAAAGAATAAAAAAATAAGGCTGTAAGAACAGCCTTAAAATAGAAAAGGTATTATAAATAAAGCAATTATCATTGAGATTGCACCTAATCCAATTGCAATATTTCCAAGTGTATCTACATCTCTACTTCTGGCTACAAAACCAAAAATGATGCTTGCAGCTCCTAATATTATTGGCCAAACAAAGAATGAGATTAATGCTAAAGCAATTCCTGCCCAGCCATAAAACGTACCTGGATTAGCGTCATCTTCAGGAATATCACTATCCCTCAGGTTATCAGCGGTAAATTCTTGTGCATATTCCTCATTTCTTTTGCTGTCTAAATCATGCCCAATAAAAGAATGGTGTTCATCATCCCCATGATGCGGTGCATTCTCTGTATGAACATCTTTATTTCTATCTTCTTCCATCATAAAATCCTCCCTCCAACATATATTTTGATACGACCTTATTTTATGGAGACAGTTACTATTCGAAACTGTTAAAATATGGTTAAAGTACCAGGCACTTAGATTATCATTTCTAAATTTTTAGCATATCTATATATGAGTGTGAAAAGGAGAGAAGAATATGTCATTTTTTATTAAAGAAATGGTTAAAAGTAAAGTCCGCAACCTGACAGTTGGAGAGTTATTGCATTACAGCAAACAATATAATTTTCACATAACTGAACCTCAAGCGAGACAAATCATTAACTATTTGAGAACTAATTCCCCTGATCCATTTAAAGCGAGCGATCGTGATCGTATGTTTCATGAATTATCTACGATTACAGACCCTCAAACAGCAAAGCAAGCTCAAGCTTTAATGGATGAAGTTATTCAATCTTACGGATTAGGACATCTCTTTAACTAAAAAAGAAGCTGATTATAAAATAAAGTTATAATCAGCTTCACTCAGTTATGCTTCCATTATTTTTTCTTTTAGATGTGGATCAAAATTGCCTTCTTTTAACATTTCTATTTCATGTTTATAAGGAGGTTTTTTGTTTTTCTTGTCTGTACCTACAAAAGGTGTTTCCAAAATTTTAGGTAGATCAGATAATTGTGGATGGTGCACTATATTATGCAGAGCTTCAAAGCCGATATAACCAAAACCAATATTTTCATGACGATCTTTATGAGCACCTCGCTCATTTTTACTATCATTTACATGGACAACTTTTAATCGGTCTATCCCAATGATTTTATCAAATTGCTCTAACACTCCATCAAAATCTTCTACAATGTTGTAGCCTGCATCGTGAATATGGCATGTATCCATACAAATAGACAGCCGATCATTGTGTGTTACACCTTCGATAATTTGAGCTAGCTCTTCAAATGTACGTCCTATTTCAGATCCTTTTCCTGCCATTGTTTCCAAAGCAATTTGGACATTACTATTTGGATCTAGAACTTCATTTAAACCTTCTATAATTTTTGGTATTCCTTTTTCAGCACCTTCCCCAACATGCGCTCCTGGATGAAGTACAATTTGTTTCGCACCTAATGCCTCTGTACGATCAATTTCATTTTTTAAAAAGTTAACTCCCAACTCAAAAGTAGCTGGTTTAATGGAATTACCAATATTTATAATATACGGTGCATGTACTACTATATCTTGGATTCCATTGGCTTTCATATGTTCTGTACCTGCTTCAATATTCAGCTCTTCTATAGGCTTCCTTCTTGTATTTTGAGGGGCACCTGTGTAGATCATAAACGTATTAGCTCCATATTGAACAGCATCTTCACTGGAGCCTAATAGCATTTTCTTG
Organism: Oceanobacillus iheyensis HTE831; assembly: GCF_000011245.1. Taxonomy (NCBI): domain Bacteria; kingdom Bacillati; phylum Bacillota; class Bacilli; order Caryophanales; family Bacillaceae; genus Oceanobacillus; species Oceanobacillus iheyensis. The sequence continues at coordinate 1,965,546 of NC_004193.1, forward strand.
CCATTCATTGAAACATGTGATCCAATCTTTACCATTTTACTCCTCCTCTTCGCTTACTTTACTTTTTCTTTTTTTTAGTTAACTGTTTTTTAATTTCTTGTTGTTGGCGTTTTTGTTTCTTCTTATATCCTGGTTTAACTTTTTTCTGTTTAGATACTCGTTTCCAAGCCTCTTTATCAATAGAAGTATCTACTTTTTGACGACGTTGCCTTTCATTCCATGAAGGGTCAGTTTTCCATTCCCCATTTTTAACTTCTACGAATTCAAATATTAAACCTTTTTGTTCCAATCGTTGAATTAATGATAAATCATTGTCATCATATATACTTATGGCTGTTCCCTCTAGTCCAGCTCTTGCAGTTCTACCAACTCGATGAATATAAAATGATTCTTCTTTTGGAATTTGCGCGTTTATAACATGGCTTACACCCTTTATATCAATTCCTCTCGCAGCTAAATCAGTAGCTACAACGTATTGATATCTAAGGTTTTGAATTTCCTTTAAGACCCGTTTTCGTTCTCTCGGGGTTAATCCACCGTGAATAACTCCTACTTCTAACCCATACTCTAATAATTGATCTGCCAATTCATTTGCTTGTTGTTTTCCGTTAGTAAATATAAGCGCAAGATAAGGGTGAATAGATTGAGAAATTTCCCAAATGATTTCTGCTTCATTTCGATGTTTTTTTCGAATTAATCGATGATCCATTTTTTCTGGTGAAAAGTGTTCATTAATTTTTACATTTAATGGATTTTTTATATATTTCTTGAAAAAATGCTGTAAACGTTGTGGAATAGTTGCAGAAAATACAAGCAATTGTATATCTTGTTTTGACCTAACTAATAATTGATCTACTTCTTCAATAAACCCAAGATCTAACATCAAGTCAGCTTCATCAACAACAAAAGATTTTGCTGTATAAATAGATAGAGCTCCACTTTTAACAAGATCTAAAATTCGACCTGGAGTTCCGACAATAATATGAGGAGGTGTTTTTAACTTCTCCGTCATTTTTTGTTTATCGGTACCTCCAACGAGCAACTTTGCATTCCATTCTTTCGTTTTATCAGCTAATGTTATTATATTTCTTACTTCACCATATAATTGTGTGGCCAGTTCCCTAGTGGGTGCAGTGATAACAAACTGAACTTCTTTTTTATCACTTTCTAAGCCGTGAAAAAGTGGTAACAAAAAGGCATGTGTTTTACCAGATCCCGTACGAGATTGTCCAACTACACTATCTCCTTTTATAATGGCAGGTATAACCTTTTCCTGAATTTCTGTAGGATTTTTAAATTTTAACTGTTCAATAACATCATTTACAATGGGGTTTAATTGTAAATCTTCAAATTTCATACCCATGTAATGACCTCCTGTCTACTTCTACACAAACTGGAATGGATCTGTATTAATTTCAGATACCTCTATAAAATCCTTATCCAATTCCATCGTCTGTGCTAGTTTTTGTTTCGTATAGTATTTCATAACTTTTTCAATGTAATGTCCAGCATCAATTACAGTTAATCCCATTTCAGCAGCATCTTGAGCAATGTGAAAAGTCATATCTCCAGTGATATAAACATCCGCTTTCTTACGCATAGCATGGGAAACATATTTCTCACCGCTCCCACCTAAAATTGCTACTCGCTTGATCTTTTTATCTTTATTTCCTGAAATACGTATTCCTTCTAACTGAAATTGAGTTTTGACTGTTTTTATAAAAGAATCTAATGTAGTTGGTTCTGTTAAGTTACCAATACGACCAATACCAAAATTAGTAGTTTTATTTTCTAAAGGGTAAATATCATAAGCGGGTTCCTCATAAGGATGTGCAGAAAGGATTGATTTCACAACATTTGAAAGTATACTTTCTGGAACAATAGTCTCTATCTTATATTCATCGACATATGTGATTTTATCCTGTTCCCCAATGTATGGATCAGTACCCTCCAATGGTTTAAATGTCCCCTGTCCCGGGCTTTGAAAAGTACAATGACTATAATTCCCTATATAACCGGCTCCAGACTCAGCAAACGCTTGTCGGATCTTTTCTATATGACTTTCTGGTACATAAATTACTACTTTATAATTTTTCTCATTATATACTGGCACTAGTGGAGTTGTATGAGTGAGCTTTAATTCTGTAGCTAACATATCATTAACCCCGTTATTTGCTGCATCTAAATTTGTATGAGAAGCATATACAGTAATATCATTTTTTATCAATTTTTGTACTGTTCTTCCCTTAGGTGTATCCATATTAATCTGTTTTAATGGTTGAAATAATAGGGAATGATGCGCAATAATTAAATTCATTCCTTTTTCTATTGCTTCGTCTACGACACTTTCAGTAACGTCTAATGTGATAAGAACCTTGCTTGTAATTGCATTAAAAGATCCTATTTGCAAACCTACATTATCCCAATCATATGCTAAATGTTTCGGTGCCCAAACATCCATTGCTCGAAAAAAATCAGCGTGTTTCCATGTTGTTTTTTTCATTGTTTAAGACCTCCTGCATCCAATCCAATTCGTTAATAAATTGATCGATTTTATCTCGATCCATTTGCCTTGCTTGCTTCATCTGTTCGACAACACGTGTTAACTTATCTCTTTCTCCTCCCCATTTTTTCATAAATGCATCATTTCTGTCTTGTAATAAGTATGGACCAAAATATAATTGTTTTTCTTTTTCTAAATCGCTATAAGGTGATTGATGTGAATTACATTTCTCTGCAACTAAAATCTCATAAATATGTCCTTGTTCTTCTATAATTTCTTCCATTATTAACATATAATTTTGATCATCTAACCACTCTCGTAATTCTTTTGCATCTACATTAGGTTGTAAAATCATCCGATCAACTTCTAAAGATATGTTTTTTTGTTTATTTAAAATCGATGTTATTAACGATCCGCCCATACCCGCGATTACAATTTGATTAACTTCTCCTGGTCTAATTACTTCTAGTCCATCCCCGAGGCGTACCTCGATTTGATTTTCCAACCCATATTCGTTAATTGTATCTTTCGCACTATTTAATGGACCAACATTTACTTCTCCGGCAATTGCTTTTGCATTTGGGTCGTTCTGGCAAACATATGCAGCTAAATATGCATGATCTGATCCGATATCAGCAAAGTTTGCATTTTCGGGAAGATAAGATGCAACTTTCTTTAAACGATTTGATAAACTAACTCTATTACGCATTACTTAATTCACCTTCTACATTAAGAAAAGCTTTCTGATTTTTAAGCAGAAAGCTTTCATTCATTTAAACTTATAATTACTGTTTCTCACTTAGCCATTGTGTTAAAGCATCTAAATCTTCACCTTGAACTTGAGACTGTGCTGGCATATTACCTATACCTTCTTGTACAATTTGAGCAAGTTCTTCTTGAGAATATTTGCTTCCTATCTCAGTTAAATTAGGTGCTGATCCACTAGCTAAATCGGATCCATGACACATTGCGCAATTATTTTGGAAAACTGCATCTCCGTCTCCTCCAGCAGTTTCTCCACCGCCTTCGCCTTCTTCAGATTGCTCGGTTTGTTCCCCACCATTTTCTTCAGCGTCTTGAATAGCTTGTCTTTGATCAATCCCAACTACTGAAATAATAATTACAGCAAGGATCCCGATAACAGCAATAATCGCATATGGTATAACCGGGTTTTTTTTCATTATGCTTCCTCCTTATGTAATCCCCTTAATGCATATATAAAAGACTATATATAGTGTACTTTAAAATTGGATAATTTTAAAGGATTATCATAGAAAATTTAAAAAAACGACATAAATTAACATAGTTATAAGAGCGATTAATCCAACGATTCTTAAAATCCGATCTTTACGAATATATCCTAAGATATACCAAAGAAGAAATTGAAAACTTACTACGATAATTACTACCAAAGCATTAAAATATTGTTGACTTAATAGAATTGATAACTGCAACAAGAACAATAAAAGCGATATCCATCCTATAAAAGAAATAAGTTGTTGGTTTGGACGAAAAAAAATTATACCGATACCACTAAAAACAAATCCAATTGTTAATAGTAAAAATTGTAATGATGTATGACTATAAAAAGTAAATAACATGGATACAACCACTAGCATTACCAGTATTAATGCAAAATATACAAAGGCTATCCGCTGCTTCTTTGGATTTACCTCTGTCACCTTAATTTCTCCACCTTGTGAGTATAAAGCAAGGAGATAATCACAATACCTCTCTGGTAATAATCGATTTTCTTTCCAATAACTAATTTCATCTAATATAAGTTTCGTTTTTTCTTTTGAAATTCAGATCACCCCATTTTAGATATACATAAGTCATTATCCACCACGGGCAGATAATGACTTCGATTTAATCTAAAAAGTCTTTAAGACGCTTGCTTCGACTAGGGTGTCTTAATTTACGGAGTGCTTTTGCCTCTATTTGTCGAATTCGCTCACGAGTAACTCCGAAGACTTTTCCTACCTCTTCTAATGTTCTAGTTCGTCCATCGTCAAGTCCAAATCGTAATCGAAGGACATTTTCTTCTCGATCAGTTAGCGTATCTAAAACATCTTCTAACTGTTCTTTTAGCAATTCATAAGCTGCATGGTCTGACGGGGAAATCGCTTCTTGGTCCTCTATAAAGTCGCCTAAATGAGAATCATCTTCTTCTCCAATCGGAGTTTCTAATGATACTGGTTCTTGAGCAATCTTAAGAATATCTCTTACCTTATCCGGACCTAATTCCATTTCCTCACCAATTTCCTCTGGTGTTGGTTCTCGTCCTAGATCTTGTAACAATGACCGTTGAACTCTAATCAACTTATTAATCGTTTCAACCATATGAACTGGAATTCGGATTGTTCTTGCTTGGTCAGCTATTGCACGGGTAATTGCCTGACGTATCCACCAAGTGGCATACGTACTAAATTTAAACCCTTTACGATAATCAAACTTCTCAACAGCTTTGATAAGGCCCATATTTCCTTCTTGGATAAGATCCAAGAATAACATTCCTCGTCCAACATAACGTTTTGCTATACTAACTACTAATCGTAAGTTCGCTTCAGCTAGACGTCTTTTTGCTTCTTCATCGCCTTCTTCAATACTTGAAGCAAGATCGATTTCTTCTGCAGCAGACAATAGATTGACTCTGCCAATTTCCTTTAAGTACATACGAACAGGGTCATTTATCTTAATACCTAATGGTACACTTAAATCATTAAGATTAAATTCCTCTTCTTTTGCGATTTTCTGCATTTCGGGGTCATCTTCCGACTCACCTATCACATCAACACCCTGTTCTTCTAGGTACTCATAAAATTCGTCCATCTGCTCAGGTTCAAGCTCAAAGTTAGATAAACCGTCTGCCACCTCTTCATAGGCTAATGAACCGCGTTTCTTACCAATTTCTAAAAGTCTATTCTTAGCCTGTTCCAATGTAGTTACTTCTGTTGTTTCCGTTACTTCTGTTACTTCTTCTTTCATATGCGAAGGCTTTTGTTCGGCCATGAGTCCCCCTCCTTCCAAGTTAAATAATTTTTAGTGCATGTGCTTACGTTGTTTTTGTAGTTCAATGATTTCCATTGCTATTTTTGCTGCTTCCATTGGATTGTTTTCTTGCTCAGCAATTCTTTGCTTTTCTTTCAAGGATTTAATACTTACATTTTGATTACTTTCATTTAAGATAAATCGAATGTAATCATCAATTTCTTCATCTGTACTATTTGCAATATCCGTCATCATAACTGCTTCAACAACATGTTTTTTCAAATGATCTTCGGATAGTCTTTCCATAAATAATCCTATATCAGGAGGATTTCCCTCCTCGTAATAAGCATATAAATGCGTAGCAATAATTTTGTGATCATTCACATTAAATGCCGCTCCTAAATCGTTTTGTACCTTTTCAGTAATATACGAATCCTGTAACATATATGCAATTAATTTTTTTTCTGCATTAATAAAAGCAGGATGGAGCTTGGTTTGGTATGATGAATTACCTTTATTAGTATATCTGTTATACCTATGATTATCCCTAGAATTCTGTTGGTTATTCCGATATGATTGTAATTGAGTCATCAAAGATTCATGAGACAAATTAAATTCCTTATGCAACTCTTGCACATAATATTCCCGTTCTAGGGTACTCTCAATCATTGAAAGTTCTTTTAGTACTTTTTCAATATAAGCAATTCGATCTCCTTCTACTTTTAAGTTATAATCTCTGCGAAAATATCTCATATAGAAGGTCATATACGTATCACTTGTTCGAATTATCCGATTCTGAAAAGCTTCCATACCATTACTTCGTATAAAGCTATCCGGGTCATCAGAGGGATCCATTTTGGCAATTCTTATTTCACATCCTACCGATCGAAGTAACTGAGAAGCTTTATAAGCCGCATTAAGACCTGCATCATCTCCGTCATAACATAGGACCACAGTTTCCACATAACGGTTTAATAACTTAGCTTGAGATTCCGTCAAAGCTGTACCTAATGTAGCTACTACATTCTTTAAACCATTTTGGTAAGCACTAATAACATCAACAGAACCCTCAAACAATATCACTTCATTTTCTTTTCGAATGTGTTTTTTCGCTAAATCAAAATTAAATAATATTTTACTTTTTTGAAACAAGCCGCCCTCAGGGCTATTTAAATACTTTGGTTCTACACCATCATGCAGAGCACGCCCAACGAAACCAACTGTTTTTCCTATTGCATTACGAATTGGAAAAATCACGCGACCACGAAAACGGTCTATAACATCATGATCATTCTGTGCTGATAAAATACCGTTTTTCACAAGTAATTGTTTACTAAACCCTTTCTTCGTAAGGAACTCTAAAGTAAAGTCTTTTATATTTGGAGCATAGCCAATCTGAAAATCCTCTAAAGCTTCATCACTAATACCACGATCTTTCAAATATTGATATCCTTCTTTACCGTCTTTCGTGTACTTCAATAAATGATGGTACAACTTCATAAGCCAATCATTCGCTGTAAGTACTTGTTGGTCTTCTTCCGATAAGAAGGATTCTTTTTTTATGGATGTTTGTGGCAATTCAATTCCTTGCTTCTCCGCTAAGAACTGTAACGCTTCATAAAATGTAAAGCTATCTATTTCTTTCAAGAAAGTAAACACATTCCCACCTTTTCCACATCCAAAACAATGAAATATTTGTTTTTCTTGGGATACTGAAAAAGAAGGTGTCTTCTCTCCATGAAATGGACAAAGACCAAAGTAATTTCGTCCTTGTTTCTTCAGTTGAATATATTCTCCAATAACATCAACTATATCATTAGCATTTTTCACTTGTTCAATGATTTCATCTGGTATCTGATTGGTCATCTTTACCACCATACTATACTATTATTCGTTACATATTAAATAAATCCTTCACTTTTCGACATATTTTTCTCTTATTCCGAAAAAAACACCTTCTAAATGCTAAAAGTAACTCTCAGAAGGCTTTCATAATGTTTTTTTCGATAATTGCCTTTCTCTAGATTCTACAAAAGTGTAGTAGAATCCTTCTTACTTCTTAATGTTTTACTTTTCAGAATTGGATTTTGTGATGTTATACTCACACGAATGATAATTATAATATATTTTCTAAAGGATATCTATCATTTTGCCTCAAAATCTAGTAAAAAGAAAAACATTCTGCTTTTACGACAGAATGTCATCTTCTATGCTTATAATGAGTTGTTTTCTTGTTTCAAACGTAATATATGATTCGCTGTTTCTTCAACAGCTTTATTAGAAACATCAATGACCTGACAACCAATTTTGTCGACAATAGATTGGAAGTATTCTAGTTCTTGCTCGATTCTATTCATATTTGCATACGTCGCTTGATCTCCGAGTCCAAGTGCCTTAAGTCGTTCTTTTCGAATGCTATTCAGTTTTTCTGCTGTAATTTTTAAACCAATACATTTTTTGGGATCGACCATCATTAATTCTTCTGGAGGATCTACTTCTGGGACGATTGGAACATTTGCAACTTTAATTCTTTTATGAGCGAGATATTGTGACAATGGTGTTTTAGAAGTACGCGATACGCCTATCAAAATGATATCAGCTCGTGCAATCCCTCTTGGATCCCTACCATCATCGTATTTAACTGCAAATTCGATTGCTTCTATTTTTTTGAAGTAGTCTTCATCTAATTTATGGACTAACCCTGCTTCTAGACGTGGAGTTCGATTAAAAACTCTTCCCATTGCATCCATTGTCGGACCCATAATATCAATTGCCTCTACTTCTAATTTTTTGGCTTGACTATTTACGTACGCTCTTAATTCTGGATCAACTAATGTAAATCCTACTATGCTAACCGTATCTTTCGCAAGTGCAAGAAACTCATCCACGGTTTCCTTGTCTTCTACGTATGGAACTCGTTGAATTTTATAATCTCCATTTTTAAATTGACTCAAACCTGCTTTCACTACCAATTCCGCAGTTTCCCCTACAGAGTCAGAAAGCACATAAATAATTGGTTGGGTAGACATCCATATTACCCCTCTCTTAAGAATCAATAATGATTAAATATTTTCATCCGTAGTTAGTTCCACTAACAATTTAGTCATTGTTGTTTTCGTTATTCGACCTACTACTTCTAATCCACGCTCAGTATCCTTCACAACGGGAAGTCCATCGATTTGTTTTGAAATTAAATTATGAGCTGCATCAATTAACAAATCATCTCTACGACACACTGTAATATTTGGCATACGTGTCATTATAATATGCACTGGAATGCTGGTTAAGTCTTGGTGACCCATACTTGTTCTAAGTAAATCTTTTCTGGATAGTACACCAGTTAAACAAGCGTGGTCATCAACTACGAATAATGTACCCACATCTTCTAAAAACATGGTTGAAATTGCATCATACACCGACACACTTTCTTTAACCGCGACAGGCACCTGTTGAAATTCATGCACCTTGTATTTCTTGATTTTCTCAGATAATAGCTCTGAAGCGGTTTTTCCCGTATAGAAATAACCTACTCGTGGTCTTGCATCCAAGAATCCAGCCATTGTTAAGATAGCTAAATCCGGACGAAGGGTAGCTCGAGTTAAATCTAGTCGGTCTGCAATATGCTCCCCAGTAATTGGACCATCAGCTTTTACAATTTCTACTATTTGCTGTTGTCGTTTTGTTAAGTCCATTTTTTCACCACCCAAATAGCAATATATTCGTTGCTATTTAATTTTGATTGCGACCTTTATCCATCATTAATTGTATCAGTTATAGTACAAACAAGCATCTATTTTTCAACTTAAAACTGTTGTTTCCATTCAATTTTTCTTAAATCAGCATATGGAAGAATTAGTGATGTTAATGCTTGTATTAATGCAAGCCGGTTATTACGTATCTCTAAATCATCTGCCATTACCATATTATTGTCAAAGAACGCATGAATTGGAGCTGCAAGCTGTGCAAGCGTAGCTAATGCCTGTTTTGTTTCATTATGCAAGAGTTGTTTTTCATAAGTTTCCTTGATATCCAAATAGCGTGTATAAAGAATTTTCTCAGATTCGGTTTCTAACTTATCTTCACGAATCAATTCATTCGTTTCTACTTTATTTGATAAATTTAACACACGTACGAGTGCTTCCTGAATTGGTTTGAATGTCTCATCATTTCGTTTGTCAGATAATTCCTTTGCCTTTTCGAATGATACAAATACATTACCAAGCTTTTGATCTGTTACAGCGTGGATAACGTCCACTTCTAAGCCTTTATCCTTCATTAAATACACTGCCCGCAAACGGAAGAACTCAATTAATTCTTCGTTGGTTTTCTCCATAATAGTAACATTGGATTTTTGAAAAACATCTAGTGCAATATCAATTAATTCCTCTACAGTAAGATTCCATTTTTCATTATGCAATATCCGTAATATAGCCGAAGCCTGTCTCCGTAGTCCATATGGATCTTGTGAACCAGTTGGCACTAGTCCAACTGCTATACAACCAGCAATTGTATCTAACTTATCTGCTACACTAACAACAGAACCGATTACCGTTTGTGGTAAATCATCCTTGGCATGTTTGGGCTGATAATGCTCTTTTATAGCTTGTGAGGTGGCTGAATTTTCGCCGAAATGATTTGCGTACTTTTCACCAATAATCCCCTGCAATTCAGTAAACTCATTAACCATACTTGTCATTAAATCAAACTTAGAAATTTCTGCTGCTCGTTCAATTATTTTTCTATCGTCCGATTCCAAAGAAAGTTTCTCTGATATACGATCAGCAATTTGTTTCATTCTTTCTACTTTATCTGAATAAGTACCTAGCTTTTCTTGAAAAACTACTTTCGTTAGCTTCTCTTGGAAGAAATCAATGGATTGATGAAGGTCTTCGTTATAGAAAAATTCTGCATCAGCTAACCGAGCTCTTAATACCTTTTCATTACCTTTGGCAACTGTTTCAATATGATAATTATCGCCATTACGAACACCTACAAAATAAGGTTGTAAGACCCCTTTTTTGTGGACTGGAAAATATCGTTGATGTTCTTTCATCGACGTTATTAAAACCTCAGGTGGAATTTCTAAGTAAGCTTCTTCAAATTTTCCAACAAATGCGGTTGGGAATTCTACTAAGTTCCGGACCTCTTCAAGTAATTCCTGATCCACTGGAATTTCAAAACCATGCTCTCGTTCCAGTTTTGATAGTTGTTCAACAATTAGCGTTTCTCTATCTTTTGCTTTTACAATCACATAATTATCTTTTAATGTCTTCTCATATTCAGCCGGTTCCTGTATGGTTACTTCTTCTCCTAAAAACCGATGGCCATACGTTACATTATTTGTAGCCACATGAGCAATTTCAAATGGAATTACTTCATTTCCCATCATAGCCACTAACCAACGGATTGGTCGTGCATAACGAATAGTCTCACTACCCCAGCGCATATTTTTACCAAAAGTTATGGACTCAATTATCGATTTGAACTCAGGTAATAATTCTTGAATAGGTCTTCCTTCTATATGTTTTGTAACATAAATATAAGAAATGCCCTTTACTTCTCTAACAACAATATCGTCTGTAGTCAATCCCTGACCTTTCGTAAATCCTTGTGCAGCCTTAGTCCAATTACCATCTTCATCTTTGGCAATTTTAAGTGCGGGACCTTTTACATCTTCTTCAATGGATGATTGTTTTTCAGCCATATTTTTTACAAAAACAGCTAATCTTCTTGGGGTTGAATAAGATATTACGTTCTCTGAAGAAATTCTATTTTCTTCTAACCACTGCTTTGTTTTGGTATATAATTGTAACTCTGCATCATCAATAAATCGCGCAGGTAGCTCTTCTAATCCAATCTCAATTAATACATCACGTGCCATATTTTATTTAGCTCCTTTCTCTTGAAGCATTGGAAAACCTAATTTTTCGCGTTCGGAAACATATATTTTGGAAATACTTCTCGCTAAATTACGAATTCGAGCTATGTAACCCGTTCTTTCTGTTACGGAAATTACTCCTTTTGCATCAAGGAGGTTAAATGTATGTGAACATTTAAGCACATAATCATATGCAGGAAATACGAGTCCTTTTTCCATCGTTTGCTTCGCTTCTTGTTCATACATTGAGAACAAGTCGAAAAGCATATCTGTATTAGACTCTTTAAAAGTATAAGTGGAATGTTCATATTCAGGTTGATAAAAGATATCTCGAATGGTAACACCATTATTCCATTCAAGATCAAACACATTTTCTTTATCCTGAATATACGAAGCTAAACGTTCAATTCCATATGTTAATTCTACCGTTACAGGATTTGCTTCGAGTCCGCCAATTTGCTGGAAATAGGTGAATTGAGTGATTTCCATGCCATCTAGCCATACTTCCCAGCCTAATCCCGCTGCACCTAAAGTTGGATTCTCCCAGTTGTCTTCCACAAAACGAATATCATGTTCCAACGGGTTAATCCCTAGTTTTTTTAATGACTCTAAATATAGTTCTTGAATGTTATCTGGTGATGGCTTCATAATTACTTGGAATTGATGATGTTGATATAGCCGGTTCGGATTCTCCCCATATCTACCATCATCAGGACGTCTAGATGGTTCCACATAAGCTACATTCCAAGGCTCTGGACCTAAACTTCTTAATAGTGTCATTGGAGACATCGTACCTGCACCTTTTTCTGTATCATAGGCTTGCATAAGTATACAATTATGTTCTGACCAATGATTTTGTAGTGTTAAAATCATTTCTTGTATATTCATATTGTCAACTCCTTATTTTTTACTGCGAGGATCACTAAAGGTTAAATACTGTTATCCCACACTTTTTTTATAAGAAAAACCGTCCCTATGTCTACTATAGACATAGGGACGGTTTTACCGCGGTTCCACCCTACTTGCTCAAGATACATGAGCCACTTTATAGTTCATTGCTCAGAAGTTCCTTCTTAAGGTTACTATCCTCTAGCTTTCACTATCCTAGAGTCGCTAATCATAGTAAATCCTTAATACTCTTCTTCTTCATCGCAATAGAATTTATTATTAAATATGTAAAAATAATACTCTATACGGTTCATATTTGTCAATCTACATAAAGTGAAATTTTATTCATTGTAGGAATTACCGTTCTTTACATTCGGAATAAAAAAATCGAGTTGATCTAATACTTTACGGGATTTTATCCAAAATCCACCGTACTGATCATAATACTCATACAGTATTTTTCTTATCAATTGAACATTTTCTTTCTTCATTCGAATATTTCCAATTCGCTTTAAATCTACTTCACTAAAAAGATACAGCAAACGAGATAACTTTTCCGATATATGAATGGCTTCCGGATCAAAATAAGCGCATTGTTGACATAACATGCCACCTTCTCTAATTGAAAACTTACTCAGGCCTTCTTGATTACCGCATCTACTACATTGGTGAAGAACAGGGGCAAATCCTGCTTTTTTATATAACTTTAATTCATACATAATTACAGGGATATCTACCTCATCTTGATTATTTATCCACAATAAAGTCTGATAAAATTGTTCGTATAAGAACGGGTCATTTTCTTTAGCATCAAGCAGTTTATCGGTTAGTTCTGCCATATATGATACATAAGCAGTTTTAAAAATATCTTCTCGAATAATCCGAAAAGAGTCAAGTACTTCCCCCTGTTGTATCGTACTCAATCCTGATCCGATATATACAAAGAATCGAGCATTAATGAATGGCTGCGTAACAGCAGCCATCCTACTTTTTGGTTTTTTTGCGCCTTTTGCCAAAGCATTAAATTTACCTATTTTATTACTAAATATAGTTACTAATTTATGCGTTTCTCCATAGTCTTTCGTTTTAATAATAATTCCATCAATTTTTTCAAGCAACCGCTTCACCTTACTTTCTTTCCAAGATGAGCTATAGATTGGTTTCAGTAGAAGATACTTCTGTTGATTCTTTAGCCTGTCCATTATTATCCATTGTTGCATTTTCTAATTCTTTCATCAATAAATAGGTTTCTATGTTTCCTGTCTGACTAAACAACTTCCATGTTAAATCTACCACAAGAAACCCCACCTTTCTTTAATTATTAGGTTGAAAATGTAACTTATTTATAGAATGGCTTTTCTAAATCAAATCATAAGTATTAAATATTTCCATGTTTAATATTCGTCACTTCTAAATCCAAATTCATGTAATTGGTTTTGCCTGTTTCTCCAGTCTTTTTTCACTTTAATCCATAGCTCTAGATATACTTTGGAGCCGAGTAGTGCTTCAATATCTCTTCTTGCTTGTTTTCCAATATTTTTCAACATGGTTCCTTGCTTTCCAATCAATATCCCTTTTTGAGAACTTCTTTCCGTCACAATCGTCGCTTGAATTAGTAACTTTTCATTTTCATTCTTCTCTATATTCTCAATGACTACTGCAATTGAATGAGGCACCTCTTCTTTTGTTAAATGCAATACCTTTTCTCGTATTAATTCAGATATAACAAATCGTTCTGGGTGATCTGTCACTTGATCCTCCGGATAATATTGAGGACCTTCCGGCAAATGCTCCTTCAACACATCTACTAAATGGTCGACATTATTTCCCTCTAGAGCAGATATAGGTATAATTTCCTCAAAATCGTATAGTGACTTGTACTTTTCAATGAGTGGTAATAGCTGATCAGGGTGAATTAAATCAATCTTATTAATAATAAGAAATACAGGGCTATTAACCTTTTGCAATAAATCAATAATGTATTGGTCCCCTCTTCCATATCCCTCATCTGCATTTATCATGAATAATATGCTATCGACTTCATTTAGCGTATCTTCTGCAATTTGAACCATAAAATCACCAAGACGATGTTTCGGCTTATGAATACCTGGTGTGTCGATAAAGATCATTTGTGCATCATTTGTAGTAAATACACCTTGTATTTTGTTCCTTGTTGTCTGCGCTTTATCACTCATAATTGCAATCTTTTGACCGATTACTTTATTCATAAAAGTTGATTTACCAACATTAGGGCGACCAATAATTGATAAAAATCCTGATTTAAAATTTGTTTCCATATTGTATCCTCCGAGACGTTAAATTTTATTAATTTATATCATACTATAAAATGATTTCAGTTTCATTAAATCGACAAAACGTTTAAAAACTTTCTTTTTTTTGCGGTAGATTTTTGTACCAATAAACATCCTCTAAAAGTTAAATTATTAATTCCATACGAAGTACAGTCTCTATCTTTTATATAATAAGACAAAGACTACAAATCTGCGTTCCGGACGTAGCCGAAGCTACTTCAGTAATTTCGTTATCCGCTGCACACGAACGTATATATATATATCTTTTACAGTAAAAAAAGTCCAAATCTCATCTAAGATTTAGACCTTTACATTCTAATAATAATTGATTCATGTTTCTTCGCGTTACATAAGCTCAATTATCCTAGGAACAAAAATCATAATACCAACTACTACTGCAATAATAGCAGCGATTAAAACTGCACCTGCTGAAACATCCTTAATATGTTTGACTGCTGGATGAATCTCAGGTTGTACATAATCCATTACTTTTTCTATGGAGCTGTTAATCATTTCTGTAATTAACACCAGTCCAATTGTGAGCATAATGATTGCCCACTCTACATTTGATAAGCCAATGATGATACCAAAAAATATTACAATTACCGTTGAAATTAAATGTAGTTGAAAATTGGATTCCGTCGAAGCAATTTCTTTAAGACCATCCCAAGCATATCGGAAGCCTATTTTTCTTCGTTTACCTTTCAACGCCAAACTCACCTAGTATTTCTTCTTGTCGAGAAAACATTTTCTTCTCATCCTCTTCTTTCATATGATCATAACCTAACAGGTGTAAAAAACCATGTACTGCTAAAAATCCTAATTCTCTTTCTAGACTATGATCATATTCAATGGATTGTTCTTTTGCTTTATCCACAGAGATAACAATATCTCCTAATACTAGTGGTCCATCAGCTCCGATGATCTCCATCTCATCTTCATTACTTTCTTGCATTGCAAATGAAATAACATCTGTTGGAGTATCTTTTTGACGGTAATTACGGTTGAGAACTTGAATTTCTTTATTGTCGACAAAGTTTACGGACAATTCAGCTTCAGAAGTAACTCCTTCTTTTTGAGCAGCAAAATCCAATAATCGTTGAATTAAATCAATATAATCCTCCGATACAGAGTTTGTTTCATCGTGAAAGTCAATATGCATTAGTTTTCCTCCTCTTTCGGATATTGGATTCGAGAGTGAAATATTCCTTTGAGTGATTCACAAATAGTAAATTGAATTACAGTAAGCTCCTTTAATGTTAAAGGACTATCATTTAATTGTCCATCAGCAACTTTATCACGGATAATACCAGAAACAATTGCTTCTATCTTTTCTTCCGTTGGTTCTTTTAAAGAACGAACTGCTGCTTCGACTGAATCACATATACAGATGATTGCTGTTTCTTTTAGTTTCGGTTTTGGACCTGGATATCGAAAATCACTTTCTTCTACTTCAGGGTTTTCTTCCTTCTCTTTCATATAAAAATATTTTAGTAAAGAATTGGAGTGATGCTGCATCGCTATATCGATAATTTCTTTCGGCATGTGATGCTCTTTTAACATATCAGCACCATCATATGGATGACTAATTATTATTTCAGCACTTTTCTTTGGTGACATAAAATCATGAGGGTTACGCATAGATACTTGATTTTCAATAAAATACTGTGGTCTAACTGTTTTCCCTATATCATGATAATATGCCCCAACTCTTGCCAATAATCCATTGGCCCCTATAGCTTCACATGCTGTTTCACTTATATTTGCCACCATTACCGAATGATGATATGTTCCAGGCGCTTCAGTTAATAATTTTTTTAATAACGGTTGATTAGGGTTAGACAATTGAAGTAATTTCATATCTGATAATACACCTAGTAGGCTTTCGAACAGTGGTAGCATTCCCATTGCTAACACTGCAGCGAGACAAGCTGAGATTATTCCAAAACTACCTTGAATAATGATATCCATCCATGTATATTTTTCAAACGATAAAAATATAAATAATAGTATAGTGGCAATATGGATAAGTGACATCCCAAAAGCAGATTTAAGGATGGCATATCTATCTTTAACATTAGATAGTAGTCCAACCGCCGCTACTTGAGAGACTAAAAAATATATTCCTACTTCAACATTCAACGCTCCCGCAATTTGACCATTAAAAATAACCGTTGCGATAATCGAATAAAATATTGCCATTTTTATTGCAATCCGCTCATGTAACAGTAACTTATGTAAAATTGCTGCTGTGGCAATTGGTGTTACAAAGAACAATTGATTTGATTGAGATGTATACAAGCTGGTGACCTTCATTAGAAATACAGTGACTACACTGATTAATAAAACTGCCGCAACTTTTTTCATATTCCAATCATTTTCTTTTGCATTTCGATATAACTCAACTGCTATAAATAATGTAATGATAGCTACTAACAAACCTAGTCCCAATAAAGGGAAAATATTTCTTTCAGAGTCTAAAACACCTACTAAATCTAATTTTTCATAGATTTCATTCGTGATTGTTTGACCTTCTCGAACGATTACCTCTCCAGCTCGAATCATCACTGGATCAACTGTTGTAGCAGCATCTTTTCTAGCCTGTGAGGTTTTTTCATAATCAAAAAATGAATTCTCTGTTACTGTAAAATTCGCCAGATCATTAAGCGCTAATGTTAATTCCTCATTGAAATCGGAATATTCTACGGTTTGTTCTACATTAGCTATTGCTGTCTGTATATTTTCTGTCCTGACACCCCTATCCAATGTTTCCTCTAAAGCTTCTATAAATACCGTTTTGGCTTGATTTAAATCTTCATCCGATTGGGAAAGGAAGGTAATTAAAGTCTGGTCACTAAGTTCATTACTTATTTCATTTGATAATAATTGCTTTAACTGGATCGCCTTATCTTGATCGGTCAATGGCGGTACATCATTGTCATCATTCATTTCTTCGTCTTGCTCTTCATAAAATTTATCAACTGCATCAAATAATTCCGTAACGTAATTTAATTTCTCTTCTGTTACTTCTTCTGAAATATCATATCGATCTGGTACAGATTGAACAGCTTCCCTTGTCCTTCTTTCTGTCTCACCTTCATCTTCGATTGTGATTGGTGACCGTATGGTTTGACTAGCGTTACTAAACCTCTCGATTTCATAAGTTTCTGTCTGTACGTTGTCCCACATCAATACAAAAAATAGAAGCCCTAATAAAATTGCTGGTGGAATAATAATAATTGCTGAATGTTTTTGTTTAAACAACTGATACCTTTCTACCCATTTCTCTTTCACGCAGTTTCACCCCAATGATATAGAAATAAGACCCTTTTTACGGGTCTTACTTTTGTATAAGTTTTCATTTTTCATAAGCGTCAATTACTTTTGAACAAGTGGATGTCGAACTACGTCAGTTTGACTGAGGTGAATGAAGGATATTCCTTCAACTTTAGAAAGTAGTTGTTCTGCAACTTGTAGCCCGGAAGTTACTCCTTTTGGTAAATCAATCTGTGTAATATCACCAGTTATTATCATTTTTGATCCAAATCCAAGACGAGTTAAAAACATTTTCATTTGTGCGGGTGTGGTGTTTTGAGCCTCATCCAATATAACAAATGCATCATCTAATGTTCTGCCCCTCATATAGGCTAGAGGCGCAATTTCTATCGTCTCTCGTTCAATGAGACGTAATGTATGCTCTGACCCAAGAACATCATGTAGCGCATCATAGAGAGGTCGTAAATAAGGATCAACTTTCTCTTTTAAATCTCCTGGCAAAAAACCTAGACTTTCCCCAGCTTCTACTGCGGGGCGCGTTAGTATTATCTTTTTAACTAGTCCATTTTTTAATGCATGCACTGCCATAACTACAGCTAAATAGGTCTTCCCCGTACCCGCTGGACCAATTCCAAACACTAAGTCATTACCTTTAATTGATTGTATATAGCTTTTTTGTCCAAGCGTCTTTACCCTAATGGATTTCCCTTTATAATTCTTTGTTATTTCGTCTTCAAATAAAGTCTCAAACTGCGAGATTTTACCTTTACGTGACAACTCTACGGCGTAAACAACATCACGTTCGGTTATCGTTTGTCCTTTTCGGATAACATTTAACATTGCTAAAAGAATCTCTTTAACTTGTTGTATTGCTTGTTCTGAACCAGAAACACTAACTGCTTCTCCACGTGATACAATATTTACATCGAGCAATGTTTCTAGCTGTTGTAGGTGCTTATCATTTGTACCGAATAAACCTAAAGTTTCATTGGTACCATTTAATTGCAAATCTAAATCAGTTAAACGTTCGGACATAATCAGTCTCCTTGGCGAATAGGTTCATTTTTAACAATATTTTCTTCTACAGAAACATAAACGATTAATTTTACTTTACCATGCTCGATACGTTCATGCAAAACTTTTTCTGACAATATTTCTGCATCAGGACCTAGTTCAGTCTCTAGTTGTTTTACCGCTTGCTTTTTCCCTGCATCAATCGCTTCTTCCTTCGTTCTTTCACCTTCATATAATTGTTTTTCGTTAATTTCAGATTCTATAATTGAAATTGGTAGCTGCCATTTTAAAAACTGTATCGGTTTTTCATTTAATTCCACTTGTGTTTGTTCAAATTCGGGATCACGAAATCCCCATATAGGCAATTGAAGTTGTCCCATTTTCATATAATATTTATTTTTACTTTTTCCTGTTAACTGTTCATAATTATACGATAAGGGTACTGTTAATGTAACTTCATACCATGTATTTGCAAAGATCTCTGCTTCAGCAGTAATTGGTGGAGTTTTTCTCTTTTCCGAGTCACTTTCATCTTCATCTTGATTTTCTTCATAACTCAAGTCTCCAGATACGAGTAAATCTCCTGGTTTAACATAATCATTAATTTGTTTTACAGGTTCCCCTTTTGAAACATACATCCTTGTTATTACTCCTTCTTTAGCAGCAACAATATTTCCTGGTTCACCTGGGTCTAGTTCTTCAACAATTAACTTTTCCACCCCTTCTAAGTATAGGGTTGTCCCTCGTAATTCAACGCCTGCCCACAACAATTCTGGAACATCATCTAATAAATTTCTTTGTATATCTTTTGGTGAATCCACAGAAAATAACCACACACCAGAGTGAATACCATAACTATCTAATTGCACTTTAATTTTTTCTTCTATTTCTTTCGGTACACCTGTGATATTAACAGACCATAACAAATTAGATAAAAATAAAAAAAACAATACTCCAACTAATATACCTATTACTAAAAATCGCTTCTTCAAAAACCGAGCAAATCCAAACGGTAATCCTTTCCTCTCTTCAAAAGAAATTTTATATAATGTTCTTCTACGTAATTGTTTTAATTTCTTAATATCTTGTAACTTTAATTTAGCAACACAATCTTTTGAAGAGATTTTTTTTGCATCCCATACCAAAATACCTTCATTAGCACATTTTTGGAAAAATAGCTCCGGCTTTTCGCCAGAGACTCGAACAGTTACATATCCTCGGATCCTCTTACCATAATTACGTTTCATTGGAACCTCCTGTCCTACGAGTTAATTCGGTAAAAACTTCACCTCATGAATGGTACCCTCCAACATTATTTCTTTCGGTAACATCATTTTTAATACAAATGCATCTCCTTTAATTTGTACATAACCATTCGTTACCTTTAATTTTAATTCGTTATTTGAGTAAACCTCTAACCCTTGATGATTTTCAATATAAAAGTGAATATGCCCTATGATTGTTATTCTAGGCATCTCTAGAATAACATCAGAAGGAAGAGAGAATTGTTCAATTAATAGTGAACGAATTCGCTGATGCCATTTAGCCAATGATGATCCCCCCTCACATAGATATGTATGAAAAAACTTCATCAATAAGAACAAGAACCGTTGACTAAACCTAATTAACATACAAAAATTCATATACAATGGGTAAGGATACTATATGACAATTGAAGAGAATCGCACAGTCCAACCAATCTTTAGTTTATTTAATCCAGTTCACTTTCTATCATGGTCTGTTAGATATGGATGAAATAATATCTAACACAAAAATCCCGATTAACCGTAAGGATAATCGGGATTTACATTAATCAAATATTATTTATCTAATGTGAACGATCACGTATCACACTTCGATATGGTTTCTTTGCCCTTGGAGAGCCTAGAACTTCTGCCATAATTACACCATTCACAAGACCTTCTGCGCTTAAATTACTAGTAACTCGACGCTTCATTTCTTGCTGACTTATACCTTGATGATCGTCTTTCTTTGTAGGTAATACTGTAGACGTATCTTTCTTCTCCAGATTCTCTACATTCTGCACCTGGGCACTATACTTATTAGCAATGCGTTTCATTTGCTCTTGCTGTTGTTCCTGTATATTACCTGCTGCTGACATATTAGGCCTATCATTTTCGGTATAAACCTTTCTTTCTGCTCTGGGTTGGCGCTGGGTAGTTCTAGGAGCAGAGCTGGACTGTTTTTGAGGAGGAGTTTTCTTTTTTTGCTCTTCCTGATTTTTCTTTTTGCCATCTCCAAGTACTGCAATGATACCTGAAATAATAACAAAAATTAAAAATAGGTTTTCAAAAATCCAGTCCATTATATCCCTCCTTTACATCCACATATGGTTTTACTGTTGGTCATCATCTTTATTCTCTTTAGACAATTTACCAATAGAATCACGCATATCTGTATCAGCATCAATGTTTTGGTAATTCATATAATCCATAACACCCATTTTTCCTGAACGTAATGCTTCTGCTAAAGCAAGTGGTACATCCGCTTCTGCTTCCACAACTTTCGCACGCATTTCTTGAACACGAGCGACCATTTCTTGTTCTTGTGCTACTGCCATTGCGCGACGTTCTTCTGCTTTTGCTTGTGCAATATTCTTATCTGCTTCTGCTTGGTCAGTTTGTAAGATTGCACCAATGTTCTTGCCGATGTCCACATCTGCAATATCAATAGATAGAATTTCAAATGCAGTACCAGAGTCCAGACCTTTACTCAACACTGTTTGTGAAATAGAATCTGGATTTTCTAAAACTTGTTTATGGTGATCAGAGCTACCGATAGTACTTACAACACCTTCACCAACACGAGCGATAATTGTTTCTTCACCTGCACCACCGACCAAACGGTCAATATTTGCACGCACTGTGATACGAGCAAGTGCCTTTACTTCAATACCATCCATAGCAATACCTGCAATAAACGGCGTTTCAATAACTTTTGGATTAACGCTCATTTGTACAGCTTCCAAAACATCACGACCAGCTAAGTCAATAGCTGCCCCACGTTCAAATGGTAAATCTATGTTTGCACGGTGTGCTGCAATTAATGCATTCACTACTCGGTCCACATTACCACCCGCAAGGTAATGGCTCTCTAATTGATTGGTTTTTACATTTAATCCTGCTTTATGCGCTTTAATCAGCGGATTAATTACTCGATTTGGTACAACCCTACGTAAACGCATCCCAATTAGAGTGAAGATACTTATCTTAACCCCTGCAGCAAGTGCACTAATCCATAGTGCTACTGGTACAAAAGTAAACAAAATTGCTAAAGCGATGAGTACCGCTGCTATAATAATTATTGGTAAAATTATACTGTTTTCCATTTACACGCCTCCTAATTTTCTTTTATTTCCTTTACTACTACACGAACACCTTCTACACGAATGATCTTAAGATGTTGCCCTTTACCTATAAAAGAACCATCTGACACTACGTCAATTTGTTCATCTTCAAATAGGCCAATACCTGATGGGCGAAGTGGTGTTAGTGCTCTTCCTTCTAGCCCTACTAATTCTATTCGGTTAACAGAAGAAACATACCCTTGTTCTGTTGCAGTACTATCTCTTAGTATAATATGGCGGAAAACTCCTTTATCCATTCCAATTCTTCTAAACAATATTACTCCAACAATTACGGCTATTAAAAAGGCTATACCTATACTTAAAGACATATGACCAAGATCGTAACCGGACATAAACAAAGATCCTATTACAGCAGCAATACCAATAAAGCCCATAATACCGCTTGTAACAAAAAATTCAGCAATAATTAAACCGACGCCAATTAATAGGAGAATGATTGCTTCCATTCCTGCAAGACCAGCAACAATATGACCATAGAAGAATAATATTAATGCAACTAAGCCCATTGTTCCAGCAACACCAAACCCAGGTGAGTACAACTCTACGACTAAACCAAGACTAGCAACGGAGAGAAGAATAGGGATTACTACAGGGTTCGTTAGAAAGCGGGCTAATTCCTCTGCAAAAGATGTTTCGACTTCTACTATACTTGCATTACTTAGTTCTAGTTGTGTAAGTAACTCATTCCGATCATCTACTATTCCTTCTGCATAACCAACTTCAACAGCATCATTAGGTCCTAATGTTAAAAATTTTCCTTCTCCTGCACCAAATTCTGGAAGATCGATACTACTATCCGCCATTGCTGCGGCATATATTGGATCTCTCCCTTGCGATTCAGCAGCACTTCTCATTTGCGCTAACCAAGCAGATTGCGCTTTTGCATCTGCAGCTGTTCCATCTTGATTGATTACCCCACTTGCACCCATTGTAGCATGAGGATTGAAGTAAATATTATCAGAAAATAATGCGATATAAGACCCAGCTGAAAGTGCTTCATTAACAATATACGATGTGGAAGGAACGACCAAACTTTGAATCAGCGAACCGATTTTTCCTGCCGAGTCAACTCTTCCCCCTGGTGTGTCTATCTCAAAAATGATATGATCTGCACCATTCTCCATCGCTTCCTCTGTTGCTCGTTTCAAGAAGGCTTCTAGACCTCGCTCTACTTCATTTTCAATTGGAATAATATAGACTGTTTCTCCTTCTCCCTGTTCTGCCTCTACACTATTCCCAGAAGCAAAAGGTATGCAAAAAAGAATCACAATGAAAGTTATGTATACAGCATATCTTAACCGCTTTCCAATCAACTTAAATCACCCCCTACAAAGCACCTGTACCTATAATACGAAGCAATCAGTTAAAAGGATTCATCTTTTTTCGTGTATTCGGTACATCTTGATAGTACCACATAATTGAATACTAGAGAAAGTCTGACCTTAACATCGAATAAAGTGAATCTTCGTAATAGGAGAGTTTTATTCTTCCTTCACTGTGTTTTAGCAATATGGGAGCATAATCTAAAGTCCCCTCGAATAGGAAAAAATTATCCTATTCGTGTCTATGTTGCATACTCCAACCGAACCCAATTATGTTTTATTACTAATTGTATGCGATATGTAGACATAAATATTTTACCAAAAAAGAGATCATCCTAACTTAGGACGATCTCTTTTCATTAGCGCAATTCTTCTTGCACTGTTGTTTTTATTTGAGAGCCATCTGCTTTACCTTTTACTTTTGGCATAACAGCGCCCATCACTTTACCCATATCCTTCATCGATGTAGCATTCAATTCTTGAATTGTTTCTTGAATGATCGATCTTAACTCATCATCTGAAAGTTGCTCTGGTAAATACGTATTAAGTATTTCCAGTTCTTTTTCGATTTTTTCTACCAAATCTTCTCTTCCAGCATTATTGAATTCTTGGAGGGAATCTTTTCTTTGTTTAACTTCTCTAGATAGAATTGTTAATTCTTCGTCTTCAGAAAGTGTATCTTTACCAAGTTTAATCAATTCATTCTGAATAGAAGCTTTTACCATGCGAATAACGCTAAGGGTTTCTTTATCTTTGTTCTTCATCGCTTGCTTCATATCTTGATTCAGACGATCAAGTAACGTCATACGCTCGCACCTTCTTTAGAATTTACGTTTTCTAGCAGCTTCTGATTTCTTCTTACGTTTTACACTAGGCTTTTCATAGTGTTCACGTTTACGATATTCCTGTAGTGTACCGCTTTTTGATACACTGCGTTTAAAGCGACGAAGAGCATCTTCAAGAGACTCGTTTTTACGAACGCGAGTTGTATTTGACATGCTAATTTCCCTCCCTCCGAAGCACAAAACCATTTTATACATGCATGAATCTATTCTCATGCCTTTATAAAGTATAATATAAACAATCTTATAGGTCAACGGTTATTTGTATCTAATAATAAAAATAGGGAACAAAGATGAATTTGAAATTTAGTAATCTGATGTACCTTGTTCTCCTGAGACAATCGCTACCCCAGAACTAGCTCCAATTCTAGTTGCTCCAGCTTCAATCATTGCTTCTGTTTGCTCTAAATCACGAACACCACCAGATGCTTTCACTCCCATTTCAGGTCCTACTGTCTCTCGCATTAAGCGAATATCCTCAACAGTTGCGCCGCCACCAGAGAACCCAGTAGAAGTTTTTACATAGTCAGCCTCTGCATTTTTTGCTAATTTACAAGCACGTACTTTTTCATCTTCTGTTAAAAGACTTGTTTCAATTATCACTTTTGTTAAAGCTTTACCTTTTGCTGCTTCAACAACAGCACGGATGTCTTTTTCAACAAAAGCATCATTATTCGATTTTAATTCACCGACATTAATTACCATGTCTACTTCTGTAGCACCATCAGCAATAGCCTGATTGGTTTCAAAAATTTTCGTTTCAGTAGAAGTGGCTCCTAATGGGAATCCAATTACTGTACAAACTTTAACTGGTGTATCTTTTAATTCATTATAACAGTAAGAAACCCAGTGTGGATTAACACATACTGAAGCAAATTCATGTTGTTTTGCCTCTTCCACAATTTTTACAATACTTTGTTTTGTAGTATCTGGTTTTAATTGAGTATGATCAATATATTTAGCTAAATCCATTAAATCTCTTCCTTTCTGTGTTGTTAAGCTTCATAAACTTTTGCTTTACTGTGAGTTGAATGTTCCATTACACGAACAAAAACACCTTGATTAATAGGATATCCTGATTGAGTTACTTTGACTTTAACAATCTTTCCTATTAAGTCTGGTGTACCTTCAAATTGTACTTTCATATAATTATCAGTATAACCAACTAATGTATTGGATTGATTCTCATCTACTTGTTCTTCTGGAATTACCTCTAATACTTCATTTTCATATCTTGAAGCATATTCTTTAGCAAGTTGATCGGAGAGTGCAATTAAATCATGAACTCGTTTTTCTTTTATTGGATCTTCCACTTGATTTTCCATACGAGCAGCTGGTGTTCCTGTTCTTCTCGAGAATGGAAATACATGTAACTCTGCATAGCCTATTTCTTTGATAAAAGAATACGTTTGTTGAAACTCTTCCTCTGTTTCGCCTGGAAATCCAACGATAACATCGGAAGTAATTGCTAGTCCAGGTAATGCTTTTTGAAGTTTATTTACCTTCTCCTTATAAAAGCTTGTAGAATATTTTCTGCGCATACGAGCTAGAACACTATCAGATCCTGATTGAAGCGGTACATGCAGATGTCGCACAATTTTATTGCTTTGATCTATTACATCAATTACTTCATCCGTAATTTGACTCGCTTCAATAGAACTAATTCGAATTCGCTCTAATCCTTCTACTTCTTCTAGCTCTCTTAGTAACATAGCAAAATTATAGTCTTTCATATCTTCTCCATACCCAGCTGTATGAATCCCAGTCAGAACGAGCTCTTTATATCCTGCTTTTACTAATTTAGTAGCCTGCTCTATCACATTCTTTGGATCCCTAGATCGCAATAATCCTCTAGACCATGGGATAATACAAAATGTACAGAAGTTGTTACAACCTTCTTGTATTTTCAATGATGCACGTGTACGGTCTGTGAATACTGGGACGTCCATTTCTTCAAACACACGATTTTTCATTATGTTTGATACTCCATTTACTGGTTCTTTGGTTTTCTGATGTTCTTCAATATAGGAGAAGATATTTTTACGATCTTGTGTGCCTACTACTATATCTACACCAGGAATCTCCATAATCTCACCAGGCGACGTTTGAGCATAGCAACCTGTTACACAGACAACTGCATCTGGATTTTTACGAATCGCTCTACGGATGACTTGCCTGCTTTTTTTATCACCAGAATTAGTAACCGTACAAGTATTAATCACATAAACATCCGAATTATGATCAAAGTCTACTCTCTCATATCCTTCTTCTTTAAACATTCTCCAGATTCCTTCTGTTTCATAATGATTTACTTTACATCCTAGCGTGTGAAAAGCCACTGTTGTCATGTTAAACACCTCAATTCTTCTAATTGATAGGAAATACTCGATAGAGCATATAAAGCGGCTGTTTCTGTGCGTAAAATTCGTTTTCCAAGGCGAATGGGTATAAATCCATTTTCCCTTAATTGATCTGCTTCTTTAATTGAAAAGCCGCCTTCAGGACCAATACAGAGAATTATTTTATCATGAGATAAGATGTTTTGTAGTGTGTTCACTAAGTTTGAAGACATCTTCTCTGTTTTTGCTTCTTCTTCATAAGCAAATAATTTCACTGTGTATGCTGAAGCTTCATCCAAAATTTGTTTTAAATTCATTACTGAGTGTAGCGAAGGTATACGATTACGATGACTTTGCTCACTTGCTTCTTTAAGGATTTTTTGAAACCTCTTTACTTTTTTATGATATTTTTTTTCATCATTCCAAAGAGCTACTGACCGTTCAGCTTGGAATGGAATAAACGCGTCCGCGCCTAATTCAGTCCCTTTTTGAAGGATCAAATCAAACTTATCTCCTTTTGGAATACCTTGAGCAATCGTAACAGATACTGGTAATTCATTTGATTCCTCTAACCACTTTTCTATTTCCACATCCACATAGTCATCGGATAACTTTATAATATAGGTTAACGCAGCTCGTCCATTATCAGAAACGCAAATTAATTTCTCTCCAACTTGTGCTCGCATTACTCGTTGAATATGATGGACATCATCTCCAATGATTCGTATGGAGTTCTCAGTGACATTTTCTTGGGATACAAAGTATCTTTGCATCGTTTCACCTACTTTTCACTTGGCTTCTTAGCGACAATCGAAACCCAGTCTTCCATCTCGTTTAGAGATATAACTTCAAATCCTTGTTTTGTTAAATTATCTATAACAAGTTGTTTTTTGTTTTGAATTATTCCAGAAGTGATAAAATATCCGCCTGCTTTTAAATTACTCCATGCATCATCGACAAAACGTACGATAATTTCCGCTAAAATATTGGATACAATAACATCCGCCTCTTGCTGAACACCTTCTAGCAAGTTATTTTGTTTCACCTTAACAGACTCATGGATCTGATTTAACTTGGAGTTTAATTTTGTACTTTTTACAGCAATTTCATCAAGATCATAAGCATTTACTTTATCTGCACCTAATTTGGCAGCTGCAATACTTAAAACCCCTGATCCACAACCTACATCCATTACTAAATCTCCTGGTTTCACATACGCCTCTAATCCTTGAATACTAAGGACTGTAGTTGGATGTGTGCCAGTACCAAAAGCCATACCTGGATCTAATTCGATAATCAATTCATCACTAGATACTGGTGTATACTCTTCCCATGTAGGAGTAATTGTGATTCGATTTGATATTTTAACTGGTTTATAATATTTCTTCCAAGCCGTTGCCCATTCTTCTTCATGAACCTCACTCAACGAGACTTCATTCTTACCTAAGTCAATATCATAAATCAACAATTGATTAATAGCAGACTTTATTTCTTCAACTGTTTCTCCTAAAAAACTATTCATAGGAAGATATGCTTTAATACGTACTCCCTCTTCAGGGTATAGCGCCGGGTCAAGATCATAAAGTTCCCCAAATTCAGCTTTCTCCACCCTCTCGAGATCTAATGGATCCTCAATAACAAGACCACTTGCACCTGTTTCATGTAAAATATTCGAAATTGGTTCAATCGCCTCGTTTGTTGTATGAATACTTATCTCTGACCATTTCATTTGTGGTTACCACCCGTCTAATGGAAAAATATCTATGTAAACGGCGCAAAATTTGCGCCGTTATTCTCCTTTAAAAGCTCTACGAAATCGTTGGAAAATATTATCATCTTGTTCATCTGTTGATTCATTTCCTCCAAGTTCATTAAACTCTCGGAGTAAATCTTTTTGTTTTTCTGAAAGGTTTGTAGGTGTCATCACTTTGATCTTAATATGCTGATCGCCATGGCCTCTGCCACGTACATTTGGTGCACCTTTTCCTTTGATTCTGAAAGTTTTTCCAGTTTGTGTTCCAGCTGGTACTTTGACTTTTACTTTTCCATGTACTGTAGGAACTTCTAATTCATCTCCCAATGCAGCCTGAGCATAGGTTAGAGGCAATTCACAGAAAATATGATCCCCTTCACGTACGAAGAAATCATGTGGTCTAACCTTAATTACCACAAATAAATCTCCTGCTGGTCCACCATTTTTTCCAGATTCCCCTTTGCCTGCCACTCTAATTTGTTGACCTTCGTCAATTCCGGCTGGAATGGAGATATGGATTTTCTTATTCTTTTGTACTGTTCCTGAGCCACCACAAGTATTACATTTATCAGGTATAATTTTACCAGTTCCTTGACAATAGTTACATACTCTGCGATTCACAACACGTCCAAATGGCGTATTTTGTTCTTGGTTTAATTGACCAGATCCATGACAATGCGAACATGTTTCGGGTTTTGTTCCTGGTTTTGCACCTGATCCATTACATGTATCACAAGATTCCTCTTTTGGAATTTCAATATCGGTCTCTTTACCAAATACCGCTTCTTCAAAGTCTAAAATCATTGTATATTGTAAATCATTACCTTGTTGCGGAGCATTGGGATCACGAGAACGACCTCCACCCCCAAAGAACATATCAAATATATCTCCGAAGCCTCCAAAGTCTTGTGCTCCACCGCCAAATCCTCCGAAGCCTTGGCTTTGTGGTCCTGAATGTCCAAATTGATCATATTGAGCACGCTTTTGGTCATCGCTAAGTACTTCGTAAGCTTCTTTTACTTCTTTAAACTTTTCTGCTGCATCCGCTTCTTTATTCACGTCTGGATGGTACTTACGAGCTAATTTACGATAGTTTTTCTTTATTTCATCTTGAGATGCAGATTTATCAATCCCTAGAATCTCATAATAATCTCTTTTGCCCATCTTACATCACTCTCCCGACACACTTATAGCATAAGTTTTATCTTATCATCAACTATTTGTCTAAAGCAAATAGTTATTTCCATATATCCTTAAAAAAGCCAAAGTCAAGAAAATCCTGACTTTGACTTTTCATTTATTTCATCAGCTATTATTTTTTATCATCATCGTCTACTTCAGAATAATCAGCATCTACAACATCATCGTCCTGGTTTCCACTTTCTTCACCTTGCTCGCCAGAAGCTTGTTGAGCTTCTTGTTGAACTTGTTCATAAAGCTTTGCAGACAATTGTTGAACATGCTCTTCTAAAGCATCTTTTTTCGCTTTCACTTGTTCCATATCACCAGACTCAAGCGCTTGTTTTAATTCATCTTTAGCAGATTCTGCTTTTTGTTTATCTTCTTCAGATACTTTATCATCTAAATCTTTGATTGTTTTATCTGTTGTAAAGATAAGTTGATCTGCTTCATTTCTTAAATCTACTTCTTCACGACGTTGTTTATCTGCATCTGCATTTTCTTCTGCTTCTTTTACCATACGGTCCACTTCATCATCAGAAAGGCCAGAAGAAGATTTAATTGTAATGGATTGTTCTTTATTCGTACCAAGATCTTTTGCACGCACGTTAACAATACCATTAGCATCAATATCAAAGCTTACTTCAATTTGCGGCATACCACGTGGTGCTGGTGGTATATCAGTTAATTGGAAACGTCCAAGCGTTTTATTGTCTGAAGCCATTTCACGTTCACCTTGAAGGACGTGAATATCAACAGCTGTTTGATTATCAGCTGCAGTAGAGAAAGTTTGAGACGCACTAGTTGGAATAGTTGTATTACGTTCAATTAACTTAGTAGTTACTGCTCCCATTGTTTCGATACCTAATGATAATGGTGTTACATCAAGTAGTAAAACATCTTTTACATCTCCTTGAAGAACTCCACCTTGAATTGCAGCCCCAAGTGCTACAACCTCATCTGGATTTACACCTTTTGAAGGGTCTTGACCTAATTCTTTTTTAATCGCTTCTTGTACAGCTGGGATACGAGTAGAACCACCGACAAGAATTACTTTATCAATATCGCTCTTGGATAAGCTTGCATCACTTAATGCTTTACGCGTTGGTTGCATCGTACGCTCAACTAAATCTGAAGACAGCTCGTCAAATTTCGCGCGAGACATTGTCATCTCTAGGTGTAATGGACCAGCATCTCCTGCTGTAATAAATGGTAATGAGATTTGAGTTTGTGTCACACCAGATAAATCTTTCTTCGCTTTTTCTGCAGCATCTTTCAAGCGCTGTGTTGCCATTTTATCTTGAGAAAGATCAATTGCATTTTCTTTCTTAAATTCTTGTACCATATGATCGATGATTACTTGGTCAAAATCATCTCCACCTAGACGATTATCACCTGCAGTAGATACTACTTCAAACGTACCATCGCCAATATCAAGAATAGAAACGTCAAATGTACCGCCACCAAGGTCATAAACAAGAATTGTTTGATCTTGATCTTCTTTGTCAATACCATATGCTAGTGCTGCTGCAGTAGGTTCGTTAATAATACGTTCTACTTCTAGTCCAGCAATTTTACCTGCATCTTTTGTAGCTTGACGCTCTGCATCATTAAAGTAAGCAGGTACTGTGATTACAGCTTTTTCTACTTTTTCGCCGATGTAATCCTCTGCATACGACTTAATGTATTGAAGAATAATCGCAGAAACCTCTTGAGGAGTGTATTCTTTTTCTTCAATTTTCACTTTATAATCTGTTCCCATATGACGCTTAATAGATTGAATGGTATTTGGATTTGTAATTGCTTGTCGTTTAGCTACTTCACCAACTTGGCGTTCACCATTTTTAAAAGCGACTACGGATGGTGACGTACGGTTACCTTCCGGATTCGGAATAACAACAGCTTCGCCGCCTTCCATTACTGATACACATGAATTTGTAGTTCCTAAGTCAATTCCAATAATTTTACTCATTGTTTGTTTCCTCCTTAACTGCAATAACTTTCGATTATTTATTCACTTTTACCATCGCAGGGCGAATAACACGATCTTTAAGCTGGTATCCTTTTTGTAATTCCTCTACAACTGTATTGGAATCCATATTTTCATCTTCAATTTGCATTACAGCGTGATGAAGATTCGGGTCAAATACCTCACCCTCCGTTTTAATTGGTTCAACACCCTGAGATGTTAGAGCTTCTTGTAGTTGGCGATACACCATCATTATTCCATCAATAATGCTTTTGTTTTCTTCTGTAACTTCAACCTGTAAAGCTCGTTCAAAGTTATCAATAGCTGGTAAAAGTTCTGTAATAAGATCTTGTGATTTATACTTACGATCCGCTTCTCTTTCTTTTAGCGTTCTTCGTTTGTAATTATCAAATTCTGCTTGAAGACGTACTAAACGATTGTAAGTTTCATCTTTTTCTTGTTGTAATTTAGCTATTTCATCATTTTCAACAGCTTCTTCTTGAGGTTGTTCTGTTTCATTCTCCTCTGGCTGTTCACCAGAATCATTTACATCAATTATTTCTTGTTCATTTTCTGGTTCAGAAGTTGTTTGATTATCTTTTTCGTTCAATTTTAGTGGCACCTCGCTTTCAATTTCCATCATTGACTATATCATGATTGCACTATTTAGAAAACCAAGACGTTCTATTAAGAACTTAAGTTAAGAATCTCCCTTATACCACCTATCTAACGTGTTGGTCATTTCATCGGAAATTCCCTTCATTAATGAAATTACTTTTTTGTATTCCATTCTTGTTGGCCCTAATAATGCAATTGTACCCATAAGATTATCTCCTACATGATAAGATGCAGTTATGAGACTTAAATCTTTAATCGCCTCAACTTTATTTTCATTACCAATCGATACTTTAATACCTTGATGCGTATTTTTCAAGAGATTTGCTATTTCATCTTCTTGTTCGATTAAGGCATAAAATGATCGAATTTTATCTACATCGTTAAACTCAGGCTGCATTAAGATGTTTGATTTCCCACCGAAATACAACTTAACTGGGTGTTCGTTCATAAAGAATGCTCGAAGTAAATCAAAGGAAGCTTCAAAATCATCCATATAACGATGCATTAGTTGTGCGACTTCAGTAGAAATAACTTCTCCTAATCGAATAATCGGCACGCCTTTTAAACGATCATTTAAAATGTTCACTAACTTCTCTAAATCTGAAGAAGCTATACCTTCAGGTAGGGCAAACGAACGGTGCTCTACATGACCTGTACTGGTTACTAGAATTGCTACAGCGGTATGATCGGATAATGTTAGTACTTGAATTTGTTTTAACGTAGCTTCAAACATTTCTGGCCCTAAGATTATCGAAGTGTAATTTGTTAGTTCAGATAATACTTCTGCAGTCATTTGTACTACTTGTTCAAATTCAAAAAACTCTCCGTCAGTATACTTACGTAATATTCCCGCTTCGTGTTGATTCATAGGACCTATAAGGTGGTCTACATAATAACGATAACCCTTTTCTGAAGGAATTCTACCTGATGAAGTATGGGTTTTTTCAAGAAAACCTAAATCCTCTAGGTCAGCCATTTCATTCCGGATAGTTGCTGCACTATACGGAAGGTATTCGCTTTTTGATAATGCACGAGACCCAATGGGATGTGCAGTTTCAATAAAATCATCAATAATGACTTGTAAAATGATCAGTTGCCTTTCAGTTAACATGATGATCACCTCTGTTAGCACTCTTGATTATTGAGTGCTAATTCTATAAATAAATTATCAAATCCCTTTTTCTTTGTCAAA
This sequence comes from Oceanobacillus iheyensis HTE831, assembly GCF_000011245.1. NCBI lineage: Bacteria > Bacillati > Bacillota > Bacilli > Caryophanales > Bacillaceae > Oceanobacillus > Oceanobacillus iheyensis. Next base: position 1,999,010 of record NC_004193.1, read on the forward strand.
CAGTTTAGCTTTCCAATTGAATAATTTTATCACCAGCAGATTGTAGCATTAAGAATTTGGAAAATACTTGATCCCCCAATAGCATTCCTCTATCCGTTAAACGGTAATTCCCATCTATCAATCTTAGTAAACCTTGTTCTAATAAATCCTGTAATTCTTTTTCATACAATTGCTCAAGAGATACCCCGTATTTTTGCTCAAACATCTTCTTATCAATTCCAGATGTTTTACGTAGTTGCAAAAATAGCTCTTCTTCAATTTGATCTTTTTTAGTGATTTCTTCGATTTCGTCAATTGCACTTCCTTCTTCTTTAGCAGCACGCATATATGTACCAAGTGGCTTACTATTGGAAGTACGCTTACCTGGAATGTATCCATGCGCACCTGCACCAAAACCGTAATAATAATCATTATTCCAATAAGTAAGATTATGTTTACTTTCATATCCTGGTTTTGCAAAATTACTTATTTCATACTGCCTTATGCCACGTTTTTTCATCTCGTGTTGTAATATCCGATACATTTCCACTTCTGCATCTTCTGGAGGGCGCTGTAGCTGACCTTTATTCTGCTTATGGAAAAACACTGTCTTCGGTTCAATTTGCAATGCATAGGTTGAATAATGTGGTAATCCAAATTGAAGCGCATCGTGTAATGTTTTTTCAAAGTGTTCTACTGTTTGGTTTGGTAATGCATAGATTAAATCGAGACTAATATTTCGAAAATCATTTTTGGTTAATAAGTCTACTGTTTCATAGACGTCTTTTACACAATGCATTCTTCCAATTTTTCGTAGCATGTCATCGTCCATTACTTGTACACCAAATGAAACTCTGTTAACCCCATACGAAGAAAGTAGCTGAGCTTTTTCATGATCGATGTCACCGGGATTTATTTCAATCGTAAACTCTTTACAAGATTCTAAATTAAATTTTCTACCTAAAAAATTAAATAGTTTTTTGAGTTGTTGTATATTTAAAGCGGTAGGTGTACCTCCACCCATATAAATGGTATCCACATGAACATTATATCCAATTACAGTGCAATCTATCTCATGGATTAGCGCTTCAATATAATCGTCAGCTTTGTTTTCCATATAAAAATATTTAACAAAATTGCAGTAATGACATATTTGTTTACAAAATGGAATGTGTATATATACTGCTTTTATTGAATCCAAAATTAATCGACCCTTCTAATAAAAAGGAAAACTGATAGATATTACTCTATCAGTCCCCCCTCTATCTATTTATACAAGTTTCTTTTTAGTTATCATCCATCTTCAGTACTGCCATAAATGCCTCTTGTGGTACTTCTACGGAACCAACCATTTTCATGCGTTTCTTTCCTTCTTTTTGTTTTTCTAATAATTTACGCTTACGAGTTATGTCTCCACCATAGAGTTTAGCAGTAACGTCTTTACGCACCGCTTTAATATTTGATCGTGCTACTATTTTATTGCCTATCGCAGCTTGTACTGGTACTTCAAATTGTTGTCTTGGGATTAACTCCTTTAATTTCTCTACAATTTGTTTTCCGCGCTCATATGCAAAATCACGATGGACAACAAAAGATAATGCATCTATTGTATCTCCATTTAATAAAATATCCATCTTAACTAAGTTCGATTGTTGATAGCCAATTAATTCATAGTCAAATGACGCATATCCTTTTGTATTAGATTTTAGTTGATCAAAGAAATCAAATACTATTTCAGATAATGGTATATGGTAAACGACATTTACTCGAATGTCATCCAAGTATTGCATATCAATAAAATTACCACGTTTTTTCTGTGAAATCTCCATAACTGGACCAACATACTCATTTGGAACCATTATAGTCGCTTCAACATAAGGTTCACGTATTTGTTCTACAACTTGAGGATCAGGCATTTCTGATGGATTATCGATATTTAATACTTCTCCATCTGTTTTTTCAACCTCAAATATAACACTTGGAGCTGTTGTAATTAAATTGATACCGAATTCACGCTCTATTCGTTCTTGAATGATTTCCATATGCAAAAGACCTAAGAAACCACAGCGATATCCAAAACCTAATGCCTGTGAAGTTTCTGGCTCATACTGTAATGACGAATCATTTAATTCAAGTCGTTCTAAAGCTTCTCTTAAGTCATTATAATCATTGGTATCGACTGGATACATACCACAAAACACCATAGGATTTAATCTTCGATAACCCGGTAAAGCTTCATTTGCTTTTCGATTTGCATGAGTGATCGTATCCCCGACACGAGAATCTCCTACATTCTTTATAGAAGCTGTTAAATAACCAACATCTCCTACGTGTAATTCTTTTTTCACCACCGTTTTAGGAGTGAATACTCCAACTTCATTAACTTCAAATTCTTTACCAGTCGCCATCATTTGAATCTTATCGCCAACTTTTATAGAACCTTCTTTCACACACACATAAGCGATAACACCACGATACGAATCATATAAAGAATCAAAAATTAAAGCTTTTAACGGTGCTTCACCATCACCAGCTGGTTCTGGTACAACCTCTGTAATACGCTCTAAAATTTCTTCAATACCAATATTTGCTTTTGCAGAAGCTAATATTACATCGTCACCATCAATTCCTAGTACATCTTCTAGTTCTTTTTTGACTTTTTCAGTATCTGCACTAGGCAAATCAATTTTATTAATAACAGGAATAATCTCAAGATCATTTTCCATCGCTAAATACACATTGGCTAATGTCTGAGCTTCGATTCCTTGAGCAGCATCAACTACTAAAATCGCTCCTTCACAAGCAGCTAAACTTCGTGAGACTTCATATGTAAAGTCGACATGTCCTGGTGTATCTATTAAATGAAAAATGAAATCTTCACCCTTATTACTTGTATAAGCTAGTTGAACTGCGTTTAATTTAATTGTAATTCCACGTTCGCGTTCTAAATCCATTCCGTCTAATAGTTGATCTTTCATTTCACGTTTTGTTACTGTTTTTGTATTTTCAAGTATTCGATCAGCTAAAGTAGACTTCCCATGATCTATATGAGCGATAATCGAAAAATTCCTGACGTTTCTTTTTTTGTTCGCCATTTCATGCACACTCCTATTTTTAATCCTACACGTTTCTATATATACTATATTAAAATAAGACGTCAATTACTAGGATGATTATAGCAATTGACGCCTTGAGATTCAATTGTTAACTAAAACAAAATAGGTTTATCAAAAAAAGATTTTCGAGATTTCATACATAATCCCAACAATAATATCAAATACTTTTTTAACCGTAGCTTCTAATACCGATGCTGTTTTATTAGTTAAGGAATATTGGCCCTCTTCGATTTCATATACGTTTGCTTCTTGTTCCATTGATGGTTGTTGAGATACAGGCGTAGCTGGTTCTTCTATAGCAGGTGTCGTTTCAGTAGTTTCTATTGTTGATGCTTGTTCATCTTTTTGCATTCCAAATACAAACCCTGATAAGAAAAATATAACCATAATCAACAATATTATTAAACCACGCATATTACTACCTCCTAAGGATTGGAAACTTCTTCTGCATCCCAATAATATTCACTAAATACTTCAGCTAACGCATCAGCGGATCGATAAAGTTCTTCCATCGTGTTGTCTACTCCCCCAAATTCAACTAATAGTGCATTACCAGAAACATCTTGATTATATACACCATTTCCATTTGATCCATCTTTTGGATAAATACCTCTACTTAATCCAGGATATTTTTCTTCAATAAGTGCATTTAACTCTGTAGCAGTTTTCATATTTTCTTCGTAATTTTCATGTGCTGTTCCAACTACAAAAATCAGTTTGGCATAGCTTTCGCCTTCAATTTCTATAGTTGTTTTATCCCTACGTAACGCATCACGATGTAAGTCAAATACATACTGAATATCTTTATTTCCAGAAAATGCTGTTTCTACTGCTTCTCGAGATACTTCATAGGACTGGTGATATTTTTTCCCTTGTTCATTTAGTTGTTGACCAAAATCTGTATTATCGACATAAGTACCAATACCTTTTCGTTCTAAAGATTGTCCTAGTCGTTCACTGACTTTAGAAATATTAATCTCGGCATGCATCGCAGAGTTAGGATCTTCCACACCTGGCAAATGTGGTAAAAACGATTCTCGATTATGTGTTGTATAGAGAAACACAACATCTCGATCACCAGTAGTTTGCTCTATATCTTCTTCTGGAGGAAGCTCTTCATCAACGTCATCTTCTACAACAGCTTCTCTATCCTTCAACACTTCTTCCAAAGGAGGATTAGATTCAATAGGAAAACTTGTAAAATGATTATCACCGCTTGCCATTAGAATTTGACTATCATATATGGAAAAACCAGGTAATTCATTCCCTAATAGACTCCTTGGATCACTTGGTTGTAAATTAGTTGTCAGCTGAAAAAATATAGATGATAACTTTGGCAATTCTTCATCATCGGGGAAGGAACTCTTGTATGCTCGATTTTCCATACCTAACATATTATAAAAAACCAATTCATCTATATTTCTTGTCCAATCAGACAATATTGTTGAAGAAAAACGATAAGCCGGTTGAACTGTAGTTAAGATACTAATCATTAAAAATAATACAAGTACGCTTGCTAGGTATAGTCCACTTCTCCTTGAAAAGACTTGTATAAAGGGCTTGATGTTTTTTTTCATAAGAATACACGACTCCACCTTTCATCCGACTCTTAGTATAATCTATGAGAGGGACTTAAAAAGTAGAACCGTGTAATTATAAAAAATAGAGTATTTAATAGAGCTAACGAGAATAGTTTGCAAAGTTGTCAACATCAACCTTTTCATGTAATGCAGCATTTATACCATTAGCTAGAACCTCTGCCATGTCGATCATAAATCCATCTACTTCTTTTGGAGTTACCATTAAATTATGCCCCAACGGCGTAAGAACCTCTGTGATAAGTTTTCGTTTTTCTTCATCTGATAGCTCTCCTACAATTCCTAAAACCGTCTTTCTTTTTTCCATATTCGGCAAATCTTCATCTGTTAATTTTCTATTTCCAAACGACATTCCTGCAGGAGTTAAAGATTTAGATGGGTCATCTTTTTCTTTCCATTCTCTACCAAAATGTTTTAAAACATAGTCAATCGTATCGCTTGTTATCGTAACTGCGTCAACAACAGTAGGTACGCCAATAGCGATTACGGGAATACCTAATGTTTTTTTGCTGATTTCTTTTCGTTTATTCCCAACTCCAGAACCAGGATGAATGCCCGTATCGGAAAGTTGAATCGTTTCATTTACCCGATTAATAGAGCGAGAAGCTAATGCATCAACAGCTATTACAAGATCAGGTTTATATTTTTCAACGATCCCAAATATAATGTCACTTGTTTCTATACCGGTTACTCCCATAACCCCCGGAGTAACAGCAGCAACATCACGGTAGCCTTGCGCTACAGTCTCGTATTGTAATCGAAACAGATGACTGGTTACTAATACTTTCTCTACAGTCATTGGCCCTAAAGCATCCGGGGTAACATTCCAATTTCCTAACCCAACAACTAAACAAGTACTTTCTTTAGTAACGTTATTTTTTCTCATTAGGTCTTCTAGTTCTTTTGCTAGTACCTGGGCTGCTTGTCCTTGACGATCCGTATCTTGTTTTTTTACTCCATCAGCATATATGGTTACATAGGAACCTGGTTTTTTTCCAAGCAGTTTTTCTCCCTCTTCATCAATATCTACATAGGATACCTTAATATCTTTAACCGATCTTTCTTTAAATGTTACTCCTTTTATCTCTTTATCATTTGTTTCTTCAGGTTTTGATTCTGTGTACATATCCTTCGCTTCAATTGCTAAGTCAGTACGAACCTGGAAAGGGATTTGTTGTTCTTCCATATTCTCATCCTTTCAAATTATAATTCCATTCTTAGAATGAGCCGTTTTAATAAATTCATACTTTATTTTATCTTGAACAAGCAACAATTCTATTGAAAACCGACGTTAGCTTTGGTACAATACTTGTTGTCCTGATGAGAAAAGGAGAACTTAAAATAGAAGTATTTGAATAATCGAATCTGGAACTATAGAAAGCTTTTGTAGGAGGTGAATGAAATGGCAAATATTAAATCTGCAATTAAACGTGTAGAAGTTAACGAGAAAAAACGTGTTTCTAATAGCAAACAACTTTCTGCAATGCGTACAGAAGTTAAGCGTGTAGAAAAAGCAGTAGAAGCAAACGATACAGATAATGCGAAGTCTCTTTTCCAATCTGCATCAAAACACATTGATAAAGCAGCTCAAAAAGGTATCATCCACCAAAACGCTGCTAACCGTCAAAAATCTCGTTTAGCTAACAAAATAAACGCATTATAATACTATTAGGATAAAGATCTCCTTTTAGAAAAAAAAGCCGAATGAACCTTGGAGTTCATTCGGCTTTATTTATGCAACTATTAATTCCATAAGTAATAGTTCAAACGCTAAACTTTTTTCCATCTTTCCTTGTTTCATTACACTATCCGTTTCAGCTAGTCGCTGGATTATCTGTTCTAATTTATCCTGTGAAATATTTTTTTCTCTTGACATTGCAATTTTAATAACATATGGATGAGCACCAATTTGTTTTTGCATTTGGAACTGTGTATATCCCTTTTGCTTCATTAATTTTACCCGAAGGATCATTCTGAACTGATAAGATAATAATCCGATCATTGCAATAGGATCTTCATTCATCTTTTCTAAATCTTTATAAATTCTCATTGCTCGCTGAATTTCTCCATGCATAACTGCATCTACCATTGCTAATGAGGTGCTTGTTGGAGTGTGAGAAATCAATCGTTGAGCATCTTCCTCACTGACATGTCCACCCTCTCCAACGTATAACGCCATTTTCTCTATTTCACTCTGTAATAGCTGAATATTAGTCGTAACTTCTGCTTCTAGCATATCTTTAGCTTTTGCATCCATTGTTATATTGTTTTTTGATATGATTGATTCTAGCCATTTTCTTGCATCCTGTTCTCTAATTTCCTGGCAGTCCACAAGTTGAGAATTATTTTTAAGTTGTTTTGTTATCTTTTTGCGTTCATCTAATTTTTCGTAAGGAGCAATAATTAATAAAACTGTATAATCTGGAGGATTTTGAACATACTCTTCTAAATAAGAAGTATTATGTTCAAAAGAAAGCTTGTCCGGTCTTGCTTTTAAAAATGATGCATTGGTAGCTATAATCAGTTTTTTTTCTTCAAAAAAAGGGAATGTCTCTGCATCTGTAAGAACTTCTTGAATCGGCATTTCATTTAAATCGTATAACGATAAATTACTTGTATCACCATTTAATACTTGTTTAATCAGAGCCTGTTTCAGTTCTTCTAAAAAATATGACTCCGTCCCAAATGCAAGGTAAACAGGTTGAACGGACTTCTTAATATCATTTACTATATTCGTTATTGACATTTCATTCACACACCTATGTATATTATATCAATATGTTAAAATGGAATGAAATGAATAGCAAGTGATATTTTATTTATTAGGAGGAGAAAAATATATTTGCATTGGATGTCTTCTCCCCCTAGCTCATCTATATTAAACGCCATAGGAAAAGCTCTAGAAACTATCCCTATTGACGATGTTTTTTACTTATCGTTAGGTTTTCCGATAATAGTAAAAGTATAGATGTTAACTCTTGCTAAAATTGGCTTTCATATGTGTTGTCTAATGAGGTAGATTTTTTAAAGTAATTCATTTATACTTAAATTGTGATAATAGGAGGGGTACAAGTTGAACGAGTTTGAAAAAGATGTGCAGTATAAAGGTAATGATGTAGTTGATTCAATTAAAGGTTTTACTTTTTCATTTTTATTCTTCTTTTTGATCTTTGCTATTGGCGTAGTAATTAGTTTTATCGGTCAATAATTGAAGAATGAATTACAAAAAGGAAGGGATTATAGCATCTCTTCTTTTTTATTTTCTTTACAAAGATAGTTTATGGCAAATGTATTAAAAATGTTCCTTGATTATTTGAAAAAAAATATTGGATGGCACCATGCATATCTGTACGTAGAATATCAATGCTTTTTGATTCCATTGTTTCAATTACTTCAACCGCGGGATGACCATATCGATTATTTCTACCTACCGATATCAATCCAAAATCAGGATCTATTTTTTCAATAAATTCACTATCACTGGACGTATCACTTCCATGATGAGCAATTTTTAGAATATCGATATTCATTTCTGGATGATTATTTAATAATGACTTTTCTACTCCGCTTCCTATATCTCCAGTAAAAAGCCATTTGCCCCCTAAATCAGCATACATTACTAATGAATTATCATTTACCGTCTGATGATCACTAGTTGGAGAAAGAACATAAAAATTAGTAAAATCGGCTTTGATTATCTGCCCTGCTTCAATTCTTTTAATAATTTGCTTTGGAAATAAAGACTGAATATCATTGATTATCTGATCATCAAAAAATGAACTGACCAAAATTGTATCAACGGTTACTTCTTCTAAAATATACTCCAGACTTCCAATATGATCCAAGTCTTCATGTGTCAATATAATTGCATCCAAATGCGTTATCCCCCTGGAATAAAAATAAGGACGTAATATTTGTTTATATACACCTCTATTTGCCTCCATACTTTCAAAATCAAAGGTTGATCCTGCATCCAATAAAATTGTGTCTTGTCTGTACGGAGTCTCAATTAAGATGGCATCTCCTTGTCCAATGTCAAACATTGTAACAATTCCTTCGTCACTTACATATGGTTTCAATGCTCCAATGATTACAGGTAGGCAAAAAAGTACTCCTGATAAAAATGCCATCTTCATTCTTTTTAGCTCTAGTTCATACATAAATCGAAAGAAAAAAATATAATAAGCAAATACCGCCGCAATAGATAACCCGCTCATAAGCAAAGGAAATGACAAATAAGTGTCAACCCATACTAGAAAAGCTACTACGATAGAATGAATCCATTGAAAAGAATTATCTAAAATGAGAAGCAAATGCTTTGGAAAGAAAGAAAATAACGTAGCAATATACATAAATGGTATGACCAAAAAGGTGAAGTAAGGAATAATAATGACATTGAGTAGAATCGATAGTGGTTGAAAAATATAAAAATAATGTAATTGTAGTGGGAGGATAGCCATTTGAGATACAAAACTGATCTGGACTATATTCCATAGAGTTGAGGTTGAATGAGTTATCCATTTGGCGGATAGAAGAATGCCAAAGGTGACCGCAAAGGAAAATTGAAATCCCAGTTCATATATAACGTAAGGATCAAAAAGAATTAATGACATAAATACAAAACTAAATATATCTATATACAGAAATTTCTTTTTAAACTTTTGTACGATAAGCAATATCGTAATCATCCAAACTGCTCTCCAAACCGAAGGCTCCCCGCCGGCTAATATCCCATAAAAAGGTAAAAATAAAATTAAAAGCGTTTGCGCCCTTTCTTTTGTAACAATATTTCCTTTTACTAGTAATAAGAACACAATTGTAATTATTAAAGTGATATTTGATCCTGAGATTGCAATGATATGAGATAAACTCCATCGTTGAAATAATTCTTCCGTAGGTTCATCCATCATAGAATCATCACCAAATACAATAGAGGTTAACCATGTAACAGTTTCATCACTCCACCTTCCTTTCACGTAATCAATAAGTTGATGGCGTAACAAATATATATGACTTAATGGTTTCGGATTTGTACAGTGTAGTTGGTCTACATCTTCCATAATGATTTGATAGTGAATATCTTTTTGAAGAAGAAATTGTTGATAATTAAATTGGGCAGGGTTAGTACTCGATGGTGGTTTTTCTATAGATTCGTGAGAGGTATAAATTGTACATGTGGCACCATGTAATAATTCGTTATTCTTAACGAATAATGCTTGTGATCGTGGAGATTGGTCAAAAAAGTACATAACCAAAAAGTTAACATTCGATTCAGATTGTGATCCATCCAACTGAAATTGCATATAGTCTTCTGTTATGACGACCGATCCATTAATGCTACCAGTTAATGGTGACGATTGGTGTTGGAAGTCTTCCTTCTCGACCCCTTCTTCAACCTCAGGGATATAGAATATAAAAAAACAGAAAGAAATTATTGAAATTATAAAAGGTAAAGTGGGTAATCCCTTACGCGTCTTTAACCAAATTAACCAAAGAATAATTAACAGCGGCAGCCATTCTGCTCTAGTAATAACAAAAAGAATAGCTGCCCCTGTTGTTATCGCAGCATAATACCAATACCCTTTCATCGATATGTACCTACTTAAATAGGCGCTCTGCTTTTTCTTTAATACGGGAGATTTCCGTATCATTCCCTGATACTTCATCAATTTTAGCAATTATCTCTTGAATAAATTGTGCTTTTTCTTCCACATTTACATCAATTGATAACTGATGGAGCGGGACTTTAACTGTTTTAACTCCTGCTTCAGTAAATAATTCCATTGCATATGGATGATTATGATAGTCTTCAGCATAATAAACAGTTCTTATCCCACTTTGAATTAATTGCTTGGTGCATTGTAAACAAGGGAAATGAGTAACGTACACGTCTGCACCTTCAGTTGGCACGCCAAATTTAGCACATTGCAATAACGCATTTGCTTCTGCATGAACTGTACGGACACAATGGCCGTCAATGACATAACAACCTTCATCTGTGCAATGTACACTTCCAGTAACGCTACCATTATATCCTCCAGCTATAATTCGCTTATCCCGTACAATAGTAGCTCCTACTTCAAGTCTTGTACAAGTACTTCTTAGTGATAGTAAATGGCTTTGCGCCATAAAATATTGATCCCATGAAATTCTCTCCATCTCAGACTCGTCTCCTTTTATTACACTGCTATAAAAGCTTTTTCTCTCTATGGAATTTGAATATAATCTCTTAATGATTCAATGGTTTTTTCGCCAATACCAGAAATATTTAATAAGTCCTCTAATTCACGAAACAATCCATTTTCCTCACGGTATTGAAAAATTGTTTCTGCCTTACTTGGGCCGATACCCGGTAATTGTTCTATTTCTTGGACTGATGCGTAATTTATTCGTATTTTATCATTTGAATCATTAATGCCTGAACTTATATTAGTTTCTTGTTCACCTTGCTCTGGAACTGCAATAATCATTTCATCTTGTACAAGTTGAGCTAAATTAACTTGAGATTGATCAGCATTCTTACTAAATCCACCAGCTAATTCAATCACATCGTGAATACGATCATCTTGTTCAACTGTGTAGACTCCAGGGCTTTGAACTGCACCTTTTACATCCACAACTAAAGATTGTTCATTATCCACTGTTGATTCAGAATTAGTATCATCTTGAAATAGTTCATCGGTATCCTTTGTATCGATAGGGAGTTCTGCAGAGGAATCTTGCTTTTTAGTAAATACCACAAAGAAGAAAACAGCTAATCCTGCAAGCAAGAAAAACGAGGATTTTTTCAGAAGATTTAACAACAGAATTTCACCTCCTTCTGAAACTGACCTTATAAGATATATATCAATTCGACAAATATCTCATTTCTCCTTCTTTAACTACCTTCATTAAAAACATAAAAGTTATCCATTTTTTTTAGCCAAAAAGAAGATTCTTTCCCCTTCTTGAATATGATTTTTGCTTTCAAAGGAAAAATCAGCGAAAACTTCGATATTATTGAATCCTGAATTACCAAGTAATTTTTTATAATATTCAACTGAAAATGTCCGTTGGTGATGTGTTTCAGTATAACGTTCATATTTCCCCGATTGATTCTCTTCAAAGAGGGTTAATTCATGGAACATCTCTCCCTCTTGATCACTTGGTTGGCAGTACCAAATATAAGCAGCCGTTTCTGTTACATCCGCAAACGTATTATTCATATAGTTTTCTTCAACATTTTGCAAACTGTGAACGTCAAAAAGAAATAGTCCATTATTATTTAGTGAACGGTATACTGAATCAAAGAAATCAGTTAAATCGCTAGGATTTACAATATAATTTACAACATCACAACAGCTGATAGCCATATCCATATATGGAATATTACTTAATTTAGTTATATCTTGTTGTAACCAATTAATAGAAAGAGAAGGATCTGACTCTTTTTTTGCAAGTTCTAGCATGTCGTTAGATACATCAATTCCTGTTATATCATAGCCTTGAACAGCAAGTTTTCTTGTAATTACTCCCGTACCACATCCAAAGTCCACAATCGACTTAATTTGACGGTCCGTATTTGATCCAATCACCTCTTGAATAACTGCTACCCAATCATCATATGGTGCATCGACCATTAACCGATCATAAAGAGTGGCCATTTTACTATATACCATACATTAGCGTTCCTGTCCTAAATGTAGCGGGATTTGATTTGCATCTCCCCATAGTTTTTCCAAGTTATAATAGTAGCGTTCATCTTTATGGAAAACGTGGCATACTATATCTCCAATATCAACTAACACCCAGCGAGCCTGATCAAATCCTTCTATTCGTTTTATACTTAACCCTTTTTCTTCAACCGTTTCTTTAACAGCTCGAGCAATTGCCTGAACTTGTCGCTCATTACTTCCATGACAAATTAGAAAATAGTCTGCAACTAGAGATACCTCATTCATATCTAATGCAACAATATTTTCTGCACGTTTATCATCACATGCTTCTGCAACATGTTTTATCAACTCTTGTTTATCCATTTAAATTCCTCCATTAATTTGATTTCGCAAGTCATTATAGGCATGAATGCTATCAGGATATATCGTATTATTCTTCGATATTAAATACATCGTCGTATTCTTAGCTGCCATCCAACAAGCTTTAGTCAAATCTTCTTGTGCTAACTTACGGACTTCTTCCACTCCAGGGAATTGTCTGCCTGGTTCAATATAATCTGCTAAAAAGATAATTTTTTCTAACTGAGACATATTTGCTCTGCCAGTCGTGTGATATTTTATTGCATTTAGTACATCTGTGGTCTCTACCCCATATTTTTCTTTTATAATATGCGACGCTACCGGTCCATGCCATAATTCATGATGATAATTTAACAAGTCATTAGGGAGATCGGTTTCTATAATAATCTGCTTCATTGTCGATTGATTATAGTACTTTGCATAATCATGAAAAATAGCCGCTAGTTCCGCATTACGAATAGACTCATTAAATCGTTTGGATAACTCAACAGCAGTATCCACGACTCTTAGAGTATGTGCAAATCTATGCTCTGTTAACTGAGCTTGCACATCTTGTTTAATTACGTCCAAATCCATATAACTGATGCTCCCTCACATATTGCATAACAGAATCGGGTAGTAGATATCGAATCCACTCCCTATTTTGTAATCTTTCACGTAAAATTGTAGAGGATAATTGGATAGTAGGAATATCTACAAAATCAACAGGATAAGATGTTTGCAATGAATAGCCCGGACGGCTCACACCAATAAATGTTATCATTTCCAATAATTCATCTATCCGATGCCATTTAGGTAAAAACTCCACCATATCTCCGCCAATAATAAAATAGAAAGTATGAGAAGGATACAAGTCTGTTAATTCCTGGATCGTATCATACGTATATGATTTCCCTTCCCTTTTTAATTCCATATCATTTAACTTAAAAGACGGATGACTATCAATTGCTAATTGTATCATCGATGTCCGATGGTCTGCACTTGTAGTCGTGTCCTCCTTATGAGGAGGTGTATTCGTAGGAATAAACCAGATCTCATCTAATTCTTTAGCTCTTCTAACTTCTTCCGCTATCAATAAATGACCCAGATGCGGAGGGTCAAAAGTGCCACCAAGGATACCTATTTCCCTCAATATTAATCACCTTCTGTAATTCTGTTATGGTAACCTAATCTGTTTATTTTCAACTGACTCTTTATATAATACGATATTATTCCCAATTACTTGTACAAGCTCAGCATTAGCTGAAGTCGAGATTTGCTCAGCAACTACGTCCTTGTCCTCCATGCAATTTTGAAGAACACTAACTTTAATTAACTCTCTTTTTTCGAGCGCTTCCTCTATTTGTATAACCATATTATCATTAACCCCATCTTTCCCGACTTGAAAAATAGGTTTAAGTTGATTTGCTTGAGCTCGTAAAAATCTTCTTTGTTTTCCTGTTAGCATTATTATCTTCCTTTCAATATTTGTTCGATTTGCATATCCATTCCGGATACATTGACATTTGTTCCTGTCCATATTTCAAAAGCTGCTTGTGCTTGATATAACAACATAGTGTGTCCATGGTGAATATAGGGAGTGCGTTGTTTTGCTAATTGCAGAAAATGGGTTTCTAACGGTTGATATACGATATCACTAACAACCGTATCTTCATTAATCCTGTCTAATATAATAATCGAGCGTGGTTCATTCATTCCAACGGCAGACGTTTGAATAACTAAATCAAATTGATGTAACTCTTCTGCAGCTTCTTCCAAACTGATTGCTAAAGCTTGTTTATTTGTTCCAATTATTGATTCAGCTCGGCTTAAAGTCCGGTTAGCAATTTTAATATTATTATAGCCTTCATTTACTAGGGCATGGAAAATACCACGCGCCGCTCCACCAGCTCCAAGGATTAATACACGCTTATTCGTTACTCCCTTTAAGAAAGGATATGCTGCATATAAAGATCGTAAATAACCTATACCATCTGTATTATATCCAATCCATTTCCCGTCTCTAATAGATACCGTATTTACTGCCCCCATTAAATTTGCTGTATCATCAACTTCATCTAAGAATTGCATAATCTTTTGTTTATAAGGTACCGTAACATTAAAACCCGTCAAGACAGATTTTTTGAGTGTTGTTACATTATCTTCAAAGCTTTCTTCCGGGCTTATTTCAAAAAGTTCATACGTACCTTCAAGATTTGAACGTTTTAGAAATTCATTATGAATCCATGGTGACATTGAATGTTCTATTGGATAACCAATCAATTTTAAAGATAACGTCAACGTTCTCCCCTCCCACATCTTAAATAAGTGACTTGCGTACAGTAATAGAAATGCCTTTCCAAGTATGAGCTTGTACAGTTGCTCCTTTTCCTTGCACACTGATCCACCCTAATCCCGGAAATACAATATCCGTTTTCTCATCATTTAATTTAAACGTTTTACCCACAAATTCAGGTAGATTATTCACTGATTCAGAATCTGGGGGCGACAATAACGCTCCTAAATGATCTTCATAAAGCGCATCTGCTTTTTCCAGTTTCGTTCGATGAATGGATAACTCGTTAGAAAAATAGCATACAAATGACTGTTTTTCCCCTTTTAGAAAATCTAAACGAGCTAAACCTCCTATAAATAAGGTTTGTTGATCCTGTAATTGATACACTCTTGCTTTAATCTCTTTATTAGGTGTAATTGTCTTTAAATCTTTATCTGAAACGTAATGAGCCATTTGCTGTTTATTTACAATTCCAGGTGTATCTACTAAAACATTACGTTCATCCAAAGGAATTTCAATAAAGCCTAATGTTGTCCCTGGAAAATATGAAGTAGTAATCGCATTTGCTTCCCCTGTTGATTGTTCAATCAACTTATTTATAAATGTAGACTTACCAACATTTGTTGTACCAACAATAAATACATCCTTTTTACCTCTATATGTCTCGATTAATTGTTTTAGTGAATCAATCCCCGTTCCTTTTTTTGAAGAAATAAACGCAATATCTTTTACTTTTATTCCTAACTGACTAGCTTCCCGTTGCAACCAATTTTTCAGCTTATTTACATTCGTTGACTTTGGAAGAAGATCTAATTTATTACCAACGAGAAGTATTGGATTGGCACCCGTAATTCTTGGTAAACTTTTTAATAATGTTCCGTCCACATCGAAAATATCGATAAGATGTACGATTAATCCATCTGTATCACGAATAGAACTTACCATTTGTAAAAAATCATCATCCGATATATTTACATCTTGAATCTCATTATAATGTTTTAAACGAAAGCATCGTTTACACAATACTATTTCCTTATTTAAAGAACTTGGCGGCGCATAACCTACTTCAGATTCCTCAGAAGTTTGTATCTCTGCTCCACAGCCTTGGCAAATCAATTGCTCCAAAATTATTCCTCCCAGCTTATTTTTCCTTTACGACGCATATAATTCAGAATTCTGCGTTCGATCGTACGGTTTATTCTTGTAATTTTCCCATCGGTCTCTACAATAGGTACAACTAATACAGTATAAAATCCTGCAAAATTTCCTCCTAAAACATCTGTTAAAAGTTGATCCCCTACAACCACGATTTCCTCCTTAGATAACTCCATTTCTTTAGCTACTGTTTTAAATGCTTTACTCAATGGTTTTCTTGCACTATAAACAAACGGGGTTTCTAAAGGCTCAGAAAATACTTGTACTCTCTCTTGGTTATTATTTGAAATTATCGTTACTTTAATATCATTTTCACGCATTTCTTGAAACCATCTAACAACCTCAGGAGTAGCATCCTTAACATCCCAAGCAACTAAGGTATTGTCTAAATCAGTTATGATCCCTTTAATACCACGTTTTTTTAATGTTGAAGGTTGCAAGTCAAATATACTTTTCACATGTTCATTTGGTAAAAATCTAGATAACATCTTCACACCTCATGTTCTTCCATCTTATCACTAATGCAATATCTCATTATAACTAATCCTATTACATCTTACTAGGTTTTTTAAAGCAATAACCATAATAAAACTATAATTGTATGCAGATTAATTGGAATTCATCACTTCATTGTCAATATAATCAGAAGAATCGTTCGACAAATTACTACTAATATCGATTCTGTGGATAACTTTACTAACATTATAAAAGTTTATATAACGGATATTACAGAAGTTATTTATATCTTTATACACAAGTTATCTACATACTGATGTAGATAACTTCAACCTTGTCCAACGTGAAATTACGTGTTAAATTATTAATAACTTTAAGACAGATGAAGGGTAGGAGGAGGCTGTATTATGGAAAATTTATCAGATGAATTACTGCTTGAATCCTATTATACAGCATGCGAATTACAGTTAAGTCCTGACTTTCTTTCTTTATTTGAAGAGGAAATTCATAAACGTTGTCTTTCTCACAAAATCAAAAATACTGTTTAATTTTGTCTAAAACAAGCAAGCGATCTTCAAATTTCACTTTTGAAGGTCCTTTTTTTTGACTTTTTTTTGAAATTTGAGGCTGTTTTTTCCTATTTAATATAAAAAGTTAAAGCTAGTTTTTTTGCATACTTTATACATGCATGCACTTCTCTTATAGGTTATACTGTTAAATAGTTCAGCATCTATATAGTTATCACAACAGAGATATTGTATGTAACTTAAATACAAGGAATTTTAAATTCAGTATGGATGATTTCTTTCCATTGTGGAATCTTAATTAAAAAACCAAAAGATAACTAAATAAAAAAATATGCTTTTTATGTTAGAAAAGGAGGAATTATCTTTGACAGTTTTACATTGGGCTACTCTATCCCCCTTTTTGATAGCCATTCTTATTCCGTTTTTGTATAAATATGTAAGGAAAGTGCATACTGGCTGGTTTGTTTTACTCTTGCCTTTTACTTTATTTATCTATTTTCTTTCGTTTTTATCAAGTACTAGAGAAGGAAATGTAATTTCTGAACATCTTGCATGGGTACCTTCCCTTGGTATCAATTTTAATTTATACATAGATGGTCTTAGTCTATTATTTGCTTTATTAATTACTGGGATTGGTACATTAGTTGTACTTTATTCCATATTTTATCTCTCAGATATTAAAGAGAAGCTGAACAATTTTTATGTATATCTCTTAATGTTTATGGGAGCAATGTTAGGAGTCGTTTTATCCGATAACCTAATAGTTATCTATGTGTTTTGGGAAGTAACTAGTATTGCTTCGTCCTTGTTAATTAGTTATTGGTATGGCAGAGAAAAATCAATATACGGTGCTCAAAAATCAATGTATATCACTGTATTTGGTGGTTTGTCGATGCTTGGAGGATTCTCCCTTTTATATGTAATCGCTGGTACATTCAGTATTCGTGAATTAATTGCAAATGCAGATATTGTTATGGCAAGTTCACTATTTCTACCTGCAATGATTCTTGTATTATTAGGTGCATTTACAAAATCTGCTCAGTTTCCTTTTCATATCTGGCTACCAGATGCAATGGAAGCTCCAACCCCAGTTAGTGCTTATCTTCACTCCGCTACAATGGTAAAAGCGGGGATTTACCTTGTCGCTCGATTAACAGGTGTGTTCGGAGGAAGCCCTGAGTGGTTCTGGATAATTACAATTGCTGGACTAACTACATTGGCGTGGGGATCTATATCCGCTGTTCGTCAAAAAGATTTAAAAGGTATATTAGCCTTTTCGACTATTAGTCAATTAGGCTTAATTATGAGTTTACTTGGCGTCGGTTCTGCTGCATTCTACTTCCAAGATGGTAATAATGCATTATATACTACTGCTATTTTAGCAGCAGTATTTCACTTAATTAACCATGCTACCTTCAAAGGAAGCTTATTTATGGCTGTAGGTATCATTGATCATGAAACTGGTACAAGAGATATAAGAAATCTCGGTGGTTTAATGACCATTATGCCTATTACAGCAACTGTCTCTCTAGTTGGATTAGCTTCAATGGCTGGATTACCACCATTCAATGGGTTCTTAAGTAAAGAATTGTTCTTTACAGGTATGTTGAATGCAACGGAATACGGTATATTTAATCTAGAAACAATGGGATATATCATACCTATTGTCGCTTGGATCGCTAGCGTTTTTACTTTCTTATACTGTATGATTATGTTCTTCCGTACATTTACTGGTAAATTTGATGGAAGCAAACTAAAAGTAGACCATGTACATGAAGCTCCAATTGGAATGCTAATAAGTCCTGTTATTTTAGGAATTCTAGTTATTTTATTTGGTCTATTCCCAAATGTATTAGCTTATTCGTTAATAGAGCCTGCGATGGCTGGTATTTTGCCAGGAATTTTAAACCCAGGTGAGTTTTTCAATGTTCACATTACACATTGGCATGGTTTTATACCAGAACTCTTTATGACAATTGGTGTGATCGTTCTTGGAGTAATTTTATACCTGTCAATGAGTAAATGGCAGAAAACTGCTTTTTACCTTGGTGAAAGAGACATCTTTAATTATGCCTATGACTATGGTTATGACGGATTAATTAAAGGATCGCAATGGATAACACGCATTCAAATGACCGGGCGACTTCGGGACTATTTTATCTATATGTGTGGATTTATGATTCTTCTTATAGGATATACGATGTATAAGTTTAATCTTCCTTCGTTTAACACGATGGAACTTTCCCCAATCGAACCATTTATCTGGATAGTTGCTATCGTATTTATTGGTTCTGTTATTGCAGTACCATTTATCAATAATCGTCTTGGATTGATTATCCTTACAGGAGTAACCGGATATATTGTAGCTCTATTTTTTGTTGTATTCCGTGCACCCGATTTAGCACTAACCCAATTACTTGTTGAAACTGTTACTGTAATTCTTTTCATGCTTGCTTTTTACCACTTACCTAAATTGAAAAAAGAAAAAACAAGCAAAGGTATACATGCGATAAAGCTTATTATTTCAATTTCGTTTGGAGTAATGATAACACTTGTATCATTAAGTGCATTTTCAATGGGTAGTACAGCTGGAATGCCATCTATTTCCGAGTACTTCACTGAATTCTCAAAAGAACTCGCAGGAGGATACAATATTGTAAATGTCATTCTAGTTGATTTTCGTGGTTTAGATACTATGTTGGAGATTCTTGTTGTAGGGGTAGCTGTTTTATCAATAATCAGCCTTATAAAACTCCGTTTCAAAGGGAGTGAAGATGTATGAAACAAGTAAAACCGAATGATGTTATGTTACAAACTTTTGCTCGTATGTTAATTTTTATAATACTTGCGTTCTCCATCTACCTACTGTTAGCCGGACATAATAGTCCTGGAGGGGGATTTATAGGTGGTTTGATGACCGCCAGCGCCATTTTGATTCTTTATTTAGCGTTCGATATGAAAACAATTCGTAAATCCATACCAATTGACTTTGTTAAGATTATTGGAATTGGATTGCTATTTGCAAGTTTAACCGGTGTGGTATCCATGCTCTTTGGATTTCCTTATCTAACTCAATTCTTTGACTATTTTCATATCCCCCTTTTAGGGGAAGTAGAATTGACTACAGCACTACCATTTGATTTAGGTGTATATTTTGTCGTTGTAGGTAGTGCATTAACGATAATATTAACAATCGCGGAGGATGATAATTAATGGAACTATTGATGTCAATCATCATTGGAATAGTATTCAGTGTCAGTATCTATTTATTCATGTCCAGAAGTCTACTCCGTGTAGCTGTAGCAAGTGTAATACTTTCACATGGTGTACACTTACTTCTTCTAACCATGTCTGGATTACAAAGAGGTATTGCACCAATTTTAAGTTTTGAATCTGATGCCTATGCAGATGCCCTTCCACAAGCATTAGTACTAACAGCAATTGTTATTAGTTTTGCAGTAACTTCTCTATTGCTTGTTATGGCATATCGCACATATAAAGTGCATCAAACGGATGATTTAGAAGAGTTAAGGGGTTCTGCTGATGAGTAATTTAGTTATTTTGCCGATTATAATACCATTTATAATAGGTGCTATATTATTAATGTTTGCAAAGCACCATAAAGTACAGCGTATAATTAGTAGTATTTCCATAATTATATTATTAGCTCTAGCTATATATCTTGCTATTTATGCATACCAACATGGTACTCTAGTATTAGAACTAGGTAATTGGGATGCCCCATTCGGTATTGTGCTAGTTGCTGACTTACTGTCAACATTTATGGTATTACTCGCTACCCTTGTTGGAGCGGTATGTTTATTCTTTGCTTTTAAAACAATAAGTCCGGATAGAGAAAAGTATTATTTCTATCCACTTTATTTCTTTTTACTAATCGGTGTAAATGGAGCATTTTTAACCGGTGATCTATTTAATTTATTTGTATTTTTTGAGGTAATGTTAATTGCCTCATACGGATTAATTGTCCATGGTGGTACAGGCTATCAGTTACGAGAATCATTTAAATATGTGATTATCAATGTTTTTGCTTCCGGGTTATTTATAGTAGCAATTGCGTGGATTTACTCTATTACTGGTACAATGAATATGGCTCATATAGGAGAAAGAGTTGCAGAACTTGACCAAGCAGGTGCATTAAATGTGGTAGCTATCCTCTTATTTATTGTATTTGCTTCAAAAGGTGCCCTATTCCCTCTTTATTTTTGGTTACCAAAATCCTATTTTGGTCCTCCAGCTGCAATTGCAGCATTATTTGGTGGATTACTTACCAAGGTCGGGATATATGCGATCATTCGCACTTTTACAGTTATTTTCAATCATGATCCTGGATTCACTCATAAAGGAATTATTGTCACCATCGCTGGTTTTACAATGTTATTTGGCGTGTTAGGAGCTGTATCTCAATTTGATTTCAAACGTATCCTTTCCTACCATATTATTAGTCAGGTTGGATATATGGTTATGGGACTAGGAATCTTCACGCCATTAGCTATGGCGGGCGCTATCTATTATATAGCACATCATATGATTGTAAAAACTGCATTATTCTTATTCGCTGGTGTAACAGAGAAAATAACAGGAACAACTGATTTAAAGAAAATGGGAGGACTACTTGGAAGTCATCCTGCCCTAGCATGGATGTTCTTTATTACCGCTGTCTCATTAGCTGGAATACCTCCTTTAAGTGGATTCTTCAGTAAATTCCCGATCATCTTGGCAGGTTTTGAAGAAGGACAATATGTGATTTCTGGAGTAGCATTACTTGTAGGTTTATTAACACTATTTTCGATGATGAAAATATTCAGTTATGCCTTTTGGGGTAAGCAAAAGCATACAGAAGAACAAGCAAATATCCCTATCGGTAAATTATTGTTACCAGTGGTACCATTAGTTGCATTAACGATAATTTTAGGATTCGCAGCTGAGCCAATCTTCACTTACTCATTAGATGTTGCTGAACAGATTATGGATCCTTCAAATTATATTGAATCTGTCCTTAAGGAGTAGTGATTATGCCTTTTCAAATTTTATTAAATGTATTAATTGCATTTTTATGGATGTTTTTACAGAATGATTATACCGCAATTACTTTCGTAGTAGGTTACCTTATTGGTATATTATTGTTGTTTTTCATCAGACGATTTCTTAAAAGCGAGTTTTATTTTAAAAGAGTTTGGGCAGCTATTAAATTAATTTTCTTATTTTTAAAGGAGTTAATTAAAGCAAATATAGATGTTGTACGTATAGTATTAAGCCCAAAACTTAACAATGAACCAGGAATCGTTGCTGTTGAAACAAAACTAGAGACCAATTTAGAAATTTCATTGCTTGCTGCTTTAATTACTTTAACTCCTGGTACCGTTTCAATGGATTTTTCACCAGATAGTAAGACTATCTATGTACACGCCATTGATGTTCCAGATCGAGAAGAAGTGATTCGTGATGTACAGAATACATTCGAACGAGCGATTATGGAGGTGACAAAGTAATGATGAATACGATTCTTACGATTGCATTAGTAATCATGGCAATAACGCTTGCTTTGTTATTTATACGTGTAATCATTGGTCCTTCCATTCCTGATCGAATTTTAGCTTTAGATGCGATTGGCGTAACGCTTGTAGGTTTTATTGGTATTATCATGATAAAACAAGATACAATCGTTTATTCGGATGTTGTACTTCTGTTAAGCATACTAGCTTTTGTTGGTACCTTCGCCCTATCAAAATTCTTAGAAAGGGGTGCTGTTATTGAGCCAGGGGATTGATACAGTCGTAGTGTTATTGGTAATAATTGGTTTATTCTTTACGGTTGTCTCCGCTATTGGAGTATTGCGTCTACCTGATGTATATTCCCGTACACATGCAGCAGGAAAAAGTGCGACTCTTGGAGTAATGTCAATTATGTTAGCAGTGTTTATTCATTTCTTATCTCATGGTACAATGAATGCAAAAATACTTTTAGCGATAATTTTTCTATTTATGACAGCCCCATTAGCAAGTTTAATGATTACAAGATCTGCATATCGAACAGGAGTTAAATTATCAGATAATACAACTACCAATGATCTTGCGGATATGTATAAAGAACACACAAAAGAATCCAATTGATAAAATTGGATTCTTTTTTCTATATTTTTCAGATTAATAAATATGGAAATTGGAAATATTACTAACAACTTAAATATGATAACTTAAAAATAAGGAGACATCACCTTGAATACTTATGAACTTATTTCATCCTTAAAAATAAAACAACAAATAGGTAAATTACCTAATACTATTTCCTCAATTTCACACAATTCTCGTCAAGTGGACGATAACTCCTTATTTATTTGTATAAGTGGCTTTACTGTAGATGGACATAATTTTGTAGCCGAGGCTGTAGAGAATGGTGCAACGTGTATTGTAGCAGAAAGAGAAGTTAATCTCGATACAAATAAAGCGACTTTAATTATAGTTCCCGATACAAATAAAGCTATAGCAACACTTGCTGCTACTTTTTATAAACATCCATCTCATAATTTAACGATATACGGTGTTACAGGAACAAATGGAAAAACTACAGTGACAACCATTATTAATCATTTATTAACGGATAATGAACTTTCTACTGCCCTGATTGGAACGAATGGATTCCAGATAAATAAAGATATCTATTCTAGCAGTAATAATACAACAAGTGATGTTTTAACAAATCAACATATGCTATATGAAGCAAAAAATCAAGGTGTGACACATGTGGCAATGGAAGTATCTTCACATGGATTAGAACAAGGCCGTCTATGGGGGATTGATTTTACCGTTGCTACCTTCACCAACCTGTCCCATGAACATTTGGATTATCATGGTAGTATGGAAGAATATGCTGCTACCAAGGTGCAATTATTTAGTTCGCTAGCAATTCAACCTAATAAACAAAAAATTGCAGTGTTAAATCGAGATGATAATTGGTACGAATATTTTCAGAAACGAACGCCTGTACAAATCGTTTCGTATGGAATTTATGAACAGGCTGATTTCAGGGCTACCGCTATAAAATATTATAAAGACAGAACTTCATTTGAACTATTAACACCAGAGGGAAGCTTTCAAGTACAAACAAAGCTTATGGGAGAGTTTAATGTTTATAATGTTTTAGCAGCGATCGCATCCGTTTATGTAAAAGAATCAATTCCTTTAACAGATTTAGTTAAATCAATTGAAGGGACTCCTACCCCACCTGGAAGAATGGAAAAATTAGAAAGTAGTGGAAATAGACATATCTATATTGACTATGCTCATACTCCAGATGCACTAACAAAGGCAATTAATAGTTTACTTCCTTTTAAACAAAACAAATTAATTGTTGTTGTAGGAACAGGTGGTGATAGAGACAAAAGTATACGTCCGTTATTAGCCAAAGCTGCATCTGTCGCAGATTATGTTATATTAACGATTAATGATCCAAGACATGAAGATCCGAATAATATATTACAAGACCTTGAAAACGGAATGTTACATCATCAATATACGTGTCTTGAAAATCGAAAAGAAGCTATTCGTGAGGCAATAAATTATTCTTCTCCCAACGATATTATTTTAATTGCAGGGAAAGGAAAAGAGCCATACCAGATTATTAAAAATAAGAAGGTAGCTCATAATGATGCTACTATTGCACTTGAATGCAGTAATGAATTATTTCCAAATATATGAATGAATTTCTTTAGAGGTTTTATATCCAATATTACTCTGGCTAATTCCCGTTAACCAAGGAACTCTTTAGCGTAGATTTTTTTTAATGCATCGATTTTATATGGACAGACACGATTTCACTTCTTCACTCATAAAGTGTTACATAGGCTAATACCTAGCTACTTTGACACATATGCTACAGTTTTAGGAGGTGATCGCGTTTGTCCGGTATATTATCCGTACTTGGCCTTATTATTAAAGAGGCATTGTTTTTTGTATCTTATGTAAAGAATCATTCTTTTCCGCAGCCCCTCCCCCCAGATAAAGAATCTAAATATCTCCAACTTATGCAAGAAGGTGACGAGGTCGCAAGAAACAAACTCATTGAACATAATCTTCGTCTTGTTGCACACATTGTAAAAAAATTCGAAAACACTGGTGAGGATATGGAGGATTTAATATCCATCGGTACAATTGGTCTAATTAAAGGCGTAGAAAGCTTTTCTACTGATAAGGGTACTAAATTAGCCACATACGCTGCTCGATGCATTGAGAATGAGATTTTAATGCATTTGCGTGCCTTAAAGAAGGTTAAGAAAGATGTCTCCCTTCATGACCCAATTGGCCAAGACAAAGAAGGAAATGAAATCAGTTTGATTGATATTTTAGAAGCAGAGAATGAAAATGTAATTGAGTATATTCAGTTAAATATGGAGATATCAAAAATGCAGAAGTATTTTTCTGTATTGGATAAACGAGAACGGGAAGTCATTGTTTATCGTTATGGGTTAAATGATCGAGAAGAAATGACTCAACGTGAGATTGCTAAGAAATTAAACATATCTAGAAGTTATGTATCAAGAATTGAAAAAAGGGCATTAATGAAAGTATTTCATGAGTATTATCGGAAGGAAAGAGACAATTAAAAGAGAACGCTGTCGGATCATGCATTTTTATGCAACGTAAGTGCGACTAGGTAATGATTTGCTCGCTATCGAGGTTTTCAATTTTTTAAGTATCACTGCATAAACACATTTTATGTAAAATGCAAAACGCAGCCAAATTAATTGAGATTATTTGGCTGCGTTTTGTAGTGTTTATTAAATTATATTTTTTTTACCATATTTATAATTAATTGAGCGGCATTTTTACCAGCTGTCTGTAAAAACTGATCAAACGATACAGAGGATTCTTGTCCTGCAATATCAGATAATGCACGAGTAATAACAAAAGGCGTATTGTATCTATAACATACTTGTGCGATAGAGGCTGCTTCCATCTCTAACGCTAGCATACCTGGAAATCGTTGTTTAACAATATCCGTTTGATCCTTTCGTTGCATAAATGAATCACCTGTTGCAATAACACCGATTCTTGAGTTAATTTCTATATCCTTCATAACTTCAGAGGACAATTCAACTAGTCGTTGATCTGCTTTATACGTTGCAGGCATACCAGGAACTTGTCCATATACATAATCAAACGCTGTTGCGTCCACATCATGATGCAATACTTCTTCAGAAATTACTACGTCTCCTACTTGTAAATCGCTAGCAAACCCACCTGCAGAACCAGTATTTATAATCATAGATGGGGAAAATCGCTCATGTAGAATTGTTGTAGCCATAGCAGCATTTACTTTTCCGATACCCGATAATAGTAATACGACACTCTTGTCATGTAGATGCCCTGTATAAAAGTAGCAACCTGCTACCTCTAATTCTTCCATATCTTTCATTTGTTGTTTTAAAAGTGCAATCTCTTCGTCCATTGCTCCAATAATTCCTATTGTCATAGTGACCCCCAAAAACTATTTTTTATCATTCTCAATTAACTCTTCTACTTTGGTAGGCTGCCAACCTTCACCATCAACCCATTGAAGGTATACACGAAACGTTTGTGTTTCATCCTTATCTGAAACGGTCGCAATTACTTTTTGATCGCCACCATTTTCAACAAGCCATTCTACCATGTTGTCCGCATCAATTCCCGTTACCATTGAAGTTGCTTCTTTAATTTCAATTCGATCCTGCGAACCATCATCATACGTTGTTGTATGTGGACCTTCTTGTTCTGTACCAATTGGATCCCAATTGCCTGTATATGCGTCTGAGACATTTTCATCCGATGGTTCTACTGATTCTGTTTCTACATTGTTGTTTTGTTCATTATCTTCATTTTGCTCATTTTCATTTTCTTGTTCGTTATTATCATTATTTTGTTCATCTTGTCCATTTTCTTCGTTGTCTGTAGAATTATTATTTTCTTCCTCTTCTTCATCTGGTTCCGTAATAAGGAAATCAGAGTCTTCATCTGATGATGAATTTTCATTCTCATTAGCATTTTGTTCTTTTCCTCCACTACCACCAAACACCCATATTCCGAGGAGAATTATAACTAGTATACTAGCAGCAATTATACCAATCGTTATAGCTTTTGTACTTTTTCTTCTTTTTTCAAATTTATCCGATCTCGTTTGATTCATATCACGACTCATCAGATTCCCTCCCCATCTTTATAATTGTAGCATACTACCGTATTATCGTAGTGACAACTAATTTGTATGGAAATATCACAACGGTAACCATACTCTATATCATTCGTTTCTAACAGGGATTTTCAGGTTACATTATTCATTTTTAATTGGTTTTACTTCAAAAATGAAATGCCTATAAAGTATGTCACTCTACAGGCATTTAAACTTACTCTACATTTGTAATTCGAACATCTATATCTCCACCTGGAGTTGTTACGGTTACTTCTTCACCAATTTCTTTTCCTAATAAGCTTGTTGCCATTGGGGAATCGTTGGATATTTTTCCTTCAAACGGATCTGCCTCAGCACTTCCTACAATTGTATAGGTTTCTTCATCACCATCAGGTAACTCCACAAAAGAAACGGATTTACCAAGTGATACAATATTAGGATTATCATTATCATTTTCTATAATTACAGCATTACGAATCATTTTTTCAACTTGCGTAATACGTTGCTCTACAAATGCCTGTTCATCTTTCGCAGCATCATACTCCGAATTCTCCGATAGATCGCCA